>NZ_JAWUEB010000014.1:0-10950 GCF_036663535.1 Pantoea sp. T14
CTGCCACATGCAGCTTAAATACTCACATAAAGCAGCATCTTCCTCCCCCATTTATGGGGGAGGACTGAGGTGGGGGACAAACGGCCTCGCACTTATGGGGACCAAGATGGGAAATAAACGACGCCTAACCTAAAGAGATTAGGATGAGGGACAGCGCGCGCATTCCCCTAAACTACAAACCCAACAGCAACTGCCGTTCAAGCTGCGGATCCACCAGCGTGACGTGCAATCCCACCAGCCGAACGCCTCTTCCCGCCCGCCGCTCGTCCCAGGTTTTACGCGCCACCGCAATCATATCTTCCTTGTTCAGCACCGGCCAAATGTGTTCCTGCGTCGTCTGCTGGAAATCGTTAAATTTTAATTTAACGCCCTGACGAGCGATTAATTTATCGGGTCGGATCTGCGTCAAACGGCGATCCAGTTCCTCATAGAGATAATCGATGATGGTCAGGCAGGCTTCCCAACTCTCAATATCCTCCGCCAGCGTTCTTTCTACGCCCAGCGACTTGCGTTCACGCTCCACCACTACGCCACGTTCATCAATGCCGTTGCTGCGCTCCCAAAGAATGCGACCAAACTTACCGAACCGCTTTAACAGTTGCGCCAAATCTGCTTTCTGCACATCGCCGCAGGTATGCAGGCCCATCTCTTCCAACTTCTTTGCGGACACCTTGCCCACACCGGGAATTTTTGCCAGCGGTAATGTCAATAAAAACCCCGCCATCTCTGGCGGTGTAATCACATATTGCCCGTCTGGCTTATTCAAATCGGAAGCAATCTTGGCGAGAAATTTAATCGGCGCAATGCCCGCAGACGCGGTTAACTGGGTTTCACGATAGATTGTGGCGCGGATATCTTTAGCGATCAGCGTAGCGGAGCCGTGACAGTGCAGGCTGTCGGTGACATCTAAATAGGCTTCATCCAGGGAAAGCGGTTCAATGAGCGGGGTATAACGCAAGAAGATGTCGCGAATTTGCGCTGATGCTTCTTTATAAGCAGCAAAGCGGCCCGGTAACAGGCGTAAATGAGGGCATAATTTCAGCGCCATTCCGGTAGGCATTGCGCTACGCACACCATATTTTCGGGCAGGATAGTTGGCGGTACTGATTACGCCACGGCGTTCACGGCTACCGCCAATAGCGATAGGGATATCGCGTAATGAGGGATCATCACGCATTTCAACCGCGGCATAAAAGCAGTCCATATCAACATGAATAATCTTGCGCATACCCTCCTCCAATACTGGATAAGTATACAGTCGGCAAAAGTAACTGCAATATTTGTTGAGCGAGGCATTAAAGTTTACAAATTTTTGGCCGTATTCCCTTTAGGAAACTGCCATTTTCCAGGACATAGTCTTGCTAAAAAAACAGACAATGTTAATGTTGCGCAGCGGTAGCGGAGTTTTCCGATAATGCAAGCAGAGACGCTGTTCGGCGTCATTGTTCTTCTTCACGTCAAGGTACACACAGCATGGGCAAAATCGCACTCCTGTTTGCGATGATTTTGATGCCAGCCCTCAGCATGGCAATGACACCTGAACCCGTTCAACAACTGGCGCCGGTGAATAAAGAATTAAAGAAACAGTTACTCGGCACGCCAGTTTATATCCAGATTTTCAAGGAAGAACGTACGTTAGAGTTGTACGGTAAAATCGGTAATGAATACCGTCTACTGGACACCTATCGCATCTGTAATTTTTCTGGCGGCCTCGGCCCGAAACGTCGTCAAGGCGATTTCAAAAGCCCGGAAGGATTTTATAACGTTAAGCTGAATCAGCTGAAGCCCGATAGCCGCTTCTATCGCGCTATTAACATTGGTTTTCCGAACCAATATGATCGCGATCAGGGCTACAACGGCAACTATTTGATGATCCACGGTGATTGCAAATCGATTGGCTGTTACGCCATGACCAACGCCTACATGGATGAAATTTTTAATTATGTGGATGCGGCGCTGCGCAATGGGCAACCAGAGGTGAGCATTAGCATCTATCCGTTCCGCATGACTGAAAGCAACATGCAGCGTCATCGTTACTCAACCTACGCCAATTTCTGGCGTGAGCTGCAACCGGGCTATGCGTATTTCGACAAATACCACCAGCCACCCACGGTTAACGTGACCAGCGGTAAATATGTCATGAACAACAGCCCGGTGATAACCAATCCCGAAGCTGCGTCCAAATCATTCCTGGCGCTCTCCAAGGCAGAATAATGCCCATTCACCTGGCACTATCCGGTGCCAGGTTTCATTTCCTGTCAACGGCTGCGTCGCTATCACCGTCACGATATCATTGGCAGTAGTGTGTTCTTGAAAATCAACCTCAACATCCTGATCAAGCAACTGCGCACGGCCAAACGGCGCACGGCGCGTGATCCAAAAGAGATTGGTGGAACAGAACGCCATCAAATAACGTCCGTCTGACAGCAACATATTGAACACGCCTTTCTGCCGCAGCTCGCCGGCTAATTCACCGATATAACGAAATACCGCAGGCCAGTTACCTGGTGTGCGCGGATAACGTGTCGCCAGCTTATGCAGAATCCAGCAAAAAGCCTTTTCGCTGTCAGTTTCACCCACCGGACGGAAAGTGCCGGTTTCCAGCTGACGATAACCTTTGAGTTGGCCGTTGTGAGCGTAGGTCCAGTTGCGTCCCCATAATTCACGTGTAAACGGATGGGTGTTTTCCAGCGATACCTGTCCGCGATTGGCCTGACGAATATGTGCCACCACCGAATGGGATTTGATGGGGTATTCCTGCACTAAGCGCGCAATTGGCGAGTTATAGCTGGGCAGCGGATCTTTAAACGTGCGGCAGCCTTTATCCTCGTAAAACGTAATGCCCCAACCATCTTTGTGTGGCCCGGTTCCACCGCCGCGCTGCACCAGACCGGTGAAGCTGAAACAGATATCCGTTGGTACATTGGCGCTCATCCCGAGCAATTCGCACATAGCAACCGCCTTAGTTAAACGCCTCCCGTCGAGCAGGAGGCAATGCTGTTACTTCACCATCTCTTTTTCAATCAGCAGCATCAGGATATGAATCACTTTTATGTGAATTTCCTGAATACGGTCAGCATAGCCAAAATGCGGCACACGGATTTCAATATCGGCTGTTCCCGCCATTTTTCCGCCATCTTTGCCGGTCAGCGTAATGACTTTCATGCCTTGTGCACGCGCGGCTTCAATCGCTTTAATGATATTGGCAGAGTTACCGGAAGTAGACAGGCCCAGCAGTACATCGCCAGAACGCCCCACGGCTTCAATGTAACGCGAGAACACATAGTCGTAACCAAAATCGTTGCTGACGCAGGAAAGATGGCTGACGTCAGAGATGGCAATCGCCGGATAACCAGGACGATTTTCGCGGTAGCGGCCCGTTAACTCTTCAGCGAAATGCATCGCATCGCAATGCGAGCCACCATTACCGCACGACAACACTTTTCCACCTGCTTTAAAACTGTCGGCCAGCATCACCGCAGCGCGTTGAATCGCATGGATATTGGCTTCATCGCTCAGAAAATTATTTAACGTATCGGCGGCTTCATTAAGTTCTGAACGAATAATGTCCTGGTACATAGGGATGTCCTTTAAAGGGAGGTTTATCGCAGCAAGTTTAACGGAATGGCCGGTCAGCGCAAAGCACCGCACCCTATCCGTCCCCCTTTCCCCGCGAAAATTTGGCGGGACTTCTGCCCGGAAAAAACCGCGCGCAACGATTTTGTGAGGAAGGTCGTAACTGCGATGTAAACGAATTGCTAAATCAAACCAACTGCTCTAAAGATCTACTCATAACAGGTCAGACCTCTTACTACTTTACAGGCGGTTCATTATGATGGTTGTTTCGATACTTGCGACGGTGGTGCTGATTAGCGCCTTGTTTTATCACCGCATTTCGCTGCGGTTGAGTAGCCTGATTCTGCTGCTGTGGACCGGCGCGCTGGCGGCGGCTCAGCTCTGGACACCTTGGTTGCTGCTGCCGTTAGCCATTATCCTGCTGCCTTTCAATTTGCCCGCGTTGCGCCGTGATCTCTTTTCCAAACCGATGCTACAGCGTTTTCAGAAAGTGATGCCACCGATGTCGCGCACCGAGAAAGAGGCGATTGAGGCCGGTACAACCTGGTGGGAAGGCGATCTGTTTCAAGGTAAACCAGACTGGCAGAAGCTGCACAACTATCCGCAGCCGCGTCTGACCGCCGACGAGCAAGCCTTTATCGATGGCCCGGTTGAAGAAGCTTGCCGCCTGGCAAATGATTTTCAGATCACCCATGAAATGGCCGATCTGCCGCCTGAACTCTGGGCGTATTTAAAACAGCATCGCTTCTTCGCCATGATCATTAAAAAAGAGTATGGCGGACTGGAATTCTCAGCGTATGCACAAGCGCGTGTGCTGCAAAAACTGGCTGGCGTGTCGGGCATTTTAGCCATTACCGTCGGCGTTCCGAACTCACTTGGCCCCGGTGAACTGCTGCAACATTACGGCACCGACAAACAGAAAGATCACTATTTACCACGTCTGGCGCGTGGTGAAGAGATCCCTTGTTTTGCTCTGACCAGCCCGGAAGCGGGTTCTGACGCAGGCGCTATTCCCGATACCGGCGTGGTGTGCATGGGCGACTGGCAAGGCCAGCACGTTCTGGGTATGCGTCTGACCTGGAATAAGCGTTATATCACGCTGGCCCCCATTGCCACCGTGCTGGGGCTGGCATTTAAACTCAGCGATCCTGAAGGATTGCTGGGCGCAACCAAAGAACTCGGTATTACCTGTGCGTTGATCCCCACCCATACGCCAGGCGTTGAAATTGGCAATCGACACTTCCCGTTAAACGTCCCGTTTCAAAATGGTCCAACGCGCGGCAAAGATATCTTCGTACCGATCGATTTTATTATCGGCGGCCCAGAAATGGCCGGACAAGGCTGGCGGATGCTGGTTGAATGCTTGTCGGTTGGGCGCGGTATTACATTGCCATCGAACTCTACCGGCAGCCTGAAAAGCGTGGCGCTGGCAACCGGCGCTTATGCGCATATTCGTCGCCAGTTCAAATTACCAATCGGTAAAATGGAAGGGATTGAAGAGCCGCTCGCGCGGATCGCCGGAAACGCTTATGTGATGGATGCAGCCGCGACGCTGATTACCACCGGTATTATGCAGGGCGAGAAACCGGCGGTGCTCTCTGCAATTGTCAAATATCACTGCACCCATCGCGGTCAGCGCGCCATTATCGACGCCATGGATATTGCAGGCGGCAAAGGCATCATGCTCGGCAACAGCAATTTTCTCGCCCGTGCCTATCAGGGCGCGCCCATCGCGATTACGGTTGAAGGCGCGAATATTCTGACGCGCAGCATGATCATTTTTGGTCAGGGCGCGATTCGTTGCCATCCTTATGTTCTGCAAGAGATGGCAGCAGCAGCCAACAATGATGTCAGTGCTTTTGACAACGCGTTGTTCAGCCACATAGGTCATGTCGGCAGTAACCACGTGCGCAGTTTGTGGTTGGGTTTAACCGGTGGCCGCACCAGCGCCACGCCAACGCGTGATGCAACGCGCCGCTATTATCAGCACCTGAACCGCATCAGCGCTAATCTCGCTTTGCTGTCAGATGTTTCGATGGCAGTGCTGGGCGGTAGCTTGAAACGTCGCGAACGCATTTCAGCCCGTTTAGGTGATGTGCTGAGCCAGCTCTATCTCGCCTCCGCAACGCTGAAACGTTATGACGATGAGGGCCGCAACGAAGCCGATCTGCCGCTGGTGCATTGGGGCGTACAGGATGCCTTGCATCAGGCGGAAGATGCCATGGATGATCTGCTGCGTAACTTCCCGAATCGCTTAGTTTCAGGCGTGCTGCGCCTGGTGATTTTTGCCGGCGGCAAACAGTGTCCAGCGCCTTCTGATCGTCTCGATCACCAGCTCGCAAGATTGCTGCAGCTGCCGTCAGCGACGCGTACTCGTTTAGGTCGCGGCCAATATCTGACGCCGAGTGAACATAATCCGGCAGGACAGCTGGAGCAAGCCTTGCAGGATGTGATGGCGGCGGAAGTGATTCACGATCGGCTGTGCAAACAGACTAAAAAGCATCTCTCTTTTACCCGGCTTGATGCGCTGGCAACGCAGGCGCTGGAACAGGGCTTAATTGATGTGCAAGAAGCTGAGGTGCTGAAACGCGCCGAAGCGAGTCGATTGCGCTCCATTAACGTTGATGAGTTTGCCGCAGATGCGTTGGCGGTGCCTGCTAAAGCGGCGGAGCAGAAACCGGGTCGTGCCAGCGAAGCCGCTTGATGATCCGATGAATCATTCCCTAACAGGCCGACGCAATGTCGGCCTTTTTTATCCGCTTTTTCAGACAGCCTGGCGAATGCGGGCCAGCAGCGCTTCCACATCCTCAATATGATCGGCGGCCAGAATCAGCGTGCGGCCCAGCGTGATGGCGTTACGAATACACTCCGTGCGCATCGCCTCATCTTTAATGAGCTTCATATCCGCAACGTGAGACATGCCCACAGTACGACGAATCAGCTCGGTACCGCAGTAGCCAATCGTATCCGCCCATACTTTACGTAAAAACGCCTGCGCATAGCCTGGATATGCCATGGCAACATCGGTGGTTTTGGCTTCAGCCAGTTCAAGAAAGCGATGGACGAAGGCAATCCAGACGTCGCGCACATCGCTTAAACGCTGTTCACGGCCATCGGCGGCTTCGCGCGGCGCCAGCAGGCCTGGCAGACCACAGTAGTTGATCAACAAATTACCCAACGCGGTGCCAACATCAAAGCCAATTGGACCGAAATAACCAAACTCAGCATCAATCGCTTTTAGGCTACCTTCAGCGACAAAAATCGATCCGCTGTGGATGTCACCATGCAGCAGCGCTTCAGCATTGGCAAAGAAACGATGCTTAAGGCCCGCCACCGCAATGCGTAACGCATCATCATGACGCAGGCTGGCAACCAGCGGCTCCAACGCCTCCGGGTATTTATTGCGCTCATGATCGGTGTAGGGATCGTTGAAAAACAGATCCTCGGTGATTTCGCACATTTCCGGGTTAATAAAGCGGGCAACCTCCGCTTTTTTCTGGTGAGGATGCAAAATGAAATCAGAGGTGTGAAACAGGGTTTGCGCCAGATATTCACCCAGCTGACGCGATGCTTCCGGGTAATAAACGCCTTGTACCAGCTCGCCGCGCCAGATACGGTGACTGGAAAGGTCTTCCATCACCATCACGGCCAATTCTGCGTCGTAATGGGTAATCTGAACGGTATGCTGCGGGCAATGTTTATAGTGTTCAACCAGCGTTTGCGCTTCCAGACGGGCACGATCCAGCGTTAACGGCCAGGATTCTCCCACGCAACGTACGTAGGGCAGTGCTTGCTTAACCACCACGCGGCTTTTGCCTTGGTTATCATAAATCTTAAACACCAGATTAAGGTTACCATCACCAATCTCTTCCGCACTGACCAGCGTAGAAGGATCGTCCACTCCGCCAAATTGTTTGGCATATTCCACAGCGTCAGCAGCGGTGAAGGTACGGTATTGCGACATTGCCATTCCTTATAAACAAAAGACTTGAGGATCAAATAGCCATAAGCCGTTCAGACGTCTATACATCCGCTAAGCATGTTGGCACAATATCCGCCATTAACGCAACATGGATTTCACAGACAATGCAGAGACTTCAAACCACCAGCTTACAGGTTCGTGACAATCAGCTTTGGATCCTCGATCAGCAAGCGCTGCCGCAGCAAAAAAACTGGCTACCCGCGCACAGCGTGGCGCAGCTGGTTGAACATATTCATGCCTTGCGCGTGCGCGGTGCGCCGCTGATTGGCCTTTCTGCGTCGCTGCTGCTGGCGCTGCTGGCGGAGCATGGGCAAACGCGCGATCAGCTGGCAGAAGCGCTGGAAATCCTGCGCGCGGCGCGTCCGACCGCTGTGAACCTAATGAATAATCTTGATCGCATGAAGCTCGCGCTAGCGCAGGAGACGTTTGTCGACGCGCTTGTTAAAGAAGCGCTGCGTCTGGTGGAAGAAGATAAGCAGCTGTGTGACGATATCGCTGACGCTGGCAGCGCGTTAGTCACGCCTGGCAGCCGCTTGCTGACACATTGCAATACTGGCGGATTAGCCACCGCAGGCGTAGGCACCGCGCTGGGCGTGATTGCCCGAGCGCATCAGCAAGGTAAAGTAGCAAATGTTTGGGTCGGTGAAACGCGTCCTTTATTGCAGGGTGGGCGGTTGACTGCATGGGAACTGGGTGAGCTGGCGATACCCTATCAGTTGATCACTGATTCCATGGCCGCCAGCCTGATGGCCAGTAAGCAGGTCGATGCGATTTGGGTCGGTGCCGATCGCATCGCTGCGAACGGTGATGTAGCGAACAAAATTGGCACTTACAGTTTGGCAGTGCTGGCGCATTACCATGGCATTCCATTCTATGTTGCCGCGCCACACACCACGCTGGATCGTTTGTGTCCGAACGGCGCAGCGATTCCGATTGAACAGCGTGCGGCGAGCGAGGTCACCGGCGTAGCGGGCAGTTTTGGCAATGTTCAATGGGCACCCGAAAATGCGGCTGTTTATAACCCGGCATTTGACGTGACGCCTGCTGCATTGATCAGCGGTTGGGTGTTGAATACCGGTGTGGTCACGCCAGAGCAGGTAAAATTGGGTGCGTTTCAGCCACAGTGATTCCTGCGTTGCGAGGTCGTTTGTCCCCTTCCCGGTCTTCCCCGTTTTGATGGGGAGGGACCGAGGTGGGGACAGTGCACATACGTCAAAACCGCGTATGTAGAGGCCAACATCTAACGCGCAGAGGTCAAATCTCTACGCGCAAAGGCAAAAGCTAATCCAGTCGTGGATAAGCATCGGCAATCTTGTCGCCAGTAAAATTAGCTACCCAACCTTCCTGATTATCGAAAATACGGATCGCAGTGAAGTTTGGCGACGATCCCATATCAAACCAGTGCGGCGTTCCCGCCGGAACGGAGATCAGATCGTTTTTCTCACACAGGATCTGCAAGATCTGTCCATCCAGATGCAGGCAAAACAATCCTGCGCCCTCAACAAAGAAACGCACTTCGTCTTCGCCATGGGTATGCTCTGAAAGAAACTTCTCGCGCAAGACGCTTTTCTGGGGATTGTCGGCACGCATGCTGATGACATCCCAACTTTGATAACCCTTTTCGGCGACCAGACGATCAATGGCATGCTGATAAGCGTTAATTACCTTTTCGGCGTCAGGATTCTCACCCAGTTCGCGATCCGCTTCCCAGCGCTCAAAGCGTACACCTTTAGCGTTAAGACGTTCACGGATTGCCTCAGCATCGGTGCTGTGCCATACCGGCTGGCTGGCTTCACTCTCAGTAAAAATGGTCAGTGCACTCATCTCAAATCGACTCCGGGTTAATCTGGGAAAAATTATTGACCTGACGATGACGGCTTTGATTATCCGCGTCGCCACGAATCAACTGCAGGGTTTGCCAACCGGCTTCAGCCGCTGCGTCCAGTTCCTGATAAATATCAGAAAGAAACAGCAGCTGGTCAGCCGGCAGGCCGATTTCGGCGGCGATAGAGTGATAAGCGTTAACCTCACGCTTGGCACCAACGTGCGTATCAAAATAACCGCTAAACAGGCCAGTAATATCACCTTCGTCGCTGTAGCCAAATAACAATTTCTGCGCCGCAACCGAGCCGGAAGAATATACGTAGAGTTTTATACCCTGCTGCTGCCATGCCTTTAAAGCAGGCAGAACATCAGGGTAAAGGTGCCCGGTAAAACTGCCGTTAACGTAACCCGCGCGCCAGATCATCCCTTGCAGCGCTTTTAAGCCGGTGGATTTACGATCCTGATCCATAAAGCTGAACAGGATCTCAGTGATCGTGGCGAGATCGGCCTCCGGCAGTTCGGCTTCGATGCGTACCGCATTCAGCGCGGCAGCAACCTCTGCGTTATCCTGATTTTCGCGAATAAAGGCAGCTAAGTGTTGGCGGGCGTAAGGAAACAGTACGTTGTGCACGAAGCGGATGTCGCTGGTGGTGCCTTCGATATCAGTGACAATAGCGCGGATCATTTGCTCTCCAGCAGGCGACGTTGACGTTCGCATTCAAATAAAAACTCCAACCCTTCAAGATGACGTCGTGCTTCATTGACGTTTTCGCCCCAGCAGGTTAAGCCGTGACCGCGTAATAAAAAGCCGTAACGCAGCGGAAAACGGGCGGCATAATCTTCAATTTCTGACGCCAGCGCAGCGATGTCCTGGCTGTTATCAAATACCGGAATCGCCACGGTATCTTCATGCGTGTGCTGACCCGTCAGGGATTTTTGCATTTCGTAGCCATACAGCAGCAGTGCAGCGCCCTCTTCCACTCGAGACAAGACGGTGGCGTTAACGGTGTGCGTATGCAGAACCGCGCCCGCCTCGGGAAATAGTCGATAGATTAAGGTGTGCAACGCGGTTTCGGCAGAAGGTTTGCGTCCAGAAGGCGCAAGATTAGAGGCAATTTCAACCTGGATGAAGTCATCACGCGTCAGGCCACCTTTGTCTTTGCCCGATTCGCTGAGCAAACAGAAATGTTCATCCTGACGAACCGACATATTACCGCCAGTCGCGGGTGCCCAGCCTTTAGCGCCTATCCAGTGACAAGCGGCGACGAGCTGATCGAGCTGTTGAGTGTCAGACATACAATATCCTGTGCGATGGGTTTATGGCCTTGATAATACCTATTTTAATAGGGCGGCAAACGCATGAATCCCCGGGAGCTTACTCAGGTAAGTGACCGGGGTGAAATGCAGGCAGCCAACGCATCTGCAGCGCGAAGCATGACGGATAGATATCCTAAATAATTCGGGTTGCAGGAAGGCGACAAACGCATGAACCCCCGGGAGCTTACTCAGGTAAGTGACCGGGGTGAAATGCAGGCAGCCAACGCATCTGCAGCGCGAAGCATGACGGA
>NZ_JAWUEB010000015.1:0-244275 GCF_036663535.1 Pantoea sp. T14
ATCGAACCAGGGACACGGGGATTTTCAATCCCCTGCTCTACCGACTGAGCTATTCGGGCAACGGGGCGCATTAAACCCTAACTGACTTTTAGCGTCAAACGCTTTTAACAAAATTGAAATCGACTGACGCCTTTTCCATCAACCCTAAGAATCATGGGTGAAATTTTGTGTAAACAAGTCGACATCCGCTGAATTTTTAAACGCAACCGCCGATAAAATGTAATGAAGACTAACACTAATAAAAAGGTTCAACCATGTTCTCCACCATTACATCAGGAGTCGTTTCACGCCTTGCCTGGCAAAAGCGTGCGCACTCATCGGCAACAATGCATTCATTAAAAGATTCGATTGCTATGATCGAATTCTCACCAGAAGGCACCATTCTCACCGCCAACACGCTGTTTCTTGAGCGTATGGGTTATACGCTGGATGAAATCAAAGGCCAGCATCACAGCATGTTTTGTACGCCCGATCTGCTTCAATCCAGAGCGTATCGCGATTTCTGGCAGCGGTTGAATCGCGGCGAAAGTTTCAGCGATAAGTTTCTGCGCGTAGCCAAAAACAGTCTACCGGTGTGGCTCGAAGCCAACTATGTGCCGGTACAAGATCGCAGCGGCCGCGTGTTTAAAATTGTCAAACTCGCCAACGATATCACCGAACATATTATTGATGCGCAAGAGCAGCGTTCAATGACCACCGCTATCGAGCGATCAATGGCGGTGATTGCTTTTAACCTGAAAGGCGAAGTGCTCAAAGCCAACGATAACTTTCTTAAAACCATGGGTTATCGCATCGATGAAATCAAGGGAGTGCATCACAGCATATTTTGCTCGGCAGAGATGCGTACAAGCGCCGAATACAAAGCACTTTGGCAACAGTTGAACCGGGGTGAATTTGTCTCTGGTCAGTTTCCACGCGTTGATAAGCAAGGCCGCACCCTGTGGTTGCGAGCAACCTACAATCCGGTTTTCAACGAAAACGGTGAGCTGTATAAAGTGGTGAAATTTGCCACTGATGTCACCGCACAGGTTGAGAAAAACCAGCAAGAGCGTAAAGCTGCACAGCAGGCTTATCAAACTGCGCTGCAAACCAGTGAAAGCACCAAACTGGGCGCTGACGTTATTGCTAACAGCGTGCAAACCATGAACGAACTGGCAGGCGAGTTACACGGTATTTCGGGGGATATCTCAGGTCTGAGCGATTCATCCGATCGCATTGGCTTTATCGTTGAGAGCATTCGCCGTATTGCTGATCAAACCAATCTGCTGGCCCTTAATGCTGCAGTTGAAGCTGCACGTGCCGGAACGCATGGACGTAGCTTTGCCGTTGTCGCTAATGAAGTACGCACTCTGGCTGCTAATATTAACCGTGCCACCACGGAAATTGAGAACAGGGTGCAGCAGAACCATCTACTGGCGAATAAGGCGTTAAAAGGAATTGAATCCAACCTTAAACGCGCCGATCAAGGTGTGATCCTCGCACAGGAAGCGGGCGGCATGATTGCCGATATCCGCAACAGTTCTACCGAAGTGGTTCGTGCCATTAGCCACGTCACTGAAGCGCTTAAAAAATAGGGTAAACAGCCGGTAGCCAACCGGCTGTTTTTATCTTTATCCCACCTCTATTTTTGCTACGCCCCGCAGCACGGGTAATGAGATCGTTACGTCTGGTCTTCATGCCTTGACCTGAGTAAGAGCCTGGAAACTTTCGACATACAATCGCTCTTACTAATGCGCCTGATACCTGAATTAGAAGCTCAACGTGTGACGTTGCTTATTGATTAGGCGAAGCTTTCAAGACCTTATACTTCAAATATATTTAATTCTTTTTTTTGCCAGTCATTTAAACTGGCGCTGTAAAAACAGCATCAATTCAATAAAATTTATTAAACCCACATCGCCCATAATTTAAGTAAAAAATGAGAACGGATATAGTTTAATTAAAAAAGGGGCTAAGCCCCTTTTTTATGGCTTCTGCTGCGCCATTTGCACCGGCGGTGGCGTGGTCGGCGGAATGAATATGTGATCAAGAATCTGCCGCATGACGGGTGCGGCCGTTACGCCTTCGCCGCCGCCATTCTCCAGAATCAAGGCAACTGCCACTTTGGGATCGTTGAATGGCGCAAACGCGGTGTAGAAAATATGGTCACGTAAGCGAACCGGAATCATTTTGGCATTATAAGTTTGGTTCTGTTTCAGGCTAAACACCTGCGAGGTGCCGCTCTTGGCTGCAATGCCATACGGCGCAGTGTGAAAGTATTTATAACCGGTGCCGTTTGGCGCATTCGCCATGCCAAACATCGCGTGGCGCACCAGCGACCAGTAAGGTGAATTAGCCTCACCAACCTGGGCTTGCGGCAGCTTCGGTTGATACATCTCAACCAGCTTACCACGCTGCGTTTTCTCCAGCAGATGCGGTGCGATTACGTGACCATTGTTAATCAGCGTGACCATCGCTTTAACCATTTGAATCGGCGTCGCTATCCAATAGCCTTGCCCAATGCCTACCGATACCGTATCGCCTTGATACCACCCTTTTTTATGGACCTTCAGCTTCCATTCACGGCTCGGTAACAGGCCGTTATACTCTTCGTTCAAATCGATGCCGGTGGGTTTGCCGTAACCAAACTGGCTGAGCATGGTGTGAATACGGTCGATGCCCATCATAAACGCCACCTGATAGAAGAAGGTGTCGGCAGATTCCTCAATCGCTTTAGTGACATCCAACATGCCGTGACCGCTCTTTTTCCAGTCACGATAACGCCGATCGGTGCCGGGCAACGTCCAGGTTGGTGCGCCAAAGAAACTGGTTTGCGGCGTAATCACTTTTGTCAGCAGCGCCGACATCGCCATATAAGGTTTAACCGTCGAGGCCGGAGGATAAAGACCTTGAGTAACGCGGTTGATCAGCGGCAGGTTTTTATCCTGTAGCAGCGTTTCATAGGCTTTATAGCTGATGCCTTTGACGAAAGGATTCGGATCGTAGCTGGGGCTGGAAACCATCGCCAGCACCGATCCATCATGAGGATCTTCAATTAATAGCGCCGCACGCTGACCCGCAAGCAGGCTTTCAACATACTGTTGCAGGTGCAGATCCAGCGTCAGCGTAATGTTTTTACCCGCAAGCGGTGGCACTTCTTTTAGCACTCGCACAATGCGTCCGTGGTTATCCACTTCCACTTCCTGATAACCCGTTTTACCGTGCAGCACCGACTCGTAATACCCTTCAATTCCCTGCTTGCCGATGTTGTGATCGGCTGCGTAGTTTTCCGCTATGCCCTGCTCATTCAGCCGTTTGTAGTCGTTATCATTGATTTTAGAGACATAACCGAGCACATGCGCTAAATCAGCGCCATAAGGATATTGGCGGTCCTGATAAGTATCGATACTAACGCCGGTGAAGTTGAACTGATTTACTGAGAAACGGGCAACCTGTTCGTCGGTGAGCTCGGATTTCAAGATCACGGGCTTGTAACGGCTGCTCTGTTTTAGCGTGCGTTGGAAGCTTTCCAGGTCGTCGGGTGTGAGATCAACCAGTGGCGTCAACGCTTTCAGCGTGGCTTGCATGTCGTTGATTTTATAGGGCGTCAGCGTGATGTCGTACCAGGAAACATTGCGCACCAAAGGAATGCCGTTGCGATCGTAAATCAACCCGCGCGTTGGGGCGATTGGGATCATTTTGATATCGTTTTGATTGGATCGCGTCTGGTAATAGCTGTGATCGCGCACCTGTAAACGATACAGGTTGATACCCAGAACAGTAAAACAGATAACGACCAGCGCAAAGGCCGCCGCCGCGCGACGGACAAACAGCTTTTCTTCAGCTTCGAAATTACGAAAATTCATCAGGAGGCATTATTTAGCGGTGTGTTTATTATTCGTTGTCGCGCTAATGATAAAGCGCTCTCCTCACAGCGCCAGCGCGAAGATGCACAAGCTTGGGCAAAAGTGTGTCATTTAATGAAGATGTTACGAGATGGAAGGTGCGCGCTGTCCCCCATCCCGGCCTTCCCCCGCAAAGCGGGGGAAGGAGACGCTGCCACATTTAGCTTCAATACTCGCATATGGCAGCGTCTTCCTCCCCCACGCGTGGGGGAGGACTGAGGTGGGGGACAAACGACCTCGCACTTAAGAGGACCGAGGTGGGGGACAAACTATCTCATCTGCGCGCTGTCCCCCATCCCGGCCTTCCCCCGCGAAGCGGGGGAAGGAGACGCTGCCACATTTAACTTCAATACTCGCATATGGCAGCGTCTTCCTCCCCCACGCGTGGGGGAGGACTGAGGTGGGGGACAAACGATCCCGCACTTAACGCGCGATTAATCGCCCAGCAAGACAGACTCTAATGCGATCTTAATCATGTCGTTAAAGGTGGTCTGACGCTCAGCCGCAGTGGTCTGCTCGTGCGTGCGAATATGGTCAGAAACGGTACAAATAGTCAGCGCTTTAGCGCCAAATTCCGCTGCTACGCCGTAAATGCCCGCCGCTTCCATTTCCACGCCGAGGATGCCGTACTTCTCCATCACGTCGAACATTTGTGGATCTGGGGTATAGAAAAGATCCGCAGAAAAGATGTTACCTACGCGCGCATCAACGCCCAGGTTTTTAGCCGCGTCAACCGCGTTGCGCACCATGTCAAAGTCAGCAATCGCTGCAAAGTCATGATCTTTAAAACGCATACGGTTCACTTTCGAATCGGTACATGCACCCATACCAATCACGATATCACGCAGTTTCACATCTGCACGTACCGCGCCGCAGGAACCCACACGAATAATCTTTTTCACGCCGAAATCGGTGATCAGCTCTTTGGTGTAGATCGAGCAAGACGGAATGCCCATGCCGTGACCCATCACCGAAATTTTGCGACCTTTGTACGTGCCGGTGTAACCCAACATGCCGCGCACGTTGTTCACTTCAACCGGGTTCTCCAGAAAGGTTTCTGCAATGTGCTTGGCGCGCAGCGGATCGCCAGGCATCAGTACGACGTCCGCGAAATCACCCATTTCTGCATTAATGTGAGGAGTTGCCATTGTTCGTTATCCTTTTTAAATAGCTGCTTTACAGCATGTTCTTGCCGTAGTCCATGCTGGACAGGCCAAAATAGTGTGCAATTGTCTGGCCGATATCCGCGAAGGTATCGCGGTAGCCAAGCGAGCCAGGCTCTACTTTAGGGCCGTAGATCAGAATGGGAATGTGCTCGCGCGTATGTTCAGTGCCTTCCCAGGTAGGATCGCAGCCGTGATCGGCGGTCAGGATCAAAATGTCATCTTCTTCCACCAATGCCATCAGCTCCGGCAGACGACGATCAAACAGCTCCAGCCCCCCTGCGTAACCGGCAACATCACGACGATGTCCCCACGTTGAGTCAAAATCAACGAAGTTAGTAAACACAATGGATTGATCAGGCGCTTGCTTCATCTCTTTGATCGTGGCATCAAACAGCGCATCAAGTCCGGTGGCTTTAACCTTTTTGGTAATGCCTTGCTCGGCGTAAATATCCGCAATTTTACCCACGGAAATCACGTGACCGCCCTTCTCATCTACCAGTTTTTTCAGCATGGTCGCCGATGGCGGTTCCACAGCTAAATCGTGGCGATTGCCGGTACGCTCAAAATGCCCCGCTTTATCGCCCACAAACGGACGAGCAATCACACGGCCGATGTTGTAGCCCCCTTCGGTCAACTCTTCGCGCGCGATTTCACACAGCGCATAGAGGCGATCCAGGCCAAACGTCTCTTCGTGACAAGCGATTTGGAACACGGAATCCGCAGAGGTGTAGAAAATCGGCTTGCCCGATTTCATGTGCTCTTCGCCCAGTTGGTCGAGGATCACCGTACCCGATGAGTGGCAGTTGCCGAGATAGCCCGGTAACTCTGCGCGCTCAACCAGTTTATCCAGCAATTCCTGCGGGAAACTGTTTTCTTTGTCGCTGAAGTAACCCCAGTCGAACAAAACCGGCACACCGGCAATTTCCCAGTGGCCAGATGGCGTATCTTTACCGGAAGAGAGTTCGCTGGCGAAAGCATAAGCGCCAGTGATTTTTGCCTCTGGATCGAGGCCAGCCGGGAAGCGTCCGGTAGATAATTCTGCGGCTTTACCCAAACCTAATGCGGTCAGATTCGGCAGATGCAACGGACCTTTGCGTCCTTTGTCCGCTTCACCTTTTAAACAGGCTTCAGCGATATGGCCTAAAGTGTCTGAACCTGCGTCACCGAATTTTTCAGCGTCTTTGCTGGAGCCGATTCCAAAGGAGTCGAGAACCATTATAAAAGCACGTTTCATGCAAGTCTCCTGCGCCTGTGCGCGTGACAAGTCAAAAAAAAGCGATCAGATCAGTATACCCGAATGCTTTGCGGCTGGCACCGATTGTATTATTTAACCGGCTTCAGTCACGCGGCGATAGACCACCGGCGTGGCGGCGGGCGCCCTGTCGCTGAGTTTAATGGCGGCTTTAAGGGCTTTTGCCGCTTGCTGCCAGTTAGCTTCGCTGCTGGCATGAATCACCGCCAGCGGTCGCTCGGTATCGGCACGCTCGCCGAGCATGATCATGTCGCTCAGGCCAACGCTATAATCGATGCTGTCGCTGGCCCGTTGACGCCCGCCGCCCATGCCCACCACGGCCATGCCAAGCGCACGCGTATCCATGCTGCTAACAATACCGGGCTGATCGGCGTAAACCGCTTTACTTAGCGTGGGTGCCGGCAGATAAGCATCGTAACGCTCAACAAAGTCGACTGGCCCTTTCTGCGCGGCCACCATGCGACCAAAAATCTCCGCAGCAGCGCCGTTGTCCAGCACCTGCATCAGTTTTTGACGCGCTTCGGCGTCATCTGCCGCCAGTTTGCCCGAGATCAGCATCTCGCTGCACAGCGCCAGCGTCACTTCCAGCAGGCGTGGATTACGCTGCTGGCCGGTGAGGAAACGCACCGCTTCACGCACTTCCAGCGCATTCCCGGCGGTAGACGCCAGCACTTGATTCATATCGGTAAGCAGCGCCGTGGTTTTACAACCCGCGCCATTGGCCACACCAACAATCGCCTGCGCCAGGTTTTCCGAGGCTTCGTAAGTGGGCATGAAAGCACCGGAACCGACTTTCACATCCATCACCAGCGCATCTAAACCTTCGGCGAGCTTTTTCGCCAGAATCGACGCAGTGATCAGCGGAATAGAGTCAACGGTGGCGGTGATATCGCGCGTGGCGTAAAAGCGTTTGTCAGCCGGTGCCAGTGAATTAGTCTGACCGATAATTGCGACGCCGACTTCCTTGATGATCTGGCGGAAGCGATCGTCGCTCGGGAAGATGTCAAAACCGGGAATTGCTTCCAGCTTATCCAGTGTGCCGCCCGTATGCCCAAGGCCGCGTCCGGAGATCATCGGAATGTAACCGCCGCAGGCAGCCACCATGGGGCCAAGCATCAGTGACGTAACATCACCTACGCCGCCGGTTGAGTGCTTGTCGACCAGCGGACCATTTAAATTCAGTGATTTCCAGTTCAATACCGTACCGGAATCACGCATTGCCATGGTTAACGCCACACGTTCAGGCAGCGTCATATCGTGAAAATAGATGGTCATCGCCAGCGCGGCAATCTGACCTTCGGAAACGCTGTTATCGCGCACGCCGTTGATGAAAAAGCGAATCTCTTCTTCACTCAGCGCGTGGCCGTCACGTTTTTTGCGGATGATTTCTTGAGCCAGGAACAAGGTAGCCCCCTTACAAAGGGAAGGTCGGTGTTAGAAAGGCGGCCAATGACCGCCTAAAGAATTAATAACCGGATTTGCTGGTTTCGCTGTTATGGCCCAGCGTATTCAGCAGGTTAGCCAGCAGGCTGGAAGCACCAAAGCGGAAATGGCGCGCATCGGCCCACTCGGCGCCCAGCGTCTCTTCCGCTATCTGAAGATAGATCGCAGCATCTTCCGCCGTACGCACGCCGCCAGCGGGCTTGAAGCCAACTTGCTGCTTCACGCCTTTATCGCGAATGACACTCATCATGATCTGCGCCACTTCCGGCGTCGCGTTAACCGGTACTTTACCGGTTGAGGTTTTGATGAAGTCTGCACCCGCATCAATGGCAATTTCAGAAGCCTGACGAATCAAGGCTTCTTCTTTAAGTTCGCCCGTTTCGATAATCACTTTCAGCAGCACATCCGCTGCGGCACAAGCTTCTTTACAGGCTTTCACCAGATCAAAACCGATCTGCGTATTGCCGGCGATCAGCGCACGGTAAGGAAATACCACATCGACTTCATCGGCACCGTAAGCAATGGCGGCGCGGGTTTCAGCCAGCGCGATATCGATATCATCATTGCCGTGTGGAAAATTGGTCACGGTCGCAATGCGAATCTCTGGCGTACCCTGCTCGCGCAGCGTTTTGCGTGCAACAGGAATAAAGCGCGGATAAATACAAATCGCGGCCGTGTTGCCAGCCGGTGACTTCGCCTGATGGCACAGCGCAATGACTTTTGCGTCGGTGTCATCTTCATTCAGCGTGGTTAAATCCATCAGTTTCAGCGCGCGCAGTGCTTGCGCTTTAATATCGGTCATGATGCTCTCCAACAGGTTCGGTCGCGGCCAGCAAGCGGGCCGAGTGAATGTGATAATACTAACAAATGCAGCCGATGGTTTATGTGGTGAGAGTCACATCAAGGTAAGATCAGACTGCAAATTCGGTACTGATAGAGTGATATATATCACAAATAACAGCTTGCCAGCGTAACAATACGCCAACAGCGACAATGTTATTATTATCACATTTGCTGAATAATCGTGCCAGTATTTGTATTCAGCTTAGTCAATCACACGGCCGAATGTGGGAAAGAAGGATTATAGCTGTATGCCGCACAGCAGAAGATGAATTGCCTGAGCA
Source organism: Pantoea sp. T14 (assembly GCF_036663535.1). Classification (NCBI taxonomy): domain Bacteria; kingdom Pseudomonadati; phylum Pseudomonadota; class Gammaproteobacteria; order Enterobacterales; family Erwiniaceae; genus Pantoea; species Pantoea sp. T14. The sequence goes on from NZ_JAWUEB010000015.1 coordinate 8,870, forward strand.
AGATTCAGTGATTTCAATGATTTAGGATTTAGCGGGGGAACCGAAATACCGTTTGGCTGTTTAGCCACAGTGCATCGGCAATCTGCTGCGGGGATTCATTGCGCAGGCTACACAGCGTTTCCCACACCAGACGTGCCCGTTCGGGACGATTGGGCTGGCCCTGAAAGCCGTTTAACGGCATATCCGGTGCATCGGTTTCCAGTAACAGCGATTCCAGCGGTAACTGGGCAATGGTCTGGCGAGTTTTACTGGCGCGTTCATACGTAATGGTGCCGCCCACGCCAATAGCGTAACCAAGTTTGATAAACGCCTGCGCCTGCTGCAGGCTGCCAGCAAATCCATGCACCACGCCGCGCCGGGGCAAGTCGTGGCGGCGCAGATGCAGTGCGAGCTTGTCGTGCGTGCGACGTGAATGCAAAATGACCGGCAGATCGTAGTTTTTTGCCAGCCTGAGCTGTTCATCTAGCAAACGCTCTTGCTTGTCGAATTGCGGATCCTCGCGATAGAGATCCAATCCGATCTCACCAATCGCCACCAGCTTTTCGGGTGGCTGCTTGAGGTAGGCTTCCAATTTATCCAGATGCACATCCTGGTGCGACTCAATTACAATCGGATGCAGACCCAACGCGGCATAGAGCGCCGGATGATCGGCAGCCAGCTGGCACACCACGGCGAAACGGCTGACATCCACCGCAGGCACAATGATTTTTTCTACGCCCGCTTCGGCGGCGCGGGCGATGCTCTGTTCCGCATCATCAACGAAGGGCGGAAAATCGAAGTGACAATGGGTGTCGATAAATCTCATGCCAGCGATCCTTTATCGTAATCGGCGTCGTTACCCGCCAACGGCGGCGTGATGATGGCACGCGTGTCCGGCGCGTTCGCTACCGGCGCAGGCGGCGTAATTGCCGCATGCTGCATAAACGGCTCGGCATCACTCAACCATTGTCCCAGCGTGGCGAGAAAGTAGCGACCACAACGACGTCCCAAATGGTAATCCTGATTCAGCGACGATATGCGGCTACCTAACGCATTGCTGGCCAGCGCACGCGGCGGAAAGATCTCAATAATACGTAAGTTATCGGGCGGCTGTTCGATGAATTGCTGAATTTCCCGATAACTCTGCTCATGATGATTAAGCACATGGATCATCGGCTTCAGCGCGCTTTCACCTAACCAACGCTCCATCCGTTTGAACCACTTAGGCGTATAAGACATTTGCGACGGCACAGTGCGTATCACCACAATGGTATCTGCGCCGCGCTTCGCCGCTTCCCGCACCGGAATGGCGTCGCTGATACCGCCATCCAGATAACTGATGCCTTCAAGATCAACCCCAAGCCGGTAAAAGCCAGGGATCGCGCTTGACGCTTTAATGATGTTTAGCCAGTTGTCGCGGGTAGGCGCAAAGTAGCCCGGTGAATAGTCGTCGCTGCGGCACGCACACATATAAAACTCGCGGCCGCTGCTGAACAGGTTTTGCGCAGTGGCCATTTCAAGCGGGAATTCACTGCGGGTGGTTTCAATGAGCCAATCAAGATCGATCAGATTGCCGCCACGCACAAAACGCAGGGGATCAAAAAAGAGTTTACTGGTGGTGTAACGCGTAATAACGCGGCGAGCGTAGCCTGGTTGCGCGCAGACAAATGCTGACAAGTTTTGCGCACCCGCGGAGGTGCCAAGCATTAAGTGAAAGGGATTGAAGTTAGCGCGTTGAAATTCATCTAGTACACCGGCAGTAAAGATGCCGCGTTGTCCGCCACCTTCACACACCAACGCCATTTTTTTTGCTTTGAACGGTGTAAGCGCAAGGGGTTCGATCGCCCCAAGTGTGACAGGTATGCGTATGCCCAATGTCTGAACCTCGAAAGGGGTTCTCGGTCAGAATGGCTGAGGGATTTTTTCCGTTGTTGTTCGCAGCATTCCGGAGAACCAGTCATGATTTCCTTAACCGGGCAGGCGGCTTAATGCCGCCTGCCCATTGTAGCGTGATGAGGATTTCCGTTCCTCACACCTTTCGCTACAGATGACTGGTCTCCGCTTTATGCGTACTTGGTTCGCATTAAACTGCAAGACTCATCGGCTAAAGTTTTTTACGGCCAGTGAACAGGCTGATGAGGAACAGGATAATACCAACAACGAAGACAACTTTAGCCGCCCATGCTGCTGTGCCGGCTAAACCACCAAAACCTAACGCTGCGGCAATCAGCGCGATTACCAGAAAAATAATGCCCCAACGAAACATAAGCCTCTCCTTACCAATAGTGAAAATCGAACTGCTTATTTGAGCCCAGGATGGGTTTTCTTATTCGTGCGGCATTCGAAAATGCCGCACGTTCACCATTAAGATTTAACCGTCAGGTCATTCTTAACGCTTTTCACGCCTTCGATAGCTTTTGCGATACCTTCAGCACGATCTGATTGAGCTTTGTTCTCAACGGTACCTGAGAGCTGAACAACGCCATCGGTTGTTTCAACTTTCACCTTGCGCGACGGAACAATGTCATCCGCTAATAGCTTAGCTTTAATTTCGCTGGTTGTTGCAGCATCGCCTGCATAACCTTTCATTGACTGAGATTTGCTGTCTCTAACGTGTAGTTTATCGCTGACGGATTTAACACCTTCAACCTTCTGCACCAGGGCCACCGCTTTTTCAGCCTGATCCTGTGAAGTGACAAAACCGCTTAACGTCACAACGCCTTGATGCGTTTCAACTGAGATATCCGTACTTTTAATGGCTTCGTCATCTACCAGAGCGGCTTTAGCTTTGGCAGTTACGCCGCTGTCGTCCATAAAACCATCGACTTTTTTCATAGAACTATCGATTTTCGAACCCGTGCTGTCTGCAGTCTGCTGTGCTTTTTGCGACATTGAATCTTCAGCCAGCGCGCTGCCGCTCAGTAAAGCAGAACCTACCATCGCGGCAATCAGGGTTTTAGCAATCTTAGTATTCTTCATCGATATATTCCTTCTATCAGTTAACTCACCCACAACCGTAGGCGCGACAGTAGCAAACGGCGCTACTGCAATACTGGACGCAAGGAGAAGAAACGTCTCTTTCGCCGTCCGATAGAACAATGATAGTCGGTATTTTGGAGTTTGCCGGAGTAACTGGTTGATAGCTGGTCGAAATAGGCGAAACGGTGTGTTTTTAGGAAGAGTCTGTAACAGGGGAAAACAGAGCCACTCTTAAGTATACCCATCCACCTTCAAGCGGCAGAGGCGTTAACGGCTGTTTCTCACCCGAATCACCTACAACGGTAAGATCATCGGGCTTTACGCGTTTGCCGCCTTGCTGCAACTCGAATTATTTAGCGTATAGAATGGCTACTGTGAAACGATTAATGCTCGCGTGTTTTGCGGAATTTCACTTCAGGATAACGTTCCTGAGTGATGTTCAAATTCACCATGGTGGGCGCGATATAAGTCAGATTATCGCCGCCATCCAACGCGAGGTTAACCTCATTTTTACGTTGGAATTCTTCGAACTTCTTCGCATCGCTGCATTCAACCCAACGCGCGGTCGACACGTTGATCGCTTCATAAATCGCTTCAACGTTGTATTCACTCTTCAGGCGCGCGACGACCACGTCGAACTGCAACACACCAACCGCACCCACAATCAGATCGTTGTTATGTACAGGACGGAACACTTGTACCGCGCCCTCTTCAGAGAGCTGAACCAAGCCTTTCAGCAGCTGTTTCTGCTTGAGCGGATCGCGCAGACGAATGCGGCGGAACAGCTCTGGCGCGAAGTTCGGAATGCCGGTGAACTTCATGTTTTCACCTTGGGTAAAGGTGTCGCCAATCTGAATGGTACCGTGGTTGTGCAGCCCGATGATATCGCCCGGATACGCTTCTTCAACGTGAGAACGGTCGCCTGCCATGAACGTTAGCGCATCGGCAATGACCACGTCTTTTCCGGTCCGAACCTGACGCAGTTTCATGCCTTTTTCATATTTACCGGAGACCACACGCATGAACGCTACACGGTCGCGATGTTTTGGATCCATATTGGCCTGGATCTTAAACACGAAGCCGGTGAACTTCTCTTCTTTAGCTTCGACTACGCGGGTGTCGGTTTTGCGCGGCATTGGCGTAGGTGCCCAGGCAACTAAACCATCCAGCATATGATCCACACCGAAGTTACCTAACGCGGTGCCGAAGAACACCGGCGACAGCTTGCCTGCAAGAAAAGCTTCGCGCTCGAACTCGTGCGAAGCGCCCTGCACCAGCTCCAGCTCTTCACGCAGCTGAGCAGCCAGCTCTTCACCGATCGCTGCATCAAGATCGGGGTTATCCAGTCCTTTTACAACGCGCACTTCCTGAATGGTGTGACCTTTACCGGTCTGGTAGAGATAGGTTTCATCGTTATAAAGGTGATAAACACCTTTAAACAATTTGCCGCAGCCAATTGGCCAGGTAATGGGCGCGCAGGCAATTTTCAGCTCGCTCTCAACTTCATCCAGCACTTCCATCGGATCGCGGATGTCACGGTCAAGTTTGTTCATGAAAGTCAGGATCGGCGTATCGCGCAGACGTGTTACTTCCATCAACTTACGGGTACGATCCTCGACGCCTTTCGCGGCATCAATCACCATCAAACAGCAGTCAACGGCGGTTAGCGTGCGGTAAGTATCTTCCGAGAAGTCTTCGTGTCCTGGGGTATCCAGCAGGTTAACCAGGCTATCACGATACGGGAACTGCATCACTGAGGTGGTGATGGAGATGCCGCGCTGTTTCTCCATTTCCATCCAGTCAGATTTGGCGTGCTGGTTGGAGCCACGGCCTTTTACTGTACCGGCGGTTTGGATTGCTTGTCCGAACAGCAAGACTTTTTCGGTAATAGTGGTTTTACCGGCATCGGGGTGCGAGATGATCGCGAAGGTGCGGCGGCGTGCCACCTCTTCTAAAATGGGATTAGACATGAGTGAATTCTTCTCAACGGGGCAGCGCGGCGGCATAGTGTATTGCCAGGCGCTGCTGATAAATCACGATGGCCGGTAGAACCTTACCGGCAGGTAATCGGTGCCGAATGCGATTATTTTTCGTCGGCATTTAAGCGCGAAGTTACATTGGCGGCAATCCCGGTTACCCAGTCAGCATTAAGGCGGCATAGCATACAATATTTTGTTGGCGCGGCCTACAGGCTGTTGCGGTGAGGTAGAGTGAATGTGTGAGGTGTGCGCTATCCCCGTGAGGTGCGCGCTATCCCCTATCCCGGCCTTCCCCCGCGAAGCAGAGGAAGGAGACGCTGCCGCATGCGAGTTACGAGCTAACATAAAGCAGCATCTCCCTCCTCATTTATGGGGGAGGATTGAGGTGAGGGCAAACGACCTCGCCCCCAAAAAAGCACCATCCCGCTTATCCCAGCACTTTACCCACGCATGATTTAAAAATCTTAACGCCAATCTCCAGCGAGCTCAGGTCAAAATGCATATCAGGATGATGCAGCCCCGGCACCAAATTCGTCCCTAATCCCCAGAAACCGGCTTTCACGCCCGGACGCTTCACGGGGTAATAGAAAAAGTCTTCACTGCCAGGCGTGGTTTTAGTGTCCAGTAAGCCATCTTCCCCCAACACATCAACAATTGCGTCACGAATAATCGCTGTCGCCTCGTCATGAATTTCTGCGGCAGGCATCTCTTTCAACACGACTACGTCAGCCTGAGCGCCCAGCGCAGCCACGCTGTTAATAATGGCTTGCGTCACCTTCTCTTTCAGCAACATCATTGGCCCATTCTCTTGTGAACGCAGATCCCAGACTACGCGCGCTTCATCGGGCACTGAGTTGGTGACGCCAGCATCGCACAGAAAACGCGTTGCTTTTACACTCCAGTTTAAACCAGGCGACAGATGAATAGTGTTCACTGCCTGCACCGCCTGAACCGCGGCATCCAGCGCGTTAACGCCCAAATGTGGACGCGCCGCATGAGCAGGCTGACCTTTAATCGTCGCTTCTAGCGTGCTGCAAGCGGAATAGAGCACCGCGGGCACCGCCTGCCCTACAACACACTCTTCCAGCGGACGAACGTGGAAACCAAAAATCATGTCCACATCGTCAATCGCGCCGCCTTCAACCATGGCCAGCGCACCGGCGCCCAGCTCTTCCGCAGGTTGAAACAGAATTTTTAGCCGCCCACGTTTTACCGCACCCTCTTTTAATAATTCCTGCGCGGCGGTAAGCACCACGGAAGAGTGACCATCATGTCCGCAGGTATGTCGCGCACACGGCACGCCGTCAATGATATGGCCAAGCGCGTCCATATCGGCACGCAGCGCCAGCACCGGGCCAGGCACGCCGCTGTCAATTTCCGCCACAATGCCGGTGGTGTTATTGATGCCGCGCGTGACTTTTAAACCCGCTTTTTCCAGCTGGTCGGCGATATACGCTGAGGTTTTGATCTCTTCAAATCCCAGCTCCGGGATTTCGTGCAGATAATGGTAATGCTCTAAAACGTTAGACACGGCTTCTCTCCTAGACAAACAGGCGCATAACAAACATGGCAATCAGCGCGTTGACGATGCTCACCAGCATCAGCAGCGGCCAGTATTTTTTGGGTACATCCGCAACGCCCAGCAGGCGTCCCATATATTGCAGCTGCGAACCCATCAGGAAAATGGCAGGCGCTAAAATGGTGATATCCGCCCCCGTCAGCAAGCCTTTAGTCAACAGGCTAACCGCAACGCCGGTTCCGGCAGACGAGGAAAGCCACGCGGTGAGCAGCACGGTTATCGCTTCACCTGGCAGGCCAAACAGCCCCATCAACGGTTCAAATACGTGCCCCAGAAACTGCATGATGCCAAGCAGATTCAGCACTTCCGCCAACACATATGCCATCACCACATTCGGCATCAGGTTGTGAATGGCAATATGAAAGCCCTTGCGTGCACCCGTGACGAAAACATCGAAAGGATTTTGACTGACTTTGACGGCGTTATTATTTTCCATCGATGAAATCCTTCTTATAAACACTGTTTAACACGAAGCGGGTTATTGCCGCACCGACAAATTTCAGGACAAACATCAGCGCTAGCGGAATAATGATCGGCAGCGTCATGGAGGCAAACAGGGCTGAACCGATCGCAAAATAATTATTAATTAATCCGGCCCCGGAATATTGCCAGGCGCTCATCACCACAATGTCTATTTTCGTCACCTGTTTTTGGTCATACATCTCTTTGGTTAATGCCGCGCCCGCGTCGGTGCTTTGCAGATCCGTGATCAGTGCCAGGCCACAGCGTCCCGGTAATCCCATCAGCGGTTTTAATAAGGGGGTCAGCAGCTTGTGCGCCGCACGAATCGCGCCGTAATGGGTAAAGATTTCCAGCACGCCCAGCGCCAGCATCACCGTAGGTGTCAGAGAGAGCGCGAACAGGAATCCCGCTTTTGCACTCAGACCGCCCGCGCCGAGAAAGGTATTGCTGGCGGGATCTTTCATCGTACCGAAACTGCCGCCCAGCGTGGTGAAGTCAAAAGCGCCAAGCCATGACAGGCCATCAACTTTGTATAAGAGACCTGAAAAAAACAGAATGGCAAAGATCAGTGCCAGATAACTGCCTTTGCTAGCCGTAACCTTTTCTGACGTGGTTAATATATTTTCATCTGACATAACATCTCCTGCATTTTCAGCTTTGCCGTTATCTATCCAGCGACAAGTTGCAATATATGGAACTAAGTTCTAAGCAGGATTTATGCCAGAGACTGTTATTTACTGAGTTATGAAATTAATGTTTTCCCGTGCTGATAATTTTGGATAAATAACACCCAGCTTTAGCGGATTATTATTTATCTTTTTACTTTACCGTCATCGGTATTATTTCTGGATGAAATCATTTTGAAGAAAAATAAAACAGCTTTTCGCCAGACGCACTATTATTGAACAGTCGTGATGCACTAATAAGGTGCGGAGAAAGATAAGAGGCGACAAAGGCTAAAAACGGACAACAATGATAATCGCTCGCATTCAAAACGTGGAATAATTCTTTTTAAATCAATATGATAATCTAGCCGTTTTTAAGGAAAAGGCTTCACTTTCTTAACCGATTTGATGCATAATCCACCGCATCTCACCTGTTTAATTAACCTATTCTAAAAGGACGCGATCATGCTAACCGCCGAAATGACCGGGCGTTTGAACGACCAGTTAAATCTGGAATTTTTCTCCGCCAATCTTTATCTGCAGATGAGCGCCTGGTGCAGCGACAAAGGTTTTGAAGGTGCCGCCTCCTTCCTGAAAATGCACTCTCGTGAAGAGATGGAACACATGCAGCGCCTGTTTGATTACCTGAGTGATACGGGTGCCATGCCGGTTCTTGGCACTATCGCAGCACCGCCGGTTGCTTTCACCTCACTGAACGAAATTTTAGAGCAAGCGCTGGCACATGAGCAGCTTATCACCAGTAAAATCAATGAACTGGCGCATTTTTCGATGACCACGCAAGATTACTCCACCTTTAACTTCCTGCAATGGTATGTGTCTGAGCAGCACGAAGAAGAGAAGCTGTTCAAAACCGTGCTGGATAAACTGGCGCTGGTCAGCAACAGCGGTAACGGTTTGTTCCTGGTCGACAAAGATCTGGCACGCATGAGCACCGAAAACCACACCGCGTAATGCGAATCGGCCCACTGAAAAGTGGGCCGATCTGTTTATACCGCCTTGCGTTGACTTAACGCATACCTAAACACCACGACAAAACAGAGCAGCGGCAAGCTGTAAGCCGATGCTGTGCCGAAATGGTCGGCCATTGAGCCCATAAACCACGGCATAATCGCCCCGCCTACAATTGACATGATCATGAATGAGCTGGCACGTTTAGTCTGCGCGCCCATATTTTTGACGCCCATCGCAAACAGCGTGGGAAACATGATCGACATAAAGAAGAACACCGCAATCAGCGCCACCACCGCCACGCGCTCAATACCTGAAACTACCAACGCGCACAGCGCCACGTTGATGATGGCGTAGACAGCCAACAGCGTGGCTGGACGAATACGCCCCATCAGCCAGGTTGAGAAGAAGCGGCCAACCATAAACGCGATCATCGCCACCGACAGCAAATAAGCGGCTGTAGCGTTGCTGATATCTGCCCAATGCTCAGTAACGTAGTTAATGAAAAATGCGCCAACGCCAACCTGGGCCGCTATATAGAAAAACTGGGCAATCACCGCGCCGGTAAAGTGTTTGTGCTGCCACAAACTGCGGGTCGCACCTTGCTGCAGATCTTTTTGATCTTGTGCCTCACGGACATCCGGCATCGTCGTGCGGCTAAACAGAAACGCAATCAGTAACACCAGCACCGCAATCGCGACATAGGTGAATTTCACGCTCTCCTGCGCCTCGCTGGCGGGTTGCTGAGAGGAGAAGAACATCGCGCCGCCAATTAACGGCCCCATAAATTGACCTAATCCATTAAACGATTGCGCCAGATTAAGCCTTCGCTCAGCCCCGTTGGGATCGCCTAAAACCGTAGCGAATGGATTCGCAGCCGTTTCCAGACAACCTAATCCGCAGGCAATGACAAACAGGGCAAACAGAAACAGCGCGAAGCTATTGGCGCTGGCCGCCGGGATAAACAGCAGCGCGCCCGCCGCGTAAAACAGTAATCCCAGGATAATACCTGCGCGATAGCCGCGACGATCCATGAAATAACCCGCAGGCAGCGCAACGATGAAATACGCGCCAAAATAGGCCGCCTGCAACAAACCCGACTGTGCTTTACTGACATTAAGCGTTAACTGAAAGTGTTTGTTTAAAACATCGAGCAGCCCATACGACAATCCCCACATGAAAAACAGGCTGGTTACGAGCATGAACGCCCAACGCGTGCTGACGCTTGCGCTGCTGGCCCGACGACCGCGTAGCGACTCTTTTTGTGCAAACATAGAATTTCCTCACCAAAGTGTTTTATTCCGACTGCGTGCTGAGGGCAAAGATGCGTGGCATCAGCGCCCATTTTTCGCCCGCTGCGCTCCATGGCGTAGGCTGCTGAAATTTCCACATCAGCGTTTCCCAGCGTTGGATCACCGGATCCTGTTGGCAATGCGTTGCATACTGCTGCCCGTTAAACGTGTCGTTTACCTCCACCACCATAAACAGGCGGTTGCCGAGGCAATAAATCTCCATCTCCTCAATGCCATGCTGCCGCATCGCCGCAGCCACTTCTGGCCAGATGCGCTGATGCAGCTGTTGGTACTCCGCGATAAGTGCCGGATCGTCGATCAAATCCAGCGCCTGACAGAAACGGCGACTCATCCGCCTAATGCTCGATCAAGGTGAACGTAGCCGCCATCGACAAACAACCATTGCCCGGTGGTATGCGATGCGCGTGCGGAAAGCAAAAACACCACGCTGTTGGCGATCTCCTGCGGTGTGGTCATGCGCTGGCCGAACGGAATACGGCGAGTGATCTCTGCCAACTTGTCATCAGGCTGGTCAAAGGTGGCAATCCAGCGTTCATAAAGTGGCGTCATCACTTCAGCCGGGATCACCGCATTGACGCGAATGCCATCCTGCAACAGCGAGGCGGCCCATTCACGCGTCAACGCCAGCACCGCCCCTTTTGACGCGCAATAACCGCTGGTATCACCTTGCCCAGTCAGGGCAGTTTTGGAGCCAATGTTGACGATGGCACCTTGCGATTGACGCAGCGCAGGCAAGCAGTCGTGCGCCATTTGATAGAAATGGATGAGGTTCTTTTCCAGCGAGGCGACAAACGCGCTGCGCCCCGCTTCAAGACTGACGCCATCATTCACTCCCGCGTTATTTACCAAGCCATCGATACGATCAAAACGTGCCCGCGTCTGTTCTACTGCAGCGCGGCATTGCGTTTCATCACTCAGTTCGGCAGCGATAAACAGCGCCTGCGGTTGTTGCTGTTGCAGTTGTTCAAACCAGGCGTCAGCGGGCGGTTGATTGGCGACAATCACCGGAATCGCGCCCTCCTCCGCCAGTTGCTGGCTAATGGCGGCACCGATGCCCGAACCGCCGCCGGTCACGATCACCACTTTGTTGGTCAGAAACAGATTCATGCTGTATTCCCCTTGAGATAAACACGCTGAGCGGTTCCGCCCCAAATCGCCTGCTGCTCGGGCTGCGACAGCGTTTGTGTCAACTGCTGGCACAGATCACACACCTGTTGATAGCGGGCTTCGCCCTGCGAAACTGGCCAATCGGAGCCAAACATCAAGCGTGATGGCCCGAACAGCGCCAGCGCCGCATCAAAAAATGGCAGTAGCTGCGCGCCTTGCCAGCCCGCGCCCGCTTCCGTGACTAAACCTGACAATTTGCACACCACGTGAGGCAAGGCCGCCAGCGGGGCGATCTGCTGCTTCCACTGTTCAGCTCCCGCCGCAATATCGGGTTTACCGAGGTGATCAAGTACTATCCAGTGCGCATCGTGGCGTTGAGCAAAAACAGCGGCCTGCTGCATATGGTGATGAGTGACCAACAAATCCCAACTGAACTGCTGCTGTTGCAACTGACGCATGCCACGCGCCACTACGTCAGAAGCCAGCCACGCCGCAGGATCGGCTTCGTCCTGCACCGGATGACGAAAGCCGCAGCAGCGCGGATCCAAGGCGACCGGATCGGGCTGCTGCAGATCGATCCACCCCACTACGCCGAGGATCTCGTCATGGCGCGCCGCCAGGTCGCATAAGAATTGATTTTCCGCTTCACAGGGCCGTGCCTGCACCGCAATGCAGCCGTCGATCTGCGCCGCGCTCAGCTCGGGCCGTAATTGCGCGGGCAAGAAATCCTGCTTTAGCGCCGAATTGTCGATCCAGCTAAACGCCTCCGGCTGGTAATACCAGAAGTGTTGATGTGCATCGATGCGCAGCATTAAACATTTCCCCGAAAGCGATATTCGGCGATGGATTCGGGATACATCTCAATGGAATAGCCCGGTTCACGCGGCGGCATGTAGGCGGCGCCACGGATTTCACACGGCGTTTTGAAGTGCTGATGCAGATGGTCAACATACTCTATGACGCGTCCTTCGTGGGTTCCGGCGATAGCAACATAGTCAATCATCGACAGATGCTGAACGTATTCACACAGCCCAACGCCGCCCGCGTGTGGGCAGACCGGCAGATTGTATTTCGCCGCCATTAGCATCACCGCCAGCACTTCATTGACGCCACCAAGCCGACAAGCATCAATCTGCACCACGTCAATCGCACCGCGCATCATCAGCTGTTTAAAGATGATGCGGTTCTGGCACATTTCGCCGGTCGCGACTTTCACCGGCAGCACCCCTTCGCGGATTTTACGGTGACCTTCAATGTCGTCCGGGCTGGTGGGTTCTTCGATAAACCACGGGCGCGCAAAGGAGAGCGCTTTTACCCAGCGAATCGCCTCATCCACTTCCCACACCTGATTTGCGTCGATCATCAGTTGGCGATTCTCGCCCAGCACCTCGCGAGCAATGCGCACGCGGCGAATATCATCCTCAAGATCCTGCCCGACTTTGAGCTTCACAAAGTTAAATCCGGCATCGACTGCCTGCTGGCAAAGGCCGCGCAGCTTTTCATCGCTGTAACCCAACCAGCCAGCTGACGTGGTGTAACAGGGATAACCGTTCTGTTCGAGGCTGGCGATGCGTTGCGCCTTACCCGATTCCTGTCGTTGCAGGAGTTGCAGCGCTTCCTGCGGCGTAATCGCGTCGCTTAAATAGCGGAAATCGATACAGCGCACCAATTCTTGCGGTGTCATGTCAGCCACCAATCGCCACAGCGGTTTTTGTTCAGCACGCGCCCATAGATCCCAGACAGCATTCACCACCGCACCCGTTGCCAGGTGGATCGCGCCTTTGTCAGGTCCGATCCAGCGTAGCTGGCTGTCGCTCGTTATATCGCGCCAGAACTGCCCCATATTGTCGCGGATACTTTCCAGCGTGCGTCCAACCACCAGATGTTGCAGGCTGCGAATCGCCGCGCAGCAAATTTCATTGCCGCGCCCAATGGTGAACGTCAGCCCATAACCGGATAACGCCGGATCGTCTGTTTCTAGCGTCACGTAGGCCGCGCTGTAATCAGGATCGGGATTCATGGCATCCGAGCCGTCGAGCTGCGCGGAGGTCGGAAAACGAACGTCGTCGACGCGAAGAGCGGTGATGGTTGTCATGATTACCTCATAAAGTACTCACTAAAATCCGGTGTATTTAGAGAAGTAAAAGGCCCAATGGTCAGGCCATTGAAGCCCATTAAAATGGCCTGAGTGATTGAACCTAAGGCTCAAAGGTCAGGCCAATAAACGCGTTTCTCCACCCACGTAATCAGGTATGCTGATCTGCACACCGCGCTTAAGATGTCACCAGCGCGTTGCAGTAATGACACATGTTTCTAACATGCGACAATTCAGCGATCTGCAAAATGCGCGCTGAATCGCATAAAATTTTGCGAAGGACGTTGCCCATGCCGATCACCCGACTCGAAAATCCGCGCATCTATCGCCAGATAGCCGATCAGCTACGTGGCCTGATCGAGCGTGGTGAATTTCCGCCCGGCAGCCGTTTACCGGCAGAACGGGAACTGGCTAAACAGCTGCAGGTGAGCCGTGCATCAGTACGGGAAGCGTTGATCGCGCTGGAAGTGGTGGGTTTGGTGGATGTGAAAGTCGGAAACGGCGTGGTGGTGAAAGCGCTGCCGAAGGCCACAATGTCGAGCCGCACGCCACGTCAACCGTGGCAGGAAATGGACAGCGAACTCAATATTGATATCGATTTTAATGCTGAATTAGCGCCTTTTTCGTTGCTTCAGGCCCGGCGTTTGATAGAACCCGAAACTGCAGCGCTGGCTGCGCGCAATGCCAGCAGCGAACAACTGCTGCAAATCCGTGCCGCCTTTGAACAGAACTGCAAAGATAACCGCGCCAATTCGCAAACCCATCCCGGTGACCGTCTGTTTCATATTCGGATTGCCCAAGCGAGCGGCAATCAGACCTACGGCTTTATCATTGGCCAACTGCTGGGGCATCGCTATGGCACCATGTTTCGTACCCTGCAACAGCGCTTTACGCCAGAAGATATGCCGCACCGCTCTGAGCAGGAACATTTGCAGATTCTTGAGGCGCTGGAAGCGCGCGACAGTCGTCGCGCGCGTCAGGCCATGAAGGCGCATCTTGATCAGGTAATTGCGATTTTCTCCCGCGCCTAAACCAAGCGATAACGCGCGGTTTTTTCTCCATTCACCCACAACTCACGCGTTTCTCCTGGCGGCAACAGAATCGTCATTTCATGCCATGCCGGTTGGTAGTCACCGCGTTTTTCCAGCGTCAGATCCAGCCGTGTTGCGCTGCCTTTTAACGACCAGCTCAGCCACAGCGCATTACCTTCACGCCAGCCATGGCTTTCACCATCATCATCAAATAGCTCGCCTTGAGTAGTCACTTCACCAGGCGCAGGCCACAATTGCAGTTCACGTATATTATCCAGTTGCGCATTGGTGGTGCTTTCACAACTTCCGAGTGGGATTGCCGCGCCAGCACGCACCAACAGCGGCAAGCGATCAATCGGCGCGTCCAGCGTCACCTGCTGCCCACCCGCAAACCAGTTTCCGCTGTGCCAGTCATACCAACCGTGTGCGTTATGCGGTAGATAAACTTCACGCTCACGTGCCCCCTGCTCCACCACACTCGCCACCAGCACATCGCGGCCCAGCAAGAAGTCGTCGCACTCTTGGTAAGTCTTCTCGTCCTCTTCATGATCGAGAAACGTTGGGCGCAGCATCGGCTCGTCTTGCGCGCTGGCCTGCCACGCCAACGTATACAAATAAGGCATCAGCCGATAACGCAGGCGAATCGCCTCGCGGATCATCGACGTGACTTCGGGGTACATCCACGGCTCATTTACGGTGTGATCGTCATTCCACGAATGGATGGTAAAACGGGGGTGCATGACGCCATTTTGCACCCAACGCACAAACAGTTCAGCATCGGGTTTATCGCCCGAAAAGCCGCCGACATCATGCCCAACGTTGAACAACCCAGACAAACTCATGCCCAGTCCCATACGAATGTTGTAACGCAGCGTCTGCCAGTTGGTGCGGTTATCGCCGCTCCAGGTTTGCACGTAGCGCTGCATACCGGCACAGCCAGAACGTGAAATCAAATAAGGCCGTTTCTCCGGTGCAAAACGCTGCTGCGCTTCCATTGAGGCACGCATCATGAGCAGCGGCATCACCGGGCGAATATGCTTAATGGCAATTTCAGTGCCAAAGCCGTGGCAGCGCGCTTCGCCATCCCACACTTCATACTCGTTGTTATCATTCCAGGTGGAATCAATGCCTTTTGCCAGCAGCTGCTCCGTCACATTGTCCTGCCACCAGCGCACCGCTTGCGGATGGGTAAAGTCGAGGTGCGAGCCTTCGTCATCCCAAAAAACGGAGCGTTCAGGGCGATCCCGCTCCGAGTCACGAATGAACAGCCCTTGCGACGCCACTTCCTGATAGCGTGGATGATCCTGCAACAGACAAGGTTTGATATTCGCCGCTAGCTTCATACCGGCGCGGTGAAACGCCTCGCTCATCGCATTCGGGTTAGGTACTTTGTCGTAGTTCCAGTTGAACACGTAACGCTTGTTGTTGATTGAGGTATAACCGGAAGAGAGCTGGAAAGAGTCGCAGGGAATTTCGTGCTCGCGACACAAGCGAATAAACGACTGCAGCTGCTGCTGCGCATCGGGCGCATCGGTGTAATGCATGGTTGAGCCGCTGTAACCCAGGCTCCATTTTGGCTGAAACAGCGTGCGCCCGGTCAGCCGCACAAAGGCTTTGGTCACATCCAGCAGTTTTGGACCGAGCATGAAGTAATAGTCGAGATCGCCCGCTTCAGCGCGATAACGGCGATAGGGCAGATGATAATTATCCAGCTCATTGCCCAAATCAAGCCAGCTGCTGCTGAGGTTGTCGTAAAACAGACCAAAGCTCACCCCATCACGCTGCGTCAGGGTAAACGGAATATGTTTGTAGAGCGGATCGGTACTCTGCGCGTTGTAACCCATCGCATCCAGATTACGCATTTCATAGCGACGATTGACCCGATTGAGATCGCCACTTTTCTCCCCCAATCCATACACGCGATCCTGTGGCTGGCGACGCTGATAATGTTCAACGCCATCGCCATGCGCGTTAAGAAGATAGGCGCCGGTGTGGCGATCGGCGGCCAGCGGCTGCCAGGTGGTGCCATCAAAATGTTCCCAACTTAAACAGAGCGGCTGATGCACCGTGACGCGCAATCTATCGCTGCTGACGCGCAGCTGTTGCGCATCGTGCTCAACCTTGAAATCAGGCAGCGAAAATCCCGCCAGTGATTCACGATCGCGTCCTTCCCACGGCACATCTTCTTCCGGCGCAATGCTCCAGGTACGATTCAGCGCCAGTTCGCCATTACGTTTTAACAGCACGCGCATCAGTCCCGATTCCAGCACATACAGGCGCAGAAGGTGGCGATCTTCTACATTCAGTTCAACGAAGTGATCAGCCTGTTGCTGCAGCGTCCAGTTTTTCAGGGTTTTCATCGTGCTTTCCTTATTGATTCGCAGTGCGTTGGCGACGTTCGGCGATAAACATCACCAGGAAAATCGCGCCAATTAAGTCAAAGAAGCCCATGGCAATAAACAGCGGATTGAAGCCAAGGGTGTCGGCGGTGACGCCGATGATCAGGGAGAAGATAAAGCTGGCGATCCAGGCGCAAGAGCCACGCATACCGTTGACGGTGGCCATCTGACGGCGGTCAAAACGCTCAACCACCAAGGCGCTGAGCATGCAGGAGATCACCTGATGTCCGAAACCGCCGACGGAGATCAGCGCGATAGCTAAATAGGGATCGTCGACCAGCGTCATCAAGCCCAGCGATACCATCAACACCGCTCCGGTCACAGAGCTGGCAACAATGGAATTCACGCGCGTCAGGCCAAACCAGCGTACATAAAGTTTGGTCAGATAACCGCTGGCCACGCTGCCGAGATCGGCGGCGAGAAACGGCAGCCAGGCAAACATCACAATCTGCTTTAGATCCATGCCGCGCTCATTGGCGAGATAGAGCGGCACCCAGAAACTCAGCACCGCCCACGCCGGTTCGGCGAGAAAAGCCGGGATCGCAATGCCGTAAAATTTTTTCTCTTTGCCGATGACTTTGAGCGCGGTGAAGAACGGCAGCTTTTCGCCGATCTCCTCATTGTCCTGATTAATAAAGGCGCGCTCCTCATCGGAAAGGCGCGTATGTTTTTCTGGTGATTGATAACCCCACCACCACAATACGACCCACAGCAAACCCAGGCCGCCAGTCAGCAAAAATGCGCCCTGCCAGCCAAACGAGATATGCGCAATGTAGATGATCGGCGGTGCCAGCATCGCGCCAACAGAGAAACCAACGCCTGCCCAACCTGCTGCAACCGGGCGCTCTTTTTTCGGGAACCAGTCGCCAATCGCTTTGGCGTTAGCCGGCGTGGCCGCAGCTTCCGAAGCGCCCATGACAAAGCGCAGCAGCGCCAGATGGAGCCAGCTTCCTGCGCCAGCGTGCAGTAAGCAGGTCACAGACCAAATCACCGCACAGATGAGAAAGCCCATCTTCAAACCGATCACATCAATCAACCAGCCGCAGATCGGTTGAAAAAGGGTGTAAGCCAGCTGAAACGTCGCCACCACCCAGGAATATTGCTCGGTGCTCATGTTGAGGCTGGTTTTCAGTTCGGGTGCCAGAATGCCGAGCGAGTTACGGGTGATGTAATTGACGGTCACACCCAGCAGAAACATGCCCAGCATCCACCAGCGCAGATTTTTTATCGTTCGCACCGTGCGCGAGGCGCTGATGGGCTTAGTTGTTGAGTCGAGGCTCATGATGCAACTCCTGTGAAAGCCGAGATGGCCGTGAATTCTTCACACCGTCGTCCGACGTACCGCGTGACCTGCATCGAACATAGAAAAGTGCAAAACGTGGGTACAGCCACTTTTTTGCAAGCTTTTTCATGGCAGGCTATTTCGCCACGTTAAATCCGCAGTAAATTGCGATATGACCCGATTCAGCAGCGTATGAAAAATTTTTCATTTAGAGATTTGAAGGCGATCACAGAATGAAACAAAGGCTTAAAATCAGCGAAATTGCGGCGCTCAGCGGCGTGTCGATCAGCACGGTTTCGCGGGTGCTGGCGGGAAAATCCAATACCCGGCCCAGCACCCGCGACAAAGTATTGGCGATCGCGCAGCAGCAAGGCGTGCTGGATAATCTGCACAGCGGACGTTTGCTGCTGAATAATCTGATGGTATTTGCGCCCCCGCGCGCCTTTGATGTGCGCAGCGATATCTTCTATTACAAGGTGATTCAGGGCATTAGTCAGGCGGTTGAACCGCATGAAGTACGGCTGCGTTACTGTCCACTTGAAGAAGTGGAAAGCGACGCGGCCTTGTTTATTGAAAAAATGCAGCAGACCGAAGCCGCATTACTGGTGGGGATAGATGATGAGCACATTCATCAGCTAGCGGCCGAAATGAACAAGCCGTGCATACTGATTAACGCCCTGGATCGCCGCATGCGTTTGCCTTCTGTGGCGCCGCATCATCAGTTAATTGGCGAGTTCTCGGCCCGTTATCTGTTTGAGCAAGGTCATCGCCAGATCCTGTCGCTGCACTGTCTGCGGCGTTACACCATGGAGCAGCGATTGCAGGGCGTGCGCGATGCCTGGCATGCGATGAATCTGCGCTTCGACAGCCGCCAGCATCTGTTAACCCTCAACAGTTTTAGCAGCAATGAAGCCGCAGAGCGTTTAACGGAATATTTGCGGCATTGTCCGCAGGCACAAAGGCCGACAGCGATTCTGGCCAGCGGCGATTACATTGCCGCTGGCGCGGTGACGGCGCTGCAACAGGCTGGACTACGCGTGCCACAGGACATTTCGGTGATGAGTATGGATGGCTTTAACCTTGCCGCGATACACGATATTCCACTGACGTCGGTGCAGGTGCCCCGCGATGAGTTGGGTGAAGCGGCGGTACGCATGCTGCAACAGCTGCGGCTGCATCCCGGCGCTCCGCCCGGCACCTTGCTGCTCAATGGCAAGCTGGTGGTGCGCGAATCGGTGCGCCGGATACGCGATAACCTCAGCCATGCGCCCGTTCAGCAGTATGGCTTATACGATTAGCTGAGCGCTTTTAGGCGCAGTTCCGAAGGCTGTGGACGACCAAACAGATACCCCTGGAACAGGGTACAGCCCTCTTCGCGCAGTTTGGCAAACTGCTCGCTGCTTTCGACGCCCTCAGCCGTGATCTGAATATCCAGACTGCGGCTCATCCCCGTAATGGCGCGAATAATTGCCAGCGCTTCGCGACTGTCGCCCATGTCATTAATGAATGACTTATCGATTTTAATCTTGTCGAACGGGAACGAGCGCAGATAGCTCAGCGATGAATAGCCGGTGCCGAAGTCATCCAGCGCAATCTGTACGCCCAACGCTTTAAGGCTTTCAAGCGTCCGGATATTGCCCAGCGAATCATCCAGTAACACCGATTCGGTAATCTCCACTTCCAGTCGGCTTGGATTCAGCCCAGATTCTTGCAGCGCACCTTCAACCACCGACACCAGCGAGCTGTTTTTGAACTGCAGCGGCGACAGATTCACCGACACCGATTGTTCCCCCTCCCAACTGGCGGCTTCACGACAGGCGTCATACAACGCAAAAGCGCCCAACATGTGAATCAGCCCGGTTTCTTCCGCTATTGGGATAAAATCATTCGGCATGATCAGCCCCTTAATCGGGTGATGCCAGCGCATCAGCGCTTCATAACCGATAATGGTTTTGTTATCGCCGTTGGTGATTGGCTGGTAATAGAGTTTGAGCTGGCGGCCACTGATGGCTTCGCGCAGATCATTTTCAATTACGCGACGGCTGCGTGCTACATCATCCATCGCCAGCGTAAAGTGTTCGTGTCGGTTGCGGCCGTTGCGTTTAGCCTCGTACAACGCCATGTCAGCACAGCGCAGCAGCTGCTCCGGCGTGTTGGTAATGCTGGCGCTTAGTGCAATGCCGACGCTTAACCCAACCGATAAGTTATGCCCTTCGATATTAACCGGCGGACGAATCGCTTCGATCAGACGCTGCGCCACAATGCTGGCTTCATCTGCATTGCTAACCGACGGCAGCACGACAGCAAATTCGTCACCGCCAATGCGCGCCAGCGTATCGTGGTCGCGTAAGGTATTACGCAGGCGTTTCGCCACCACGCGCAGCAGGTCATCACCAATTTGGTGGCCGAGTGCATCGTTGACGTTTTTGAAGTTATCAAGGTCGAGGCACAGCGCGGCAGTCTGCTTTTGATTGGGTCCATCCTGCCGCAGCGCTTCGCTCAGACGCTGGCGGAACAGGATGCGGTTTGGCAAGCTGGTGAGGTTATCGTGGTGCGCCATATGATGAATACGTGCGTCGGCGGCACGCTGATCGGTGACATCTTCCACAATCAGCATTAGATAATTTTGCCGCGCATCCTGACCGCTAATTGCCGTGGCGCGGGTGTGCAAAATGCGCTCGCCGCTAGCGGTGATCATCAGCTGCTCACGCTCATGAATACCTTCGCTGCGCAGCGCCATATCGGCCAGGCTGTTGAAATAATCACTCAACTCTGGCGACATGCACTCATGCGGCCGCTTGTTTACAATCAGCGATTTGGAGAGGCCAAACAGCTTTTGCGACTGGTCGTTGACCAGCAAGATTTCGCGGGTAATCGCGTCTTCCACAATCACGCAGGAAGGAATATGGGTAATGATGTTATCGAGGAACTTCGACAGTGCGGTTTTTTGCGCGCTTTGCGCCTCAGCCTGATCTTTGGCGCGCAGTAACAGCTGCTCCTGCTCGCGGCGATCGGTGTTGTCGCGGGTAATTTTAGCGAAGCCAAGCAGCTTGCCCTCTTCGTCATGAATCGCGTCGATGACCACATGCGCCCAAAACGCGCTGCCATCTTTGCGATAGCGCCAGCCTTCATCCTCAAAGCGCCCGGTTTTCATCGCAATACCCAGGTTGGCTTCAGGTAAATTCATCGCGCGGTCTTGCGAGCTGTAAAACAGGGAGAAGTGCTGTCCGACGATCTCCTCAGCAACATAGCCTTTGGCGCGCTGCGCGCCAGCGTTCCAGTTCACCACGTGGCCTTTAACGTCGAGCATATAAATGGCGTAATCGGTAACGCCTTCGACTAACAGACGGAAGCGTTCTGCCTGTTCGTGCTGCTCGCGGCGGATACGTTGCTGCTCGGTACAGTCGCGGGTGATTTTAGCGTAACCGATAAGTTTGCCAGCCTCGTCGCGTATGGCGTCGATGACCACATGCGCCCAAAACGCGCTGCCATCTTTGCGATAGCGCCAGCCTTCATCTTCGAAACGTCCGGTCTTAAACGCGGTTTGGAGGTTCTTGTTGGGGATGTGCTCCAGCCGATCCTGTACGCTGTAAAAGCGCGAGAAGTGTTTGCCAACAATTTCTTCTGCTACGTAGCCTTTGGCGCGCTGCGCCCCGGCATTCCAGTTCACTACGTTGCCGTCGTGATCCAGCATATAGATCGCGTAATCGGTCACGCCCTCGACCAATAAACGAAAACGGGCTTCGTCTTCGCGCGCTTTACGCTGCTGCTCTTGTTGCTGTGTGCAGTCGCGGGTGATTTTGGCAAAACCCAGTAGCTGGCCGTAATCGTCGCGAATAGCATCAATGATGACATGCGCCCAAAACGCGCTGCCATCTTTACGGTAGCGCCAGCCTTCGGTTTCAAAACGTCCAGTGATAGACGCTGTTTCCAGACTGCGCTGCGGCATGCCTTTTAGACGGTCTGCCTCGCTGTAAAACAGCGCAAAGTTTTTTCCGACGATCTCTTCTGGTGTATAACCTTTGGCCCGCTGCGCCCCTGTATTCCAGTTCGCCACGGTTCCGTCCGGCTTCAACATGTAAATAGCGTAATCGATCACGCTTTGAACCAGCATTCGATACATGACATCAGAATTATTATCCATTTTTATTTGCCTGCTGCTGCTAAGCCCTGGTGTGGCTTAAGAATGTTCTTAATTTGACATCGAACTTAAGACCAAATGCGGACTAATAACAAGCTCAATGAGTCAAATGACAAAAGTTAGTAGGCTGTTTATCGGCAATGGCGAGAAAACGTTCAATTGTCATGCAGTGGGTCATGTTTTGGAGAGGTCAGACAATACCTTTCCGGCAAGAGGAGAGCGAAAAATACGCTGCAACACAGTGGCACAGTGCAGCTTGCCAGCTGACCATTGCCCCTTTTTTATCTCAGCAAGAACGCTTAGCATCCAAATCAGTGCACGCCGTTTTTAGCAGACATCACCCTGACCCTGTCATAAATTAACAACAAAGTAAGCCAATGGCCTTTTAATGCGTAATCAATCGGGCAGCGAATAGACTGCACACCTTTTACTTGGGTTTATGCCGTGGGCGTCAAAAGAGGTAAATACGATACTATGATTATTTCATGTCATTAATTGCGATACTGTTCAAATTTAAGACAGAGCTTAACGCACTTATTCCAGCAGGCTGGTAATAAACAGGTCAGACCATCATTCCTGTTTTATTATTTTTACCGCAGTTCATTTTGTGCGGTGTAGACTCTGGAAAAGTGCAATGACTAATACGATTTATATTGTTGATGATCACCCATTGATCTGCGATAGCATCCAACTTTATGCTCAGGCTAATAATTATCGGGTGGTCGGTACTGCGAATAAAAGTGATTCTTTATTTCTGGATATTTTCCATCTTAAGCCCGATGTTTTAATCCTGGATCTCAATTTACCTGGCCATTCAGGCATTGCGTTAGTTAAAGACCTAAAACAAGTCTTATCTAAGCAAAAAATCATCATTTTTACCGCTTCAGAAAGCCTGTTTTATCAGCGCTGCTGTTTACAGCTAGGTGTCGAAGGCTACCTACGTAAGCGCGGCGAGCCAGAGGAGTTACTCAATGCCTTAAACGATGTGATACAGGGTAAGCGCTGTTATCCGATGTCTTCATTCGATTCGCTGCTCCGGGCCCATTATGAAGATGATAAATTAATGAGCCTGACACGGCGTGAATTAATGGTTTTAGTCAAGCTCGCTGCGGGTTATTCCAATAAAGAGATCGCTGCGCTGCTTCATCTCAGCAATAAGACAATTAGCACGTATAAAATCGCTATTCAGCAAAAACTGGAAATTAAAGGGATCCGGGAAATTATTGCTATCGCTGAACGCAATGACCTTATTTAACGAACAATCAATGCCGTAACTGGGCGTTGCCGCCGTCAATAATCCGGCGGCAACAAGATTAAAGCTGTAGCGGCGGTAATTGAGAAAATACGCTCAGTAACCCTTTACTCCACAGTTGCCGGATTTGGGAGAAATAAGGATGCTGATCGGTGATGTGATACTGCTCGCTGTCGCTAAAACTGTCGCTGCGATACACCATCGCATCCAGCGGTAATCCCACCGAAATATTACTCGCCAGTGTTGAATCCATTGAAATCAGGGCACACTGCATCGCCTGGCTGAGCGGTGTTTCAAAACGCAATACGCGATCAATAATCGGTTTACCGTATTTGCTCTCACCAATTTGGAAGTATGGCGTATCCACGCTGGCTTCAATGAAGTTGCCCTGCGGATAGATTTGAAACAAGCGCGGTTCTTCACCCCGAATCTGCCCGCCTAACAGCAGCGATCCGCCGAACTCTTCACCGTCACGCCGGATCACTTCTCGCAAGGTATCACCCACCAGCAGCGCCACGTCATACAGCGATTTACCGTTGAGCAAATTGGGCTGATTATCATCTTCACAGTTTCGCCGCAGTAAGCTCATAACGCTTTGCGTGGTCGCTAAATTGCCCGCGCTTTGCAGCACCAGCGTGCGTTCATCGTTGACCTGAAAAACGTGCAGTTTACGGAAAGATGAGATGTGATCCACGCCTGCATTGGTGCGTGAGTCAGAGACGAAAATCATTCCAGACGATAAACGCATTGCCACACAATAAGTCATCATTACGCTCGTAAAGGTTTATTGCTGCGGAATTATTTTTTGCACCGCAGCGATTGCCAGCATATCTTCACCGCCGCCGCCTAAACGCATTCCGCGTACCGGGCAGGCATCCAGATAATCCACGCCAACCGCCAACCGTAAATGCTGGCGCGTGCTGCGGGTATTATTGGTGATATCAAAGCTGTGCCAATTGCCATCCAGCCAGGCTTCAACCCAAGCGTGAGTAGCGACGTGTTCAACATTGTCAGTATAAAGGTAGCCGCTGACATAGCGAGCGGGGATGCCCAGCGTACGGCAACAGGCGAGAAACACATGACTGTGGTCCTGGCATACGCCTGAACCGGCAGCAAAAACTTTTGCTGCTGCATCCGTAACCTGCGTACTGCCTGGCCGATAGGGCATTTTCAACAGTAATGCATCCATCAACTTTTCCAGGCTGGCGATCGGCGCTTCGGGCCGCCAGTAGCGCAAGGCAAAGTCCATGATGGCACCGTCTGGCTGAGTCAGTGGCGTGGCACGCAGGAAAATCAGCGGTGATAAAGCGCAATCGGGATCGGCTGCCATTTCGCCGCCGTCAAGAATCTCCACTTCACCCCGCGCGGCAATCTCCAGCTTTTGATGGGGCGTATCCAGCGTTAAAACGTGCATCACGTTACCGTAGGCATCTCGCGTGCGCGTTGCCTCGCAGGGCAAGATCAATTCCCATGAGATGATCTGTTGATGCACAGAGTCTTGCGGCGTCAGGCGCAGATACTGGGTGCTGAGTTTTACCTGCTGCTCGTAGGCATACCAGGTTTTGTGCTCAATGTTCAGTCTCATTTCGCCTCCAGATAGGTTTGATTGATGCTTTCAGCCAGTTCGTTGCAGCTGTCCAGAAAGGTGTTCAGCCAGTTTTGCAGGCCATTTCGCGTCAGGCTTTCCCAGGTACTGAAGCGCAGCTGCGCCAGCAGCACGGTAATCAAATAGCGTGGACGATCTTCCCCACTGCTGCCGATCATTTCCAGTTGGTTAGCGATCTCTTCAATACAAGAGTGCAGCGATCGTGGGCTTTCACTGCGCAGGATCAGCATCTCATTGACGTTGTCTGGAAACAGCTGCTCTTTAAAGATCGCGTTGTAGGCTTCACGCGCAGACACCGCACGCAATAGATTGTCGAGACAATAGTATTCGCGCACCGAATCAGGATCTTGTTCCAGCAGTTGCTGATTCACACTCAATAACCTTGCCGTACCTTCACTGCGCTCTAGCAAAGTGCCGATGCGGATAAAGCACATGGCATCACCGCGCAATAAAGTGCCGAACATCGCACCACGAAACAGATGTGAGCGCTCTTTTACCCAATCAAAAAAAGTGTCTGCGCCTGCGCTGGTTAATCCGCGCTGACGGATTTTACGCATCTCTATCCACGTCGAGTTTATGCTTTCCCATACTTCTGAAGAGAGGCTCCCGCGCACGGCATGTGCATTGTTCCACGCCGACTGCCAACAGTTGAAGATGCTGCTGGGATTGCGATCGTCAAGCGCAAAGAAGTGAAACAGCTGCGCCATGGTGAAGTGTCCGTTCAGCGTTTCGAACAGCTGATTGGTCCCGGTAAAATTTAGCGGCAGCATGAGCTCGTTGTCGTGACTGCCGCGCACGGGCATCAGCGACAGCCGGTTGGTGACATCTAATACGCGGGCGAGTTGTTCTGCGCGTTCCAGGTAGCGCGCCATCCAATAGAGACCGCTGGCTGTACGACTTAGCATGATGCGTCATCCTCCAGAACCCAGGTATCTTTGGTGCCGCCGCCCTGAGACGAGTTCACCACCAACGAGCCTTCCGTCAACGCAACGCGCGTTAAGCCGCCTGGCACCAAGCGGATCTCAGCCCCGCACAAGGCAAAAGGACGGAGATCGATATGGCGTGGAGCCAGACCGTTTTCGATAAATGTGGGACACGTCGAAAGCGCCAGCGTGTTCTGCGCGATGTAGTTATCGGGCCGCGCCTGTAATCGCGCCCGAAAATCGCTGAGCGCTTGCTGGCTGGCAACCGGGCCGATCAACATGCCGTAGCCGCCGGCGCCATGCACCTCTTTCACCACCATTTCATGCAGATTCGCCAGCACATAGGAGAGATCTTTCGGCTTGCGGCATTGCCATGTCGGCACGTTATTCAGGATCGGATCTTCATCAAGATAGAAGCGGATCATGTCTGGCACGTAAGGGTAGATCGATTTATCGTCGGCCACGCCGGTACCAATGGCATTCGCCAGCACCACGTTGCCAGCACGATAGACCGATAACAAGCCCGGCACACCAAGCATTGAGTCGGGGCGGAAGGCCAGCGGATCGAGGTATGCATCATCAACCCGCCGATAAATCACATCCACTTTGCAGGGTCCGGCGGTGGTTCGCATCATTACTGCGCCATCTTTAACGAACAAGTCAGCGCTTTCCACCAGTTCAACACCCATCTGTTGGGCAAGGAAACTGTGTTCAAAATAGGCGCTGTTAAAGCGGCCCGGCGTCAATACCACCACCACCGGATCGTTGACTGGCGAGCTTTCACGCAGGGTTTGCAGCAGATGTGAAGGATAACGTTCGACCGGCGCGATGTGCTGCTCGGCAAACAGTTCCGGGTAGAGCCGCATCATCATCTTGCGGTTTTCCAGCATATAGGAAACGCCGGAAGGCGTGCGCAGGTTATCTTCCAGTACGTAATATTCGCCATCGCTGTTACGCACCATGTCTACGCCAACAATGTGTGCATAGATATCACGATGCAGATCGACGCCCTGCATGCAGGGCTGATATTGATCGTTCACCATCACCTGCTCCGCCGGGATGATGCCCGCTTTCAGGATGTGCTGCTGATGATAGATGTCATGAAGGAAAGCGTTGAGCGCCTGAACGCGCTGGCGAATACCGCGATCCAGCATCGCCCATTCCTGAGCAGGAATAATGCGCGGTACGCTGTCGAAAGGAATTAAACGTTCCGCTCCGCCATCGTCGCCATAGACGTTAAAGGTAATCCCCACCCGATGAAACAAAAGTTCCGCTTCCTGGCGCTTGCGTGCAATCGCCTCTTTGTCCGCGTTTTGTAACCACTTCCAGTAAGTTTGATAATGCGCGCGGTACTGACCATCGCCCATTAACATCTCATCATAGAAATGTGGTGCTATCTGGTAGCTATCTTTCATGAATTACCCGGCGCTTGTCAGAGAAGATAAAACAAAGATTGCACAAAGTGTGCCAGGGCTTGGGCAGGTGTTTTTAGCGTGTGACCGTGTTCACCTCTCTGGCTGTTTCGCTCACGCCTGGCAGAGAAAGAGACCGACATCAGCAACGTTGGCGTTGTTATGCGGCAGCGCCCTCTTTCTCTGCTTAGCCTGTGAGCACCGGGCTAGGGGAAATCAGGCTCAAAATGCACTTTATTGGTGCGATGTCAGATTGGCTACAGGTGCCCAAATCTCTGTCATTGCGCCCGCTTTACCCGTAAAAGGATCGCGGGTTGGCATGGGTACCTGTTTTATCTGTACCAGTGAATGTTGGAGTTTGTCCGGCTCGTCACGCAGCGTTTCGGGTGACATTCCTTCAGGATAGGCGCCGACGGCGATAAAATCGTCGCTGGCATGAATTTGTTTATGCCCAACACCTGCCGGAATTAATACCGCATCCCCAGCCCGCAGCGTCACCATGCGGCCGCTGTCACCGCCAAACAACACTTCTGCCCAGCCTTCCGCTACGCCAAGAAGCTCATGCGTGTTCGGGTGATAATGGGTATAGGGAAAAATAGGATAGCGCCACGCTGGTGGCCAACCATGCTGTGCAAAGGTTTTTTCAAACCACGCAGCTTTGTCTTCCTGGTCATCCGGCACCACGCGCGGCCAGATAATCAGCGGCAAGGGATTGTTCGGCACACCGCCCGATGGCGTCGATAACATCAGATGCTGAGGATTATCAGACGCGCCAGCTGAGAACGTACCCGCAGCGAAGGACATCAGTAACATCAGACTGGAAATTTTAGCAGTCATACAGGTTCTCCTTTTTTGTTTAAGTGTGGCAAATTCCGGGGGTAACGCAATGTGCTCTGCCCGACAGAATTAACATAATTACCTGAATTAACTAACTAAACCCAAATTTGTTGTTAACAGTTTTGTGACTTCTTAGTGAATGCGTTTATGACCGCTGTGATCACTGCTTCTGGTTGCTTTAGTACGTCATGATTCCAGAAGCGCAGCACGTGCCAGCCGAGATAGCTGAGGTAATGTGTGCGTTGTGTGTCGTAACGATGCGCGTCGGCATGCTGCGAACCGTCGAGCTCGATCACCAAATGTTGTTCAAGGCAGGCGAAGTCCACAATGTAAGGGCCGATGAGATGTTGTCGCCTAAAACGCTGGCCGAGACACTGTTTATGGCGCAAATAACGCCAGAGTAAACGTTCGGCATCGGTTGCGTTTCGTCGTAATTCACGGCTGCGTTCAATTCCATGGCGCATAGGGGTTCCTCTTTTTGCGCAGCATGAGTGAGAACAGTATTGGATGAAAGTGAGGTGAGTAGAATTCTGGAGCCGGCTCGAGGATTTTGATGAGGGAGTGCGAGGTTGTTTGTCCCCCACCTCAGTCCTCCCCCATATGCGAGGCCGTTTATCCCCCACCTCATTCCTCCCCCATACATGGGGAAGGAAGATGCTGCAACCTGCGAATTCGGTGACGGCATGCGGCAGCGTCTCCTTCCCCCGTCAAAACGGGGGAAGGCCGGGATGGGGGGCAGCGCGCAGAGGAGGTCGTTTGTCCCCCACCTCGGTCCTCCCATATGCGAAGTCGTTTGTCCCCCTCCTCAGTCCTCCCCCATAAATGGGGGAGGAAGATGCTGCAACCTGCGAATTCGGTGACGGCATGCGGCTGCGCGCACCTCACCCGTCTCACCAAACTGTTATATAAAAACCGTACAAATCTGTGTCTGCTTACCTTGACTGTTATCTGTTTAAATCATCAACAGATGAAAGTGAGGTGAACGATGGAAAACATTAAACAAATCCTGATCGACGAGATTGCCACGCTTAACCGCGAAGAACGCCGCGACAATTTGCCGCGCTTTAGCTTGTCATTTTTGAGAAAGCATCCCGGCCTTTGGGCGGTGATGTATTTGTGCTACGGCTTGTGCGTGGCGTTAATCTTCACCACTGATATGCTCGGCTGGCCCGCGTTTTGGTTCGCAACCGCATTCGTGCTGGTGATGAGCTTTCTGATGTTAATGGACATCAATCCCAAGTACCGCTTTGAAGATATCGATGCGCTGGATCTGCGTGTTTGCTACAACGGCGAATGGTATTACGTACAACCCGTACGCGAGCAAGCGGTGTCGCGCATCTTGTCACTGCCGGAAACACCGGAGCGCGTAAAAATGGGTATTCAGCGTTTGCTGAACCAGAAAGGTGAAGTGGATTTTTACGATATTTACTATCTGACATGGGGCCATCAGGAAGCGGCGCGCGTTTAGCTTTGCGCCATTTCTGCCATTATCCTGCCTAACGTTTCCATTGCCGCCTCGGCCCGCGTATCCCACGGCCAGGCGGTATTCAGCCTGAAACAGTGATTAAATTGATCGCCCGTCGCAAAGAGCTGGCCCGGCGCAATGCTGATACCTGCAGCCAAAGCTTGCTGATAAAGCGCTATGGTATTAATGGTTTCTGGTAGCGTCACCCAGAGAAAATAGCCGCCTGACGCTTCAGTCACCGTTGATCTGGCCGGTAACACTTTCAATAAACTTTGGCGCGCCATCTGCTGTCGCTTCGCCAAAATCTGCCGTAAGCGCTTTAAATGCACGTCATAACGACGCGTGGCCAGGAAATCTGCCAGCGCCAGCTGCATCGGCGCACTGGTAGAGAGAGTGCTCATTAACTGTAAACGCTGAATGCGTTGCGCATGCTTTCCTGCCGCTACCCACCCCACACGAAAACCCGCCACCAGCGATTTTGAAAATGAGCCGCAGTGCAAAACATTTCCCTGACGATCCCACGCTTTAGCGGGTAACGGCGGCGTGTTGCCGTTCCAAAGCTCTGAATAGACATCATCTTCAATCATGGGAACCTGATGCTGCGCCAGCAGCTCAACCAGCTGTTGTTTGCGCTCCGGCGTTAAGGTCACGCCAAGCGGATTTTGCAACGTGGTCATTAACCAGCACGCTTTTACCGGCCAGCGCTGAAGCGTCTCTTCAAGCTGAACTAAATCAATACCGTGGGTGGGATCGCTGGGGATCGCCAACGCTTTGAGTTTCAGCCGCTCAATCGCCTGTAGCGCCCCATAAAAACTGGGTTGCTCAATCACGACATAATCACCGGGTTCTGTCAGTGATTGCAGGCTGAGATTCAGCGCTTCCAGCGCGCCGCTGGTAATGACGATTTCATCCGGCGACAACATAATGCCCTGACGCGCATAGCGTTGCGCCAGCAGCTGACGCAAGGTGGCATTGCCGGGAGGTAAATTGTGCAGCGCATCGGAGGCGGTGAGTTGGTGCGAAACATTTGCCAGCGAGCGCATTAACTGACGTTGGGGGAACAGCGCCGGATCGGGAAAAGCGGAACCAAACGGCACAATGCTGGGATCACGCGTGGCCTGCAATACATCAAACACAAAGTCGTTGATATCGACCTTTTCACTGATCGCCACGCTTAACGGTTTTACGGCTAACGCGCGTGGTGCTACGTAGTAACCCGATTGCGGCCGTGAAACAATCCAGCCCTGACTCTCCAGCAATTCATAAGCATGCAGCACCGTCATTAAACTCAATCCTTGCTGCGCGACCTGCTGGCGCAAGGAGGGTAATTTCGTGCCTGGCGGCCAGATTCCCGCCTCGATCTGCTGCTGAACGTCATCCATTAATCGTTGGTATTTTGCCACGCGGTTTCACTCCTTTTTCACGCCGTGACTTTAGCATGTACAAGAGATAATCACCGAAAACAGCCCTTCACTTTTTGTAGATTTAATGCGATTAACTCTTTATAAGCATTCACTATTCAAAGCTGACGTTCATTTTTCTATTCCGCTACTGCTTATTCACCGTGATTATCCAGCGTTGCTGCCTGATAAACAAAAAGGCCACATTCTCATGTGGCCTTTTTCACGTTGCTTGCTCAGGTAAGAGATGAGTTAACTGTATGCAGTTCTGTCTTTAATTCATTCTCTTGTGTGCCAACAAAATTATCCAGTTCACTGATCCGTTCAGGTGGAATAGGTTTGCCCAGCAAATAACCTTGCAACGTGTTGCAGCCCAGGCCGGTAAGAAAAGCCTGCTGTTCGGCGGTTTCCACCCCTTCGGCGACAACTTTCAGTTGCAACGACTGCGCCAGCGCCACAATCGCCGAGACGATGGTGGCGTCTTCAGAGTGATGCTGTAACTCATTCACAAACGCGCGATCAATTTTGAGTTCGCTTGCCGGTAAACGTTTCAGGTACAGCAAGCTGGAATAGCCAGTACCAAAGTCATCAATAGAAGCCTTCACACCCAACTTGGTCAACTCAGTGAGGATACGCACGCTTTCATCGGGATCGCGCATGGCCGTGGTTTCCGTCACTTCTAGCGTCAACAGCTCTGGCGGAATCTCATGCTTCGCCAGCGCCTCCGTCACCGTTTCCACCAAATTACTCTGCTCGAATTGCAGCGACGATAAATTTACCGCAACTGACCAATGGGGATGTCCTTGCAGATGCCATTGGCGCAGCTGACGGCAGGCTTCGTTAATCACCCAATTACCGATGCTCACGATCATGCCGGTCTTTTCCGCCATCGGCAGAAAATGGTCTGGCGTCAGTAATCCGCGCGCTGGATGTTCCCAGCGCAGCAGCGCTTCGAAGCCAAGAATCGGGCCGCGCGGCGCGCAATATTTTGGTTGGTAAAACAGGCGCAATTCGTTGTTATCCAGCGCGTGCCACAGATCGTTGTTCAGCTGGAGTTGACTCTGCGCCAGCATATTCATCGATGGCTGGAAGAAGGTGTAACCGTTGCGGCCATTATTTTTCGTGTGATACATCGCGGCGTCAGCGTTGAACATCAGCTCGCGCTCATCAACGCCATCACCCGGATAAACGGCGATACCGATACTCAGCGACACCACCAGCTCATAGCGCGAAATGTCGAACGGACGATCCACCGCTTTAACCAGATTGTCTGCAACCGCCGCGGCATCGTTGGGATCGTTGATCTCAATCAGCAATACAAACTCATCGCCGCCGAGCCGCGCCAGGGTGTAATAGCCTTCCATCTGCTGGCTCATACGCTCGGTCACACCAATCAGCAAATTATCGCCGATATGGTGGCCAAAAGCGTCGTTCACCGCTTTGAAGCCATCCAGATCCATGAACATCAGCGCGAAATGGGTACGTTCGCGGTTAGCCTTGTTGATCGCCTGCTCCAGACGATCTTCCAGCAGAATACGGTTGGGTAAACGCGTCAGGTTATCGTGCAATGCTAACTGTGCCAGCTCGCGGTTCGCCTCCGCCAGTGAACTGGCGAGGATTGAAGTGCGTGCCTGCATACGTGCATCCAGCATTGATACCAGCAACGTGATACCGAGGATAGCTATCGTGACCACCGTGACCAGGATCGCCAGCCAGTTGCTGTTAACCCCCTCCTGCGTCGGGTGTCCATGCAGGGGAAATTTGGCTGCCATCATCCCGGTATAATGCATTCCCGCGATGGCAAATCCCATTACCACCGAGGCGCCCAATCGTAATACCGTCACGCGGTTGGATGTGCCTTCGCGCAGGTTAAACGCCAGCCACAGCGCAGCGCCTGAAGCGACCAGCGCAATCACTATCGAAACGGCCACCCAGCCCCAGTTCCAGACAATGCCGGGTGAAAACATCAATGCTGCCATGCCGGTGTAATGCATTGCTGCCACGCCAGTGCCCATAATCAGCGCGCCGCCTATCAAACGCTGCATCGGCAACTCACCCTGGCAAACCAACCAGAGCGCAAAAATTGATGCGCAGACGGCAATCGCCGCTGAAATCGCGGTAAAGGTTGGGCTGTAGCTCATCACCATGTCCATGCTCATCGAAAGCATACCAATGAAGTGCATCGCCCAAATACCGATACCCATGGAAAAACCCCCGCCAAGCAGCCAAATAATCGCTGCTTTGCCGGTTGAAGTTGCCACGCGCCCCGCCATGTCTAATGCGGTGAACGAGGCGAGCATCGCCACCAAAATTGAAACAATGACGATAAAAGAGTCGTATGAAGTCACTAACATACTGAGTTCCCGGAGAAAGCCGTGCGAGCAGCTGTGGTGTTAATTATGAGAAACGGATCGCGCACTGTTTTGTTGTACAAGTTATCGGCAATGCTAAACACTTAATTAGCTTTCCACGATGAAAGGTTCCGATGCCTGTGAAAGTTAAAATCAATCGTCAGGCATCGGTTAACGGCATTAAGCGCTCGGTGCGCAACGCGGAAAAAGAGGCGATCGTCATAAATTCACTCACATATTCAGCGGGTGTCGGTTTACCCAGTAAATAACCTTGCAGCGCATCAAAGCCCAAACCGGTCAGTAAACGCTGCTGTTCTTCTGTCTCCACGCCTTCAGCCACCATGCTTAAGTTCAGACTCTGCGCCAGCGTTAACATTGCGCTGACCACTGTCGCATCTTCGCTGTCTGCACGTAGACAGTTGATAAAGCTGCGGTCAATTTTAAGTTCACTGGCCTCAAGATGTTTGAGATGCAGCAGATTGGCGTAGCCGATACCGAAATTATCGATGGCAATTTTGACCCCCAACTGCTGTAACTCACGGATGCGCAGCTGGCTAAACAGCGGATCGCGCATGGCAATGGTTTCGGTAATTTCCAGCATCAATGCACCGCTGGGTAACTGATGATGCGACAAGGCCTGCGCCAAGGTGTTGAGCAAATCGCGCTGATGAAATTGCAGTGCTGACAGGTTAACTGATACGGTCCAACGGCTGTTGCCTTCTTTATGCCACTGCTTGAGTTGACGGCAGGCTTCGTTGATTACCCAATTACCCAACGCTACGATTTGCCCGGTTTTCTCGGCTCGCGGTAGGAAAAGATCGGGCATCAGCAAGCCTCGTGTGGGATGTTGCCAGCGCAGAAGCGCCTCAAAACCGATCAGCTCGCTGCCGCTGGAACGGAACTTTGGCTGATAAAATAGCCGCATCTCTTGGCGATCAATGGCTTGCCATAAATCGTTCGCCAGCTCCAGTTGATGTTGCGCAGAGGTACTCATCGCCGCTTCAAACAGGCTCCAGCCATTACGCCCATTATGTTTGGTGTGGTACATCGCGGAATCGGCGTTGAACATCAGCTCTTGCTTGTTGCGCCCGTGCAGCGGGAAAAGCGCGATGCCCAGGCTCAGCGAGACATGCAGCGAGTAGCGATCTAACTCAAACGGTGCCTCAATCATTTTTACCAGCTTCTGCGCCAGCGCGATGGCACGCTTTTCATCGCCATCGTCAAACATCAGTACGAATTCGTCGCCACCTAATCGAGCCAACAGCATCTGGTCGGTCAATGCATCCTGTAAACGAGCAGCAACCGCAATCAGTAAGCGATCGCCAACGTGATGTCCCCATGTGTCATTGATCGCTTTGAAGCCATCGAGATCCATGTACATCACCGTAAATCCGCTGTCATCCAGCGTCGCCTTTTTGATCGCGTTCTGCAGTCGCTGCTCAAGCATGACGCGGTTGGGCAGTGCCGTGAGATTGTCATGCATCGCCAGTTGGCGAAGTTCGAGATTGGCACGGTTGAGTTTGGCGGTAAGACGCGCGGCGTGCAGTTGCGCATCCAACATGGAACTCAACAACGTTATGCCAAGGATGGTAAGCGTAATCATAGTTACCCACACCGCTAAACCTTGATCGCTAGCGCCATGGCTGTGCATGCTGCTGGCCTGATCAAATTCTGCCGCCGCCATGCCAACATAGTGCATCCCCGCAATGGCTATACCCATCACCAACGAGGCGAGTCCGCGCATTAATAACAGGTTTTTCTCGCCTTGACGCAAATGAAAAGCCAGCCACAGCGCGACGCCTGACGCCACAAAAGCAATCAAAACTGAGAGCGCAACCAGCGCAAGTTTCCAGTGCGGTGTAGGTGCGATCAACAACGCATTCATGCCAAGGTAGTGCATCACCACTACGCCTGCGCCAAGAATTAGGCTGCCATATAACAGACGGCGGCGCGTCAAGTGATGCTCGTTGACGGTTTGGTTAAAAGCCCATATTGATGCGGCGATCGCTACCGCCAGCGATATTGCGGTCAGTCGCACGTCATAGCGCATGGTCATCGGCATCATCATCGCTAACATGCCAATGAAGTGCATCGCCCAGATACCAATGCCCATCGCGGTGCCGCTGATCACCAGCCATAAGCGCGCCAGCCAGCCACGAGAAACCGCTACGCGTCCCGCCGTATCCAGAGCAGTAAAAGAGGCAATAAAAGCGACGATCAGCGAAACGCAGATCAAAACGCCATCCCAGGTGACCAGCAGCATGTGCAACTCCTCACCACCTGCGATAAGCAGGTGCTGTGTGTGTCTTAAACAGTCAATCTAAAAACACCGTAAAGGTGAAAGTAACGTGGCCCGATGCATTTAAACGCATTAAGGCCAGATTTTGCTGTCCTTCGATTTTTAGGACTTTTTATCTCAATCTCGTAACATCTTTCTTAAAAGCGTAATCAGGTCTGATTGATGTATGAACATATCACTGAAGCTAACAGGACGGTAGAGGGCTAAATGGTATTGAGTTTAGTTTTATTCGCTGTCCGCAATCCCTTGTGATTATTGGGTTATCGGCGAACAGAACGAATAGATTAATGAAAAAATGGCGCGAAGTTTCCCTGTTACAGTTTTGCTGATCTATAGTAAGTAAAACTGATATAAATCATTTAGCTCATGTCTAAGGCTTTTCTTAGCCTGACGGCACATAAAAGAATAATTAGTGTCGATTTTGCGTTACTTTTTGGATGAATAATTAATTAAAACCAGGCGAAAAAGCACTGACCTTGGATAATCAGTAAGGAATGATTATGAAACTCAAGCTTTTTCTTTTCGCTGCTGCGGCAATGACCACGGCAATTCCGTCGTTAACATTTGCTGCCACCACCACAGGGACCATCAACGCGACGCTGACCTTAACCGCCGGTTGTTTAGTGAATGGTCAGTCGGCCACCACGGGCGTTAACTTTGGTACGTTAGATTTCGGTAGTAGCGCAGCAACCTTTGAAACGCTGAATGCCACGCTGGTCGGTTCAGCGGGTAACGGTATTTTTGTGCGCTGTACTGTAGACCAACCCTTTAATGTTCAGGTGACCAGCAGCAATGCCGCGCCAGGAACGGTATATGGAACGGTTTCAGCTGCACCGCGCTATCTGCTGCTTGGCACCGATAATACCCAAGGTATCGCTTACACCCTGTACAGCGACGCCGCCTTCAGTACCGCCATCGCTAACAACACCGACATTACGCCCAGCGGCACTACCGATCCGACACTCGGCACTAACTTTGCCATTTATGGACGGGTGGTTGGCGGTGGCTTTAATCCGGTTATTCCCGCAGGTACTTACACCGATACAATTAATGTGGCTGTGAATTACTGAGCCGTGTTTTGAGTATTTTCAGGTGGAAGTAAAGCGGTCATTCATTGCGATCGCATGGAGTTTGCTGCTATTGCTGTGGAGTACAGGTGCGTGGAGTATCACCACCAGTTCAACGACCTTTCAGGTCTCCGCTTCAATAGTGGCAGGCTGCGTCATTTCCGGTACCAATACCGGTGTATTCGGCACGCTTAATTTTGGTACGCAATCTGGCGTAGCGACTAATAGCGTGAGCGCCAGCTATGTTCAAAGCTCCACTATCAACCTCGCCTGCACGCCGGGTACAACGCTAAGCATGACCCTCAACGGCGGCAGTCATTACACCTCCACCCGCAACCTGAAACTCGCCAGCAATACAAATACTGTGCCCTATTACCTCTACACCAATGCCGCGCATACCAATGCTATTCCGGTAGGGCAAGCTGTGCCGCTGAGCTATAGCAATGCCAATAACATAACGTTACCGATTTACGGCTTGCTGCAATTACCCGGCCCGACGCGCGCCGGGGTTTATACCGACACCCTCACCGTCACGTTGACCTGGTGAGGCAAAGTACTAAGGAGCTTTATCATGAGATTACTGCGCGCCCTATTTTTTCTCCTCACACTGGTGCTGCTCCCTCACGCACAGGCGGCCAACTCAGTGATGATTTGGCCGATCGATCCAGCGATTAATCCCGAGGATAAAGCCAGCGAACTGTGGCTGGAAAATCGCGGTAATACCACCACGCTGATGCAGGTTCGTATCTTTGCCTGGCAACAAACCGATAATAAGGAACAGTATCAAACCCAGCAGCAGGTGGCTGCCAGCCCACCGCTGGTGCGCATTGAACCTGGTCAGAAACAGCTGGTACGTTTGATAAAACAGATACCGCCTGCAGCGGGCAAAGAAATGGCGTACCGCGTGGTATTAGATGAAATTCCGACGCCGCATTCCGCTGGAGATAATCAGGCAGGATTGAATTTTCAAATGCGCTATTCAGTGCCGCTGTTTGTTTATGGCGATGGCGTGAACCGCGACAACACACATCCAGACCTAAGCTGGCAAGTGGTGAACAGCGGAGGCGAGCGCTACCTGCAATTAACCAATCGCGGCAACGGTCATGCACGGCTCAGCAATCTCAACATCGGTGGACGTAAATTAGGTAACGGCTTGTTTGGTTATGTGCTGGCGAACAGCAGCAATCGCTGGCCGCTTAAAAGTGCCGTCAGCGGCGTACTGACTGCAGAAATGAATAAGGGTCAGTGGCGCAGCACTGAAAGCCGTTAAGTGCGCAACCATGCATTTTAAGCCGCATCCTCTTACGCTGGCTATGGCTGGCCTGTTCTGCCTGACACCCGGTTTGCTCCGGGCGGAGACGTTTTCGTCGCTGCCGCCGCCGCCGACCTTAAACACCAGCGCCAGCAGTCAGCAATATATGCTGGAGCTGGTTGTGAATCAGCGAGAACGTGGCGACATCGTGCCAGTGGAACAGCGTGACGGCCATTTCTATGTGCGTGCAGGTGATTTACAGCGTGCGGGGCTGCCTGCCGAAAAGTTTCAGGGGCAGCAGCAGGTAGACGTGAATCAGCTGGCGGAAGTGAAAGTAGAATATGACGATCGCCGCCAACGCCTGTTACTCAGCGTTCCGCCCGCCTGGCTTCCCGGCCAGACGATTGGCGAAGCGCGTAATGGCCCGCGCTATCCTGGTCAGGCCAGTAGCGGTGCGCTGCTGAATTACGATCTCTATGCAACACGTACCGACACAACCGGCACCCGCCTCTCCGCCTGGAATGAGCTGCGATTCTTTGGCAGCGCCGGGCAATTCTCCAGTAATGGCGTCTGGCAACAGCAGATCGAGGGCAGCAACAGCTATCAGGATGATGGCTATATCCGCTACGACACCTGGTGGAGCAATGAAAATGAAAACGCCATCGTGAGTTGGCGGGCGGGTGATTTAGTCACAGATGCGCTGGCGTGGAGCAGCAGTGTGCGGCTTGGCGGAGTGCAGATTGGCCGCGATTTCAGCGTACGTCCAGACCTGATCACCTATCCGCTGCCCGCTTTTTCTGGGCAGGCTGCAGTGCCGTCCACCGTTGATCTGTTTGTGAATGGTTCTCGCTCTAGCCAGGCTAACGTACAGCCTGGCCCGTGGTCATTGACCAACGTGCCGTTTGTGAATGGTGCAGGTGATGCGGTGATCACTACCACCGATGCGGTAGGTCGTCAGGTGATCACCACCCTGCCGTTTTATGTCTCCAGCAACCTCTTGAAATCCGGCTTGTCGGATTACTCCTTTTCGGCGGGTGCGGTGCGTGAAAACTACGGTATCAGTAATTTCGATTACGGCGCAGCGGCGGCAAGTGGATCGTATCGTTACGGATTAACTGACTGGTTGACGCTGGAAAGCCACGCAGAAGGCAGCGATAACCTGGCGATGGGCGGCGCAGGTGCACAGTTCAAGGTGCGCAGTAGGGGTGTAGTAAACGGGGCGGTGGCGCAAAGTCAGTTTCAGGGCAAACCCGGCACGCAGTACAGTTGGGGTTATCAATACAACAACAGCTGGTTTAGCCTCGGCACGCAGCACACGATACGTAATGCCGACTTTGGTAATTTGGCACTGCTGAGCAACCAAAGTAACACCACTAATCAAATCAGTTACAGCCTGGCGCGTCGGACGTCGCAGTACAACGCCAGTCTTTCGCTAAACCGCTATGGAAGCCTCGGCGCGGCTTATATTGACATCGCCAGCGGTGACAATGAACGCACGCGCTTATGGAACCTTTCGTGGAGCAAAACGCTGTGGGGCAACTCAAGCCTTTACGTTTCTGCCAGCCGCGATCAGGAACAAGGTGAATGGAGCGGCGCGGTGTCGCTAATTATTCCGTTCGGTGAACATGGTAGCGCCTCAGTGAGCATGGAGCGCGATCAGCAAGGGCAGAATAATCAGCGCGTTTATCTGTCACGCGCCATGCCCAGCGACGGCGGTATGTCGTGGGATGCGTCCTGGGCGAACCAGGGCGGTAACAGCGGTGATTATCGCCAGGGAAGTCTGCGCTATCGCAATAACAAAATTGATACCTCAGCCGGTTTTTATGGCGACGATGACAACACCACGCAATGGGCTGATTTAAGCGGTTCGCTGGTGTTAATGGACAACCAAATGTTTGCCGCCAATACCATTAATGATGCGTTTGTGGTGGTGAAAACCAACATCCCCGACGTCAACGTGCGTTACGAGAATCAATCAATGGGCCGCACCGATAAAAAAGGCTATCTGCTGGTGCCGTCGATCAGCAGTTATTATCCGGCCAAATATGATATCGACACCCTGGATTTGCCTGCCGACATGACCACGCCAAAGGTTGAACAGCGCTTTGCCGTGAAACGTCAGAGCGGTTTTCTGCTCGATTTCCCCGTTGAGCGATTACGTGCCGCCAGCGTGATTCTGCATGACAGTGACGGAAATCCGCTGCCCGTTTCCAGCCAGGTTTTACGCCCAGGTCAGGCCACCGGTTATGTCGGTTTTGACGGCATCGCCTGGATAGATGAATTAACCAGCACCAATAAAATTCGTGTCGAAACCCCGGATGGCCGCAGTTGCCAAACCGAACTCTTGATTCCCGAAGGGCAGCCGCAAGCGCTGAAAACCTATGGCCCGCTAACCTGCCGATTACCTCCCGCGCCGGCTGGCACGCCGGTGGCCAACCCTGAAAATGCGAC
The DNA here is from genome assembly GCF_036663535.1 of Pantoea sp. T14. Lineage (NCBI taxonomy): Bacteria > Pseudomonadati > Pseudomonadota > Gammaproteobacteria > Enterobacterales > Erwiniaceae > Pantoea > Pantoea sp. T14. The sequence continues at coordinate 49,165 of NZ_JAWUEB010000015.1, forward strand.
CTCAGGAATTATTCCATGAAAAAAATAGTGTTACTGCTGGGATTGCTGCTGATGCTGCCTTCGCTGGCGCGGGCTGCGTGCGGCCTTCCCGCCTCAAACGCCAGCTTTGGTACCGTCACCACCTTTGCCGCCAATACCACGGTCAGTTCAACCTCAACCAACGCCAATGTTAACTGTGGCGCAGGCGCAGGCTTGTCGCTGCTCGGCGGAAATCAGATCACGTTTCAATTAACCGGGGCAACCAATGTGAACGGCACGCGCGGCACGCTGAAGCGCAGTGGTGATACCGGTACAGATAATATTCCGGTGCGGTTGTGTACCGACAGCGCCTGTGCCAATGAGCTGGTTATTGGTGGCGCGGCTTACGTTTATAACTCCACAACGTTGCTGAATCTGGCTGGATTGCTCGGTAGCCTGAACTTTGCGATCCCGGTTTATCTGCGCTCGGTTGCCGGACAAACGGTGGCAGCCGGAACTTATACGGTGACATTGAATATGGCAGTGACCTATAACGTCTGCACCAGCGTCAGCCTGCTGGGAATTTGCCTGACGCCGCAAACCGGCAGCGGCGTCATTCCCATCACTGTCACCGTTATTCTCACCAACGACTGTACTGCGATTACCGCGCCCAATGTCAGCTTTGGCAGCGCGCCGCTGGTCGGCAGCTTTTCTGCCGTATCGCAGACCATTAATGTGCTCTGCAGCAAAGGCAGCACTTACACAGTTGGTTTGAGTAATGGCAGCTACGCAGCGGGAAGCGTGAGGAATATGGCCAACGGCACCAATCGTCTGAGCTACGAGATTTATAAAGGCACCACCAGCAACCGCTGGGGGCCGAGCGGCACGGAGCGCTGGAGCAGCAGCACTTCAACTAGCGTAACCGCTGATGGATTAACGCGCGGCTTTAACTATACCGCGCGCGTCTTAACCAACCAGAACACGCCGCCAGCAGGAAATTATACTGACAGCGTGGTCGTCGATCTTACTTTCTAAGCGTTGACGGGCGCGCCGCTATGGCGCGCCTGATACTGTTTTACCATCCGGCCGATCAGCAACGTACCAACCAAGCCGCATATTGCCGCAAAGGTGAGCCAGATGCCCGGCATCGCTTTGTCGCCAGTGGCATGAATCAAATAGCTGGAGATTGCTGGCGTAAAGCCACCAAACAGCGCTGTTGCCAGACTGTAGGCCAGTGAAAAGCCCGCAGCACGGACTTCAGCAGGCATGATTTCAGCCAGATAAACCACCATCGCACCGTTATAGCTGGCGTACAGGAACGAGAGCCACAGTTCCGCTTCTAACAAATGGGCGAAGCTGGCCGATCCCACCAGCCAGTGCAGCACCGGCCAGGTGGTAACGATCATCAGCAGGGTAAAAATAATCATCAGCGGACGACGGCCCACACGATCCGACAGCGCGCCCATCAGCGGCAGCCAAATCAGGTTGGAAATCCCGACGAACAGCGTCACCAGAAAGCTCTGCTTATCGCTCATCATCAACACGGTTTTGCCAAAAGTGGGGGTGAAGGCGGTAATCATGTAGAACATCACAGTGGTGGTCACTACCATCAACATACCGGCTAACACCAGCGCCCAATTACTGGCGACCGAACGCATGATTTCCTTCATGCTCGGATGGTGTTTACGCTGGCTAAAGGCTTCGGTTTCTTCCAGCGTGCGACGAATATAAAACAGAAACGGCACAATCAAACAGCCAACCACGAAGGGAATGCGCCAGCCCCATTCGGTGACCGCCTCTTTTGCTAACAGATGATTAAGCAGTAAACCTAGCAGCGCCGCAAAAATCACCGCGACCTGTTGGCTACCCGATTGCCAACTGACAAAAAAGCCTTTACGCCCTTTTGGCGCAACTTCAGCCAGATAAACCGATACACCGCCTAACTCAACGCCCGCCGAGAAGCCCTGCAACAGCCGCCCCAGCAAGATCAGAATCGGCGCCGCCGCGCCTAATGTGGCGTAGCCGGGCACCAGCGCAATGGTCAGCGTACCGATCGCCATTAGACCCAACGTCAGCAGCAGTCCTTTACGCCGTCCATGATGGTCGATGTAAGCACCTAAAATGATCGCGCCCAGCGGACGCATCAGGAATCCCGCGCCGAAGGTCATTAGCGTCAGCATCAATGAGGCAAAAGGGTTGTCGCCGGGAAAAAAGGTTTTGGCAATGGCGCTGGCGTAATAGCCAAACACCATGAAATCGTACATTTCGAGAAAGTTACCGCTGGTAACGCTAAAGATAGTTTTGGCTGTGCCTCGCGACGATTTTTGTAAAGATTGACTGCGGCTCATAACGGCTTCCTGAGGTTTTTTTTCAGTTTTACCCCGCGAACCGCGCGAATGATGTGAGCAGCCTCACCATTTCACTTTACAAAACTATGTGCAAAAGTAACAAATAATCAACATATCAGCACCAAGAGGATAACCACCTTCACAGGCGCTGATTTTTTATTGTTTATGCTGTAAGCCTTTTACCTGAAACAAAAAAGGCAGCTGAATCTGCATTCAGCTGCCTTTCTGTTTAAAAAGCGTCGTTGAGAGGAACGTTACTTCTGTACCGTTTCCATCCCCATCAAACCAATCTTGAGATAACCTGCGGTTCGCAATTTATCCATCACGCCCATCAGGGTTTCGTAATCGACCGATTTATCCGCCTGGAAGAAAATCGTGGTTTCTTTATTGCCTTCCGTTTGGTTATTCAACACGTTGACCAGCGTCTCGGCATTGACCTGCTCGTTACCGATATATAACTGCTTATCGGCCTTGATCGAGAGGTAAACCGGTTTCTCAGGACGTGGCTGCGGCGTACTGGTGGAAGCAGGCAGATTAACGCGTACATCTACGGTCGCCAGCGGCGCTGCCACCATAAAGATGATGAGCAGAACTAACATCACGTCGATAAACGGCGTTACGTTGATTTCATGCATTTCGCCATCAGTGTCGAGGTCGTCGTTTAATCGCATTGCCATGAGAACTTATCCTAAACGCAGTTTTTGCGCTGTCGCAGGACGCGCTGCTTCAGGTTGAGAAGCGACGTTACCCAGATCGATGTCACGGCTTTGCAGCAGCAAAACCTGCGCAGCAACGTCGCCCAGCGACGCCTTGTAGCTGGCGATCATGCGAGCGAAAACGTTGTAGATCACCACCGCAGGAATCGCTGCGATCAGGCCAATTGCCGTTGCCAGTAACGCTTCTGCGATGCCCGGCGCAACCACAGCCAGGTTAGTGGTCTGGGTTTTAGCGATGCCGATAAAGCTGTTCATGATGCCCCAAACAGTGCCGAACAACCCGATAAAAGGCGAGACCGAACCAATGGTGGCCAGAAAACCATTACCGCGACCGGCGTGACGGCTAAAGGCCGCAACACGGCGTTCAAGGCGGAAGCTGGTACGATCTTTAATGCCGTTGGTGTCTTCAGCACCGGCAGAAAGCTCAAGCTCGTTACGCGCATCGTTCAGCAGTACAGCGCTGTGGCTGTTGTCGGTGAACTGCTGGGCAGCACGTGTGGCGTCATTGAGATTGCGGGCTTCGCCCAGCGCTAATTGTTCGCGTTTCAGGCGTCGTTTGGCCGATGTCAGTTCAGCAAATTTGCCGAAAAAGAGGGCCCACGTCACGACTGAAGCCAATAACAGGCCAATCATCACCACTTTTACCACGATATCGGCATGTTGATACATGCCCCAAACGGAGAGGTCCGTTTGCATCAAATCACTGGCTACCACGCTGCTTCTCCAACTCATGTGCACGGATGCGGAACAAGCGCGAATAATAGCAAAAAACCAGCGAATTGATAGTAGTTCTCATTACTATTTACAAACCAAAGATGCGTTTTTTAAACGCAATCTGATTGGATCCTCGACAATTTATAAGGATGTTTTGAAATTGTGACGGTGCATATAAATTTATTAAAACATCGTTTCAAAATGTGATCTTATTCATCCAATCGTTATTGCTTTGTTTCGCCGTACCACATTTTCATGAATGCTGATGCCAAGCGGCCACCCTGCTGGCTAATACCTATGCGCCGTTCCTTTACTGCCCTTCCCATGCTGGAGAAAAAGAATGACAACGATGAAAACACGCCTTGCTGTGCCCCTTTCTGCCGCAGCGATATTATTCAGCGCTGCGGCTTCTGCACAGGTATTGAAGGTGGCGGAAGTTCAACCCGCCGGTTATCCAACGGTAGTGGCGCTGCAAAGCATGGGCGAGAAGCTCAAAACAGCAACCAACGGCCGGCTGGAGATGAAAATCTATGCGGGCGGCGTTCTCGGCGATGAAGATCAAGCGCTGCAGCAGGTTCAACTGGGTGCGATCGATATGATCCGCGTGTCGCTGGCACCCGTGACCACCATCGCACCAGAAACCAGCGTGTTAACGCTGCCCTATATTTTCCGCGATGTCGATCATATGCACAAAGTACTGGATGGCGATGTGGGCAAAGAGATCGTCGAGAAGTTTGATCAGGATCCCAATACCCGCATGGTGTTTCTCGGCTGGACCGATGCCGGTGAGCGCAACATGATCACTAAAAAGCCGCTGGCAAAACCAGAAGACCTAAAAGGCATGAAGATCCGTGTGCAAAATAGTGCGATTTCGCTCGCAACGTTGAAAGCGATGGGCGCAAATCCGGTGGCAATGGGCGTGAGTGAAGTCTTTAGTGCGATGCAAACCGGTGTGGTTGATGGCACGGAGAACAACCCACCGACGTTTGTCGCCCACAACTACATGCCGGTCGCTAAGTACTACACGCTGAGTGGACACTTTATTCAACCCGAGATGATCCTGTTTTCAAAACGCGCCTGGGATCGCATGAAGCCTGAAGATCAGGTGCTGCTGAAGAAGCTCGGTAAAGAGGCGCAGGATGAAGAGCGCCAACTTTGGGCCACCTACACCGACCAGTCGATCGCCAAGATGAAAGCGGGCGGTGTGACCTTCCAGCAAACCAATCGGGACTATTTTGTTAAAGCGACTCAACCGGTACGCGATCAGTTTGGCGGCAAATACCAGAGTCTGATGACGCAGATCGCCGACGTGAAATAACCCTTCCCGCGCCACATTGCCATGTGGCGTGCTCAATCAGGTATCAATTATGACTGCATATTCTCGTCTGATGGATGGGGTTTATCTGCTGTGCATGCTGATCGCCGCGGTCGCGCTATTGATTATGGTGACGGTGATTCCGATCGGGATTTTCGCCCGCTACGTGATGAACGGCGCGCTAGCCTGGCCGGAACCGGTGGCCATCATCTGTATGATCATTTTTACCTTTATCGGCGCGCCGGTTGGACTGCGAGCGGGTACACATATTTGCGTGTCGATGGTCACCGATCGCCTGTCACCAAATACGCAACGCCTGATGCTGCGCGTCTGTGATCTGTTGATGATTATCACCTGTCTGGTGATCTTCCAGGCCAGCTACAACCTGTGTGAAGCGATGTGGATTCAGCCGCTCGCCTCGCTGCCGCTGGTGACCTACGGCGAGATGTATTTACCGATACCGATTGGCGCCATCTTTACCCTGCTGTTTGTTGTTGAGCGGTTGCTGAATGGCGACCAAAGTCAGCGACCCATAGTTACTTTGGGCGGCACCCACTAACAGGAGCAGAAAAATGGACGCACTGATTTTGATTGGCAGTTTGCTGGTGCTGCTGATGCTGGGTTTTCCGGTGGCGTTTGCTGTCGGCCTGAGCGCCTTTATTGGCGCCTGGTGGATTGATCTGCCGCTAGAAGCGGTGGTGATTCAAATTACCAACGGCATCAACAAGTTTTCCCTGCTGACTATTCCGTTCTTCATTCTGGCCGGCGCGATCATGGCTGAAGGCGGCATTGCGCGACGGCTGGTGAATTTTGCCTATATCTTCGTCGGCTTCATTCGCGGCGGCTTGTCGCTGGTGAATATTGTCGCCTCAACTTTCTTTGGTGCAATTTCAGGTTCCTCGGTGGCGGATACGGCCTCGATTGGTTCAGTGATGATTCCGCAGATGGAAGAGAAAGGCTATCCGCGTGATTTCGCCGCCGCCGTGACCGCCAGCGGTTCGGTGCAGGCGGTGTTAACACCACCGAGCCACAACTCGGTGATTTATTCGCTGGCGACGGGCGGCATGGTCACCATTTCATCTCTGTTTGTGGCGGGTATTTTACCAGGATTGATGCTGGGCGGCTGTTTGATGGTGATGTGCCTCGGCTTTGCGCGGAAACGTGGTTATCCAAAAGGTGAGCGAATTCCGTTTCGTCAGGCGCTGAAGATTTTCTTCGATGCATTTTGGGGCTTGTTTACCGTCATCATCATTATGGGCGGGATTCTCTCTGGCATATTCACCGCCTCTGAATCAGCAGCCATTGCTTGTGTCTGGGCGTTCTTCGTCACCATGTTCATCTATCGCGATTTTAAATGGAATCAGCTGCATATTCTGCTGTTTCGCACCATCAAAACCGTGACCATTGTCATGGTGCTGATCGCGTTTGCCGCTGGGTTTGGTGCGATAATGACCTTTATGCAGTTGCCAACCCTCATCACCGAAGCCTTTACCAGTTTTTCCAGTAATAAGTACGTGATCCTGATGTGCATCAACGTGCTGCTGTTAGTGGTTGGCACACTGATGGATATGGCACCGCTGATTCTTATTCTGACACCGGTGCTGCTGCCAGTAGCAACCGCGTTAGGCATCGATCCGGTGCATTTTGGTATGATCATGCTAACCAACCTTGGCATTGGTTTAATTACGCCGCCGGTAGGGACGGTTTTATTCGTTGCCAGCGCGGTGAGTAAACAGAAGATTGAGCAAGTTGTCGGGGCGATGCTGCCGTTCTACGGCATGCTGTTTATTGTCTTGATGCTGATAACCTATATTCCGGCCATTTCGCTCTGGTTACCCCGAATAATGGGTGTGATGTAGCAGGGAAAAAAACGGGCTGAACAGGCCCGTTTTTTACTGCGCCGTGCTCTGATAATCATTATTCAGAGTCAACCCTGCCACCGGTTTCATGTTAACGTGAAGCCTTTGTTGGAAGCGGCAAGGTAGAGAAAAATGACCACCAAAAAGATTGATACCACGCTCGTTAGCGCAGGACGCAGCAAGCGTTATACCCAAGGCTCGGTAAACAGCGTCATTCAACGTGCTTCTTCATTAGTTTTTGACACCGTAGCGGAAAAAAAACAGGCCACCGCAGGGCGCGCCAAAGGCGAACTTTTTTATGGCCGTCGCGGCACGCTGACGCATTTCGCGCTGCAAGACGCGATGACAGAACTGGAAGGCGGCGCAGGCTGCGTGCTTTATCCTTGTGGTGCAGCAGCCGTGTCGAACGCGATTTTGGCGTTTGTTGAAGCTGGCGATCATATTTTGATGAGCGGCGCGGTGTATGAGCCGACCCAAGACTTCTGCGACAAAATTCTAAGCAAACTTCAGGTTTCCACCACCTATTTTGATCACTGCATTGGCAGCGAAATCGGCGCGTTAGTGCAGCCGAATACCCGCGTGGTGTTTCTTGAATCTCCCGCCTCAATCACTTTAGAAGTGCAGGATGTACCCGCCATCGTGGCGGCAGTACGCGCTAAAGCCCCTGACGCGATTATCATGATTGATAACACCTGGGCCGCAGGTATCTTGTTTAACGCACTGGCGCACGGCGTAGATATTTCTATTCAGGCAGGCACCAAGTATTTAATTGGTCACAGCGACGCGATGATCGGCACCGCAGTGGCTAACGCGCGCTGCTGGGATCAACTGCGTGAAAATTCCTATTTGATGGGCCAGATGGTCGATGCCGACACCGCTTATATGGCGAGCCGGGGTTTACGCACGCTGGGCACTCGTCTGCGTCAGCATGAAGAGAGCGGCATGCAGGTTGCTGAATGGTTGGCGGCGCGCCCTGAAGTGGCACGCGTTAATCATCCGGCGTTGCCACAGTGTAAAGGCCATGAATTTTGGCAACGTGACTTCACCGGCAGCAGCGGGCTGTTTTCGTTCGTGCTGAAAGAAAAATTAAGCCACGAGCAGCTGGCGCACTATCTCGATCATTTTCATCACTTCAGCATGGCGTACTCGTGGGGCGGCTATGAATCGCTGATTCTGGCGAACCAGCCAGAAGAGCTGGCCGCTATTCGCCCGGCGGGTGGCGTTGATTTCGACGGCACGCTGGTGCGTCTGCATATTGGTTTAGAACATGTCGATGATTTGCTTGCCGACCTTGCGGCGGGCTTTGCGCGTCTGGCGCGCTAACGAATATCAACCAAACGTAAACCGTGCGACGGCAACCCGCAGAGATCAACAGGTCGCTGCTGGCTAACTGTTAAAATATATCCTGAATAGTTTGAGCGCAGTAGAGCGGCAAGGTTGTTAGCCACAGGAATTGACTCAGCTGCGAGTCAGCATGGTCAACGCGCCGCCGCTAAAAATATGACGGGTATAGAATCCTTGTGACTTGATGGGAAAGCTAATGGGTGTATTACACGAGATTGTCCACGCGCTCTGGCATCAGGACTTTGCGGCGCTGGCTAATCCAGACGTGGTGTGGGTAGTTTACGGCGTGATGTTTTTGACGCTGTTTTTAGAAAATGGTCTGTTACCCGCTTCGTTTCTTCCCGGCGACAGCTTGCTGCTGCTGGCGGGTGCGATGGTCGCTAAAGGCGTGATGGATTTTATTCCCACCATGGTGATTTTGACCACCGCCGCCAGCCTCGGCTGTTGGCTCAGTTATTTGCAGGGGCGCTGGCTAGGCAATACCAAAATAGTGAAAGGCTGGCTGATGCATTTACCGGCACAGTATCACCAGCGCGCCTGGAATATGTTTAATCGTCACGGTTTGATGGCGCTGCTGGTAGGCCGCTTTCTCGCCTTTGTGCGTACCATTTTACCCACCATGGCGGGCATTTCAGGCTTGCAGAATGGCCGTTTCCAGCTGTTTAACTGGCTGAGCGGCGCGCTGTGGGTGGGCATTGTGGTGGCGTTTGGTTATGGCATCAGTCAGGTGCCTTTCATCAAACGCCATGAAGATCAGGTGATGGCGATTTTAATGGTGCTGCCGATGGTGTTGCTGTTTCTTGGATTGGCTGGCAGCATCGCGATTATTTGGAAAAAGCGTCGGCAAAGCAAAGCCTGACCAGACCACGTGCGTCAGGCAGATGGCTCTGCCACCGTCTGACGCACGCGATTCACCTCTTCTCCCGGCGTCACGCCAAAATAGCGTTTAAACTCCCGCGAAAATTGCGATGGGCTTTCGTAGCCAACTCGTACCGCCGCCACGCTCGCTTTCATCCCTTCATGCAACATTAATAATCGCGCCTGATGCAGTCGATAGCGCTTGAGGTATTGCAGCGGTGAGGTTTGCGTCACGGCCTTAAAGTTGTGATGAAACGCTGACACGCTCATGTTAACTTCCGCCGCGAGCGTATCCACGCTGAGATTATCAGCAAAATGATTTTCAATGCGGCGCAGCGCACGGGCTATCTGGCTGAACTGCGTTTGGCGGCTCACCAGTGACAGCAGCGCACCGCCGATCGGCCCCGTCAGCACGTAATAGATAATCTCACGCACGATTTGCGGCCCAAGCACGCGGGCGTCACGCGGCTGGAGCATGACATCCAACAGACGTTCTGCGGCGCACAGCATCGGCTCTGTCAGCCAAGCTGAATGAATACCCGACGTTTGTGGTTGTGGCTGAAAGGCTTCGTCATCACCAATCTCAATCAGCAGATCCTGCAGGCTGGCGGTATCCACGTTCAGACACAGGCCCGCGATAGGCTGCTCAGGTGAAGCCCAGGTTTCACACTCCACCGGTAACGGCACGGTCAGCATCAAATATTTTGTCGCGTCATATTGGAAGACCGTGCTGCCGAGATAGCCGGTTTTGCTGCCCTGAAACAGAATGACGATACCTGGCTGATACATCATCGGCGTACGCGGACGATATTGATTGGCATAGATCAGCGAGACATTTTCAACCGGACACAAGCGGGCGTGGTCGTGGGTCATTAACGCCACCACCTGCTGCGCCAGGCGATGACAAAGAGCGTCGTGCGCCATAAACACTCCTAGATATATAAAACGATCAGTCTGCCGTGCGCGTGCCTGAATCGCCAGCAAAATGGAGAATCAGGCAAGAAGCTAACAGGATCAGGCAGTGCAAAAGCGCCGTTTGCCTACCATGCTGAAAAGCAGCCTCAAAATTGTTGGCTAGACTTAAACACATTGAAAGTCACAGGTTAACTGCAACATAAAGGAGCAAGTATGGCAGACCAACCCATTATCAAACTGCACGATGGCAACATGATGCCGCAACTGGGACTTGGCGTGTGGCAGGCGAGCATTGAAGATGCGCGCAAAGCGGTGCTAAAAGCGCTGGACGTCGGCTATCGTTCCATCGATACCGCTGCGGCTTACAAAAATGAGGAAGCGATCGGGCAGGCCTTGCAGGAAACTGACGTGGCGCGCGAAGATATTTTTGTTACGACCAAACTGTGGAATGACGATCAACAGAACGTGCAACAAGCCCTGGAAACCAGTCTGGAAAAACTCAAACTAGACAAGGTTGATCTCTATTTGATGCATTGGCCGTGCCCAGAAAAAGATCATTATGTTGATGCCTGGAAAAAGATGATCGAACTACAGCAACAAGGCCTGGCCAAAAGCATCGGCGTCTGTAATTTCCATGAAGCACATTTAAAACGTCTATTGGATGAAACCGGTGTGACGCCAGTGGTGAATCAGATTGAGCTGCATCCTATGCTGCAACAGCGCACGCTGCATGCCTGGAATGCAATGCATCAGATTCAGACTGAATCCTGGAGTCCGCTGGCGCAGGGCGGTGAAGGCGTATTTGATCAGGCAATCATTAAAGAGCTGGCGAAAAAGTACGGTAAAACAGCCGCCCAGATTGTGATTCGCTGGCATCTCGACAGCGGTTTGGTGGTGATTCCGAAATCCGTCACACCAGAGCGCATTGAGGAAAACTTCAAGGTGTTTGATTTCCGTCTGGATAAACATGAAGTGAGTGAGATTGCCAAACTGGACAGCGGCAACCGTTTGGGGCCGAATCCTGAGACCTTTAACGGCTGATTGAGTGCGAGGTCGTTTGCCCCCCACACCTCAATCCTCTTAAGTGCGGGGTCGTTTGTCCCCCACCTCAATCCTCTTAAGTGCGAGGTCGTTTGTCCCCCACCTCAATCCTCCCCCATACATGGGGGAGGAAGATGCTGCCCTATGCGAGTATTGAAGCTGCATGTGGCAGCGTCTCCTTCCCCCGCTTCACGGGGGAAGGCCGGGATGGGGGACAGCGCGCAGATGAGGTCGTTTGTCCCCCACCTCAATCCTCTGAAGTGCGAGGTCGTTTGTCCCCCACCTCAATCCTCTTAAGTGCGAGGTTGTTTGTCCCCCACCTCGGTCCTCCCCCATACATGGGGGAGGAAGATGCTGCTTTATGCCAGCACTTTACCTGCATGTGGCAGCGTCTCCTTCCCCTGCTTCGCGGGGGAAGGCCGGGATGGGGGACAGCGCGCTCAGAACTCAGCGCGTACCTTCACCATCAATTCGTTGGGTTCACTACCAACTGCCCCGCTGTACCGCGATCGGCTAACTCCAGCGTTTGGCTGTAGTAAACAAAAGGGAAATGATCGGACGAACTTTGCGGGAAACTCACTAACAACTCCACATCACCATCCACCCAAACCGTATCTTTCCAGCCGCGATCCTCGCCCATCGGTTGCGCACCGTTCACACTTTTAATCAGGAACATCACACCCTGAATATGCAGTGCTTGCGGACGATCGGCTCGCACGATCCAGCGCTCAAACGTGCCTTGCTGTGTCGTGGTGTCAATGCGATTCATATCCCACATAGCGCCATTAATACCCGGCATGCTGTCGCCGAGGCGGAATTCACGCGTACGTGATGCAACGCCATCAAGGATCTGATCCGGCAGTAACCGCATCGGTAACGTGTCTGTCACCAGCGGCAGTAAGCCGGTTGGACGCAGCGTCAAAATCAGCGTTGAGGTCAAAATGGATGAAGGCTCAAAGAAGCCGCGCAGACGATCCATGATGCTTGCTGCTGTACCGGCGGTAATGGAGACTTCATCGCCCTGCGACATATCCACCAGCACTTCTCGGCGTTCGCCTGGTGCCAGGGTTAGCCGCTGCACGGCAACCGGCGCGGGCAAAAAACCTTGATCGCTAGCGATCACGGTAAAGGGACGATTGTCGCTCAGGCTCATTTCATAGCGACGGGCATTCGAGGCGTTCAGCAAGCGTAAACGCACCCAGCCGCGTGACACTTCAACAAACGGATTGCGCACACCATTAACCAACAGCGTATCGCCAAGAAAACCGCCATCTTGCGGCGGGTCATACACCGGCGTAGCAAAGTTATCGAGCCGCTTGTCTTGAATGATGATAGGGAAATCGTCGACGCCATAATGGTTTGGTAACGGTAACTGCTTGCTGACGTCATCTTCAATCAACCACATTCCCGCCAGGCCGTTATAGATGTGCGGTGCCATACGGTTTGGCGTATTGGCGTGATACCAGCACGTTGATGCGCCCTGACGAATCGGCAATACCGGTGCCCAGTCAGCACCCGCCGACATCATGCGCGGTGCGCCGCCCATCAGCGCCCCCGGCAAGAGCAAGCCGCTAACGGTCATTGAAACCGGTTCATTAAGACGGTTGCTGTAGATGAGTTTGACATCATCACCGCTGTAGACGCGCACTGTCGGCCCAAGATACATGCCGTTCAGGCCCCACACCGGGACTTTATTATTGTCGCCGCTAAATGACCAATGGCTGCGCTGTAAAGTCAGAAACAGCGGTTGGCCGCGACGTGATTCAATCAACGGCGGAATCGGAAGCGGCGTTTCGCCACTGGGATTTGAGGCGGCACGAGCCGCATGAGGTATGGCACTGGCGCTAAGCGCCACTCCAGCAGAAAGCTGGATGAACTGACGTCTGCTGAAAGACATAAAACTTCTGACCTTTTACGCGTGGCGTTCAAACGCCAACCCTGTTTTTATTGCTGTATTTGCTGTGCTGCGTTTACGGCAGCGACAAAAGAGTCCGCTGCCGTAGGCATCCCTGCAGGATAGTCGGCGATGAACTCGCCGGTCAGATTTTACCGTTTTTTTCGCGTTCTTCGACTTCGGCGTTAAGCTCTTCCAGCTTCGCCGCCATCAATTCACGACAATGCGTAGCCAGTTTACGTACCGATGTGGCCTCAAACTGCTTTATATCCACCGGCTCCAGCATTTCAACGATCACTAAACCGTTTTTCAGGCGGTTTAGGTTAATCTTTCCATGCGTGTTAGACACCACAATCGGGATGATTGGCACACCCGCTGCAACGGCGGCATGAAATGCGCCCGTTTTAAACGGCAGCAGGCCGCGTCCACGGCTGCGGGTTCCTTCCGGGAACATCCAGAACGAGATACGCTTTTTGTTGAACTGATCCACTAGCTCACCGATGGTGCCATGCGCTTTAGAGCGATTATCACGATCGATCAGCAAGTTACCGGCCAACCAGTAGAGCAGTCCAAAAAACGGCACCCATAACAGCGTCTTTTTGCCGACCGTCACCGTGGTAGGCTGCACGATTTTAGCAGCAGTGATCATGTCGTAGTTGTTCTGGTGGTTCGCGATGTAAATCGCATTACCGTACTTATCCGCGCCCGGCGGCCTTCTTAACTCTACCTTAACGCCAAACACTGTCGACAATTTGCCGAACAGATGACCAAAAGTGGCGACATGGCGTGGATTGCGCGGTGAAAACAGACACCAGATACAGCCAAACACGCACACCAGGATTGAATAAATCACCACGATAATCGTACGCAGTATTAGTAACATAGCTTCCTCATTGTCCCGAGGCTGACGCGAATGTCAGCCCGGTTGCTTACTCTTCGCTATCCGTATTTCCTGGACGCGCTGGGGCATCCAGCTCCACACGATCAATTTTTTGCAGGCCGCGTGGCAGTAAGGTGCCGCGACGACCGCGATCGGCGCGGAATTTTTGTAACTCTTCACTGCGCAGCAATAACTTACGTTTACCTACGTGCAGCGTGATATTGCTACCTGGCGGCAGAATCATCAGCCACGCCAGCTTGTCTGTACCCGCTGCCGCTTCTGCAGACGGAATAGAGATAATCTTGTTGCCCTTGCCTTTCGACATTTGCGGCAGCTCACCGACCGGGAACATCAGCATCCGTCCAGCTTGGGTGATCGCCAGCAGCATGTCATCTTCATGATGAACCGCCATGGGTGTCATGACGCGCGCATTGTCCGGCAGCGTCAGCAACGCTTTACCGGCGCGGTTACGCGACACCAGATCGTTAAACGTACAAATGAAACCGTAGCCCGCATCTGACGCCATCAACAGCCGTTGGTCGTCAGGCTCCATCAACACTTGTTCAACTACCGCGCCCGGCGGCGGCGTCAGCTTGCCCGTTAACGGCTCGCCCTGCCCGCGTGCGGAAGGTAATGAAGTGGGATCCAGCGTATAGCTGCGCCCCGTGGAATCGATGAATGCCACCGGCTGATTACTCTTGCCGCGTGCCGCAGCCAGATAACTGTCGCCAGCTTTGTAGCTCAAACCGCTGGGATCAATATCATGACCTTTGGCGCTGCGCACCCAGCCCATTTGCGACAACACAATAGTGACCGGTTCTGACGGAACCAGTTCCGTTTCACTCAGGGCTTTCGCTTCTTCACGTTCACGCAGCGGAGAGCGGCGATCATCGCCGTAGCTGGCGCTGTCGGCCTGCAACTCTTTCTTCAGCAGCGTGTTCATTTTGCGTTCGGAAGCCAAAATCGCCTGCAGCTGATCACGCTCTTTTTCCAGTTCGCTCTGCTCGCCACGAATCTTCATCTCTTCCAACTTCGCCAAATGGCGCAGTTTCAGTTCGAGGATCGCTTCAGACTGGGTTTCGCTGATATCAAAGCGCGACATCAATATCTGTTTTGGTTCGTCCTCGGTACGGATGATATGAATCACTTCATCAATATTGAGAAACGCCACCAGCAAGCCATCAAGGATATGCAAACGACGCAGCACGCGCTCTAACCGGTAATTCAGGCGACGACGCACGGTATCGCGACGGTACACCAGCCATTCGGACAGGATCTCCAGCAGGTTTTTCACCGCTGGACGGTTATCCAGGCCGATCATATTCAGGTTTACGCGATAGCTTTTTTCCAGATCGGTGGTGGCGAACAGATGGTTCATTACCTGATCGAGATCGACGCGATTGGATCGCGGCACGATCACTAAGCGCGTTGGGTTCTCATGGTTGGATTCATCACGTAAATCCTCCACCATCGGCAGCTTTTTATTGCGCATCTGGTTAGCAATCTGCTCCAGCACGCGCGCACCCGAAACCTGATGCGGTAAAGCGCTGATCACCACTTCGCCATCTTCTTTCTTATAGACAGCGCGCTGACGAATAGAGCCACGACCATTCTGGTAGATTTTACGGATCTCGTCGCGCGGCGTAATGATTTCCGCTTCATTCGGGAAATCAGGTCCCTGAACGATATCCAGCAGATCATCCAGCGTGGTTTTAGGATTATCGATCAGCGCGATCACCGCCTGTGCCACTTCACGTAAGTTGTGCGGTGGAATGTCGGTCGCCATCCCCACGGCAATACCGGTGGTGCCGTTTAGCAGGATATTGGGCAGACGCGCCGGCAACATTTTCGGCTCTTGCATCGTGCCGTCAAAGTTGGGGATGTAATCAACCGTGCCCTGGCCTAATTCGCCCAACAGCACTTCGGCATATTTTGACAGGCGAGATTCGGTGTAACGCATTGCTGCGAACGATTTCGGATCGTCCGGTGCGCCCCAGTTTCCCTGACCATCAACCAGCGGATAGCGGTAGGAAAACGGCTGCGCCATTAACACCATCGCTTCATAACAGGCGCTGTCGCCGTGCGGATGGTATTTACCCAATACATCACCCACGGTACGGGCAGATTTTTTAAATTTTGCGCTGTTGTTTAGCCCCAGTTCCGACATGGCGTAAACAATGCGGCGCTGAACCGGCTTCAAACCGTCGCCAATATAAGGCAAGGCGCGGTCCATGATCACGTACATGGAATAGTTTAAGTACGCATTCTCAGTAAATGTGTGCAAGGCAAGACGCTCTGCACCATCCTGCGTCAATTCACTCATTATGCTTTCATCCTCACATCGTGGCCCACAACAGCGGGACACCCGACGGTTGTTTGGCGAGGATAGTACCTTATTCGCCTGATTTAGTCACAGGGGAAGCGTGGCACGGCAGGCTGAGAATTAATCCTTTTTTTTATGTGACCCAGCGCGTAAATAAAAAACAGAATGAGATAACGCTCACAAAATAATAGTGATAATTAATTGTGATCGCGTTCGCAATTAAAAAATCACCAAGCCTTATCGTATTAACGCTGTCCCGTAACTGGACAAGATTTAGTATTGTCGTTATTTCCGACCCCACCTAAATTTATCTCCATGCCTTACGACCTGATTTTTATTGCACGCTTGTCTCTTGATTTAATTAACTCCGCTAAAGCAGCGAAAAGAAATATACGCAGCTTTAAAGATAAGGTGACTCATGCAAAATTTGACGTCAAGACAACATCGCCTGCTGAAATTACTGCTGCAAAACAGCGCCCCGCTTACTTTGCCGCTGCTGGCGCAGCAGTTAGAAGTCTCAGAGAAAAGTATCTACCGTGACTTACAAAGTATTGAGCTATGGCTGGTCGACTGGCACATCGCAATAGAAAAATTGCCGGGCCGTGGATTGCGTTTACAGATTGGTGACATGCAGCAAAGAGCACAGCTGGAACAGCATTTGACCAGCGAAGAACATTGGTCAGAAGGGTTTAGTCATAATGCACGTCGCGTGAAGATTGCTTCGCAACTGCTGAGTGAATCACCGCGAGAAACCTCAATCAGCAAGCTTTCAGAGCGCTACTTCATTAGCCATGCGTCAATAGTGAATGATTTAAGAGTGATTGAAGAGTGGCTGCAACCGCTGGGATTGCTGCTGGTGCGCAGCCAGAGCGGCACACACGTTGAGGGCAGCGAGCAGGCGCTGCGTCAGGCGATCGTTTCGCTGATCAATGACGTTATGCAGCATCATACGGCCAGCAACTCAATGGAACCACGCCTCGATCCGGGCAGCTATCAGGCGCTGATTCACTATTTCGGTGAACAGGATGTCGCCTTCGTGCAGGCTTTGCTGCAGCAGATGGAGCAGCAGTTGAGTTATCCGCTCAGCGATGCCTACTACATTAATCTCTGCACCCATATTTTGATCATGATGCATCGTATGGCGCAGGGAAACGCGTTGTCGCTGCCGTCGGCACTCAGTTCACCGGAACTGGATAGTCGCATTTTACTTATTGCTCGCCAGATGGTGACGCGCATTGAGCAACGTATTCAAGCACCCTTGCCCGTCGATGAAGTCGGTTTTATTTATCAGTATATCGTTTCGTCTGGCATTGTCATGGAAGAGCGTGGCAATGAAATGGCCGCGCAATATCAATTCGCCAGTGAAGAGTCGTTAAAAATAACCCATGAATTAATCCGCTGCTTCTCAGAATTAATTCAACGTGACGTGTCCCAGGACCGCTTATTATTTGAAGGGTTACTTATTCATATTAAGCCACTCATCAATCGACTTAAATATCACATTAATATCCGTAACCCTTTACTCGATGATATTAAAAATGAGTTAAGCGAGATATTTTCGTTGACGCAACTCGCCATGCGTCTGACGGCAAAGCACTTCCAGCTCTCAACCGTGGCGGATGATGAAGTGGGTTATCTCTGCGTACATTTCCAGGCCGCACTGGAGCGGCAAATTGCCCATAAACGCATTTTGGTGGTCTGCTCCAGCGGCGTAGGCACTTCGCATCTGTTGAAAAGCCGCATTCTGCGCGCTTTCCCGGATTGGATCATCGTCGGCGTGGTCTCTGCCAACAATCTGAGCCGCTTTTGCCAGCAGGAAACGGTGGATTTAGTGATCACCACGATTCATCTCGATAGCACTGATTTACCGATGGTTTACGTTACCGCCTTTTTTAATGACGACGACATTCGGCGCGTGACGGAAGCGATGATTGGCAGCCAGCTGCCGCACACGGCGCATTGCGCTATGGCAATTAATTGAATGAGGTTTGACTGATGGATATTTCCCGCATTCTTAACCCGCGCCGCGTAAACCTGGCACTGCACGCTACCAGCAAGGAAGAGGTAATAAATGAATTAACCGAACTGCTTTATCAGGACGGCGCCATCAGCGACAAACAGGCATTTATAGAGGATGTCTGGCTACGCGAGGCGGAAGGCTCTACCGGCTTTGAAAATCATGTTGCTATTCCGCACGGGAAATCCTCTGCGGTGCTGCAAACCACGCTGGCGATTGGCCGTACGCAACATGACATTCCGTGGGAAACGCTGGATGACAGTGCGGTGCGCTGCATCATTCTGTTTGCGGTACGGCTCGAAGATCAGAACACCACCCATATTCGCCTGTTGTCACAAGTGGCCAGCGCGCTGGCCGATGATGAGGTGATTGCCCAACTGCTGGCAGAAAACGATCCCAGCAAAATCATCCGGCTGTTTAGTCAGTACGCCGAAACCGATCTCTGTTAATCCTACAATCCCGAGGTAAAACATGAATATCGTCTGTGTTGCCGCCTGCACGGCGGGCATCGCGCATACCTATATTGCGCGTGAAAAACTGATTAAAGGCGCACACGCGCTGGGTCATACCATCCAGGTTGAAACGCAAGGCACCATCGGTACTGAAAATGCCTTGAGCCATGAAGCTATTGCGGCGGCGGATGTAGTGATTCTGGCGGTTGATGTGAAAATCAGCGGTGAAGATCGCTTTCGCGGCAAACCGATCGTGAGAGTGAAAACCGAAGTGGTGATTAAGTCGCCGGTTAAATTCCTCGAGAAAGTGGCGGATTCACTGGCGCGTGCGTGAGGAGATCCAGCATGAACACTATCAAACGGCAATATGGTCAAGAGATCAAAGGGCATCTTCTCACTGGGATTTCATGGATGATCCCGCTGATCGTCGCTGCCGGGATCTGTATCGCGCTAGGTCAGGTGATCGGGGGGCCCGACGTCGGTAAACAGACCGGCAGTATCGCCTGGATGCTTAACCAGATAGGCGGATGGGGAATGGGATTGATCGTGCCGTTGATCAGCGCGGCGATCGCGTATTCGATTGCTGATCGACCCGGTTTTGCACCCGGCCTGATCGTCGGTTTCATCTGCGGGCAGATCGGCACCGGTTTTATCGGCGGCATTCTCGGCGGTTTTCTGGTGGGCTACACCGTGCTGCTACTGCGCCGCAGCATCAAACTGCCGCAGTCGATGCAGGGATTGATGCCCGTCATGATATTGCCGGTGCTCAGCACGGTTATCGCTGGACTGCTGATGATGACGTTTGTGGGCCAGCCGATTGTCTGGCTACAAAAGACCTTGATTGCGCTGCTGGAGTCGATGCAGGGCGGCTCGAAGTTTGTGATGGGTGCCATCCTGGGCGCAATGGCGACCTTTGACTTCGGCGGGCCAATCAACAAAACCATGTCATTGTTCGCCGATGGCATGTTAGTTGACGGTATTTATGGCCCTGAAGCGGTGAAATTTGTCGGTTCGATTATTCCCCCGTTTGGCATCACCCTCTCTTACTTGCTAACGCGTCACAAATATACACAGGCAGAAAAAGAGGCGCTAAAAGCAGCCTTTCCGATGGGTATCTGCATGATCACCGAAGGTGTGATTCCGATTGCTGCCCGCGACTTGTTCCGTGTGGTTGGTAGTTGCGTGGTGGCCTCTTCCATTGCTGGCGGATTGATCATGGTTTGGGGCGTGGAAGCGCCAGTGCCGCACGGTGGCATGTTCGTGGTGCCGCTGTTTACCAAACCTTGGCTGTTTTGTCTGGCGCTCGGTATCGGCACGGCAATATGCGGCGTGATGCTTTCTCTGCTGAAAAAAACGGTTACCCAAGCGGATGAAGAGTTTGACGACGTAGAAGACCACAGTGTTCGCGACGATGACATCAAATTCACGCTGGAATAAGGAGCCATTTATGTATGCAGCAATGAACGACCTGATTGCTCAGGCAGCACGCGGCAAGTATGCGGTGCTGGCTATCAACTGCTTCAATCTGGAAACCGCCCGCGCAGCTATTCAGGCTGCCGAGCAGCAGCGTGCGCCGCTGATCCTCAACGTTTATCAGGGGCACAGCGCACACTTTCCGCCCGCCATTGCCGTGCCGCTGGTGCGAGCGCTGGCTGAAGCGGCCAACGTCCCGATTGCGCTGGCACTCGATCATGGCAAAGCTTTTGCGTTGATTGGGCAAGCCTTTCGCGCAGGTTTTACCGGCCTGATGATTGATGCTTCATCAGAGCCGCTAACGGAGAATATTCGGCAGACCGCGCAAGTGGTGAACATGGCGCATACCGCAGGCGTGTGCGTTGAAGGCGAGCTGGGGCATATCGCCGATGCGCCTACCTATGAACGGGCGGATGCGGCGGTGAAAATGACGCAGGTGAAAGATGTGCTGCCCTTTATTGAGCAGACCCAGATCGATCTGCTGGCAGTTTCGGTGGGCACAGCGCACGGCCTTTATCCGGCTGGCGTTAAACCGCAAATCGACTTTCAGCGCTTGAGCGAGATACACGCGGCTTCATCCGTTCCACTCGCGCTACATGGCGGCAGCGGTACGCCCGCCGGTGATATTCGCCGCGTCAGTCAGCATGGCGTGGTCAAAATCAATGTCGGTGCTGCGGTGTTTGATGCCGGAAAACAGGCATTGCAGCAAGCGCTGAAACAACATCCCGATGCTGAACTGACGGATTTACAAGGATTAATGGAATCCGCCTGCCGTGAAGTGGTTATTGAATATTTGAGCTGGTCAGGCGCTGCTAACCAAGCCTGATAATCCTTTTTAGATCACCGCAAAAAAGTCTGTGACCACACAGGCGCGGGAACCCTTTGTCGTAAAACAAGCTGAGGAATAGTTAACATGTTGATTTCAATGAAAGAGATGTTAAGCCCTACTCGCCAACACCGTTTCGCCATTGGCGCGTTTAACGTGGCGGATAGCTGTTTTATTCGTGCAGTGGTAGAAGAAGCAGAAGCAACGCAAACCCCGGCCATTATTTCGATCCATCCCAGCGAACTGGAGTTTGTCACCGATGCGTTCTTTGGCTACGTCCGCGAGCGTACGCTGAAAAGCAAAGTGCCATTTACTCTGCACCTTGATCATGGCGCTTCGGTAGCGCAGGTGTTGCGTGCAATTCAGTGCGGCTTCACCTCGGTAATGATCGATGGTTCGCTGCTGCCTTATGAAGAGAACGTGGCATTGACCAAAGAAGTCGTGAAACTGGCGCATGCAGTAGGCGTTTCAGTAGAGGGCGAGTTGGGCACCATCGGCGATACGGGAACCTCGGTTGAAGGCGGCGTCAGTAAAGTCATCTACACCGATCCCGCTCAGGCCGAAGATTATGTTCAGCGTACCGGCGTTGATACTTTAGCGGTGGCGATTGGCACCGCACACGGCATCTATCCAAAAGATATGAAGCCAGAATTGCAGATGCATATTTTGCGAGAGATCTCACAGCGCGTCGATATTCCGCTGGTGCTGCATGGCGGATCAGCTAATCCCGATGCCGAAGTAGCGGAGGCTGTGACGTTAGGTGTCGGAAAAATCAATATTTCCAGCGATATGAAGTTCGCTTACTTCCAGAAAGTCCGTGAAGTGTTAACGCGTGAAACCTGGTGGGACCCGAATGTTATCTATCCAGAAGCGATTGATGCAGCCAAAGCGGTCATTCGCTACAAGATGAACCTGTTTGGTGGTTTGGGTAAAGCCAACCTTTATTAAAGGCAATAAAAGGCCGGGACGATCCCGGCCTGTTCCGTTAACACGTTTTTACTGACTAACACCCATCCATTGTTCTGCAACGCGCGCATATTCACCGGTCGCCGTACTCAGATGCAGCCATTGATCGACATACTGCTTCCAGCTGATGTCATCACGCGGAATCATGTAAGCCTTCTCGCCATATTGCAGTGGTTTATCCGCATTCAACGCACAAAGTTGCGGAAAGCGCTTCTGTTGATAAAGCGCTTCTGAGGCATCGGTGATCATCACATCCGCTTTGTTATCCACCAACTGCTGGAAAATAGTGACGTTATCGTGGAACAACGTCAGCGAAGCCTGTGGTAAATGACTATGGACAAAGGCTTCGTTGGTGCCGCCCGCCGGTTCAATTAAACGGACGCTGGGCTTATTTAACTGCTCAACGGTTTGATATTTTTCTTTATCCGTACAGCGCACCAGCGGAATTTTTCCGTCTACTCCCAGCGGCTGAGCGAACCACGCCGTTTGCTGACGTTTTAATGTCACCGACACGCCACCGAGCGCGATGTCGCAGTGCTTCGCGAGGAAATCCTGCATCAGGGTTTTCCATGTGGTGGGCACCCATTCGACTTTTGCGCCAAGTGAAGCCGCCAGCGACTGCGCCATGCTGATGTCCAGCCCTTCATAATTGCCATCTGAACGCAGATAGCTGTAAGGCTTGTAATCGCCCGTGGTGCAGACTTTCAACGTTTTACTGCTGAGAATGTTATCGAGATGGGATTGTGCCTGCGCGGCACCAGAGGCCAGCAGCAGTACAAATAGAAAGCTTTTTTTCATGGGTTATGCGTCTTATTTGATGTTGATTCGCGCGCTGATGGTGACATAAATGCAGGGATTATTGCTGTACAGGCAAAAGTGTTGTGATCCAAATCCCATTTTTCCCGTGCCGCTTCGCGCGTAAGCTGTGGCCCATAGTCAAATAATGGAGCACACAGTTAATGAGCAAGATTTTAATTATTGATGGTGGCAAAACGTTTGCCCATTCCAAAGGCGAACTGAATCACACCCTGACCGACGTGGCTGCCAGCCAGCTGCGCGACTTAGGACATGAAGTTTCGGTCACCGTTGCGGACAGCGATTATGTGGTTGCCGACGAAGTGCAAAAATATGTAGAGAGCGACGTAGTGATTTATCAAATGCCAGGCTGGTGGATGGGCGAGCCGTGGACGGTAAAACGCTACATTGATGAAATCTTTACTGAAGGTCACGGTTCACTGTATGCCAGTGATGGTCGTTCTCGTTCAGATGCTGAAAAGAAATACGGTTCTGGCGGTCTGCTTCAGGGCAAAAAATATATGCTTTCTCTGACGTGGAATGCCCCGCTGGATGCCTTCACCGATCCAGATCAGTTCTTTGAAGGCGTGGGTGTTGATGGTCTTTATTTACACTTCCATAAAGCCAACCAGTTCCTGGGGATGGAAGCATTGCCAACCTTTATTTGTAACGACGTGATCAAACAACCGGATGTTCCGCGTGATATTGAACGTTATCGGACTCATCTCAGTCACGTTTTTGCGTAAGATAGCGTGAGGTGAAATTCACTGCAAAAGAGGAAGCGCGCATGTTAACTGTGGTTGCTGAAATTTGTATTAAGCCCGGTCGTCGACAGAGGGTGCTGGATATCATCAACAAACTGATTCCCACAGTGTTAGATGAAGAAGGTTGTCATCAATACGATGCCTTAGTGGATCATCAGGCGCAGGTGCCGTGGAAACAAAATTCCCCGGACTCCATTTTTATGCTGGAGCAGTGGGAATCGTTACGCCATCTGGAGCAGCATCAGCAAATGCCACATATGGAAACACATCGTGAGCAGATCAAAGATGATGTCATTGATGTGAAGATTTTAGTGCTGGAGCCGACGGCCTGATTTATTGGCTTTCGCTGCAAACAAAAAAGCCCTTGTCATATGACAAGGGCTTTTTTAACGTTGAAACTCAACCGTTATACATTTATTGCTGATTAGTGACTTCCTGCTGAATCAGCAGTTGTGCATCGCCGATCCCGTTTTCGAATACATCCTCTTCAACGCCCGCCACGGTAACGCTGCCTTCCGCTTGCTACCCGCCCTTTCCTTCCGGCATCCAGCGTCAGCGCTTTATCCTTTTCTACGCTATCCCTTATCGGGGTTAGTGATGTTACGTACTGAACGCACGCCATGAAGTTAGCGACCGAAAAGAGGATCTCAATAAATCTTATTGAATGGAGAGGGTTATTTTATGGCACGTTTAAAGCAATTTTTTTGCTTCAATCTGCTCACGCAGAAAGTCTAAAAAGCAGGTAATACGCGAGAAAAGCATATTATTACGGTAATAAACGGCGTGAATGGGGAGACGTAATTCATGCGTTTCGTCTTGCAGAACTTGCACTAGCCGACCCGCCTCGCGGTCCTCCCGACTCACAAAGTCAGATAATCGCGCGATGCCTTGGCCTGCTAATGCCAAATGACGAATGGTTTCGCCGCTTGAGGCAGTGATATTGGGTTTAATGCGAAGGTACTCGCCGTCACGTTGCAATACTGGCCAGACGTTATGTGTCTCTACCTGGCTAAATCCAATTAGCTGATGCGACTCCAGATCTGTTACGTTGGCTGGCGTACCGTATTTCTGAAGGTAAGCTGGGCTAGCAACCAGCAGAATTGCGCTGCTACCCAACTTGCGAGCATGCATGGTCGAGTCGCGCAGCTCTCCAATGCGAATGGCAATATCGGTTTGCTGTTCAAGCAGATCAATCACAATATCGTTGGTATTGAGTTCCAGATTAATTAAGGGATAACGTTTACTGAACGCTTCCACTAACGGCACAATCAGGTGCAACATAAATGGCGCGGCAGCATTTATTCGAAGACGACCGGAAGGCATCCCGCTGCGATGTGCGATCTGTTCTTCCGCCTGCTCCACAGATGTCAGTATTTGTCGGGCATGCTCAAGAAAGATCTGTCCCTCTTCTGTCAGCGCCAGCCGGCGTGTTGTACGATTTAACAGCGTTGTTCGCAACTTACTCTCAAGACGGCTCAGAGCACGACTAATCCCGGAGCTGGTTTGCCCCAATTGTTCAGCCGCAGCCGTTATTGAACCGGTATCGACCACTGAAACCCAAGCGCGCAATTCTTCCAGCGTGATTTTCACTCTCTCTTCCTGTCTTTCGTGAACCACATAGGGTTTATCTTGATATTTATCCCAATACATCAGGCCAGGATTAATCGATACCTCGTTATATCGAACAATTCACTGTAGCAATGGTGGATCCGAATCGTTAATGAATATCAGACAATAATATCGTAAACGGAAAAACAGGCTGAACGTTTTATTATGCCAGGGAACAGCGCTCATCATCATCGTTTAAGTTTGATTTCTGACACAATTTAATAAAGTTTAAAAGAACTGACAGGGAAGCCGAAATAGGAACTGAGTAACACTTTAAGGGTCAAGTCTGAAGACGTTACTTTGATTTTTGTTAAATGAAAAATTCACTTCACCTGTCAATAATAATGTCTGAAACTTAGCGTAGTCGGAAACAAATAATAAATCGGGACGCCGCTGCGTCCCGATTTTTACACTTCGATGTCGACCATGTCGCCTTTTTCCTGCAACCAGTTGCGCCGGTCTTCGGAACGTTTTTTAGCAAGCAGCATGTCCATAACGCGTAACGTCTGCTCAACATTATCGTCATCGATAGTTAATTGCACCAGACGGCGCGTGTTTGGATCAAGCGTGGTTTCTCGCAACTGAAGCGGATTCATCTCGCCCAAACCTTTGAAGCGCTGAACGTTGGGTTTTCCCTTTTTGCGCTTCAACTGCTCCAATACGCCCTCTTTTTCATCTTCATCCAGCGCGTAATAAACTTCTTTGCCAAGATCGATGCGATAAAGCGGCGGCATGGCGACATAAACGTGGCCACCTCTTACCAGCGAGCGGAAGTGTTTAACGAACAGCGCACAGAGCAGCGTGGCGATGTGCAAGCCATCTGAATCGGCGTCGGCGAGAATACACACTTTGCCGTAACGCAGTTGGCTTAGATCTTCACTATCTGGATCAATACCAATCGCGACTGAAATGTCATGAACTTCCTGAGAAGCCAACACTTCGTCGGAAGAGACTTCCCAGGTATTCAGGATTTTACCTTTAAGCGGCATGATCGCTTGATACTCACGATCGCGTGCCTGCTTGGCCGATCCACCTGCGGAATCCCCCTCCACCAAAAACAGTTCGGTTTTATTGAGATCCTGCGCAGAGCAATCTGCCAGTTTGCCAGGCAGCGCCGGGCCGCTGGTAAGTTTTTTACGCACCACTTTTTTTGCTGCGCGCATACGACGTTGCGCACTGCTAATCGCCAGTTCAGCAAGCTGTTCTGCTGCCTGCACGTTCTGGTTGAGCCACAGGCTGAACGCATCTTTAACTACCCCTGAAACAAAGGCGGCACATTGACGCGACGACAAGCGCTCTTTGGTCTGTCCAGCAAATTGCGGATCCTGCATCTTCACCGACAAGACATAGGCGCAGCGATCCCAAATATCTTCCGCAGAAAGCTTCACGCCGCGCGGCAGAATGTTGCGGTATTCACAAAATTCACGCATTGCATCCAGCAAACCCTGGCGAAGACCGTTCACGTGCGTGCCGCCTTGCATGGTGGGGATTAAGTTGACATAGCTTTCAGTCAGCAGTTCGCCACCTTCCGGTAACCAGAGCAGCGCCCAATCAACCGCTTCAACATCACCCGCAAATGCGCCAACAAACGGCTTTTCTGGCAGCGTTGGCAAGCCATTCACAGCCTCAAGCAGATAATCGGTCAGGCCATCTTCGTAGCACCAGCGTTGTTCCGTATTGTTCAGCTTGTCTTTGAAGACAATCTCCACGCCGGGACACAACACCGCTTTAGCTTTCAACAGATGCGACAGGCGAGAAACGGAAAAGCGTGGGCTGTCAAAGAAGCTTTCATCAGGCCAGAAATGCACGCGCGTGCCGGTGTTGCGCTTACCAACGGTGCCAGAAACAGTGAGATCCTGCACCTTGTCGCCGTTCTCAAACGCCATGTCATAGATTTCACCATTACGACGAACGGTAACTTCAACGCGTTTAGATAAGGCGTTAACCACGGAAATCCCTACGCCATGTAAGCCGCCAGAGAATTGGTAGTTTTTGTTGGAGAATTTGCCGCCTGCGTGCAGACGACAAAAGATCAGCTCAACCGCAGGAATGCCTTCTTCGGGATGGATATCCACTGGCATACCGCGTCCGTCATCAATCACTTCCAGTGATTGATCGGCGTGTAGAATCACTTCAACCCGCTTGGCGTGACCTGCCAGCGCTTCATCGACGCTGTTATCAATCACTTCCTGACCCAAATGGTTAGGTCGCGTCGTGTCGGTATACATACCCGGGCGACGGCGAACAGGCTCAAGGCCAGTCAGGACCTCAATAGCATCCGCGTTATAGTTTGATTGACTCATGGTAAATGTCTGATTAGAAGGGTGAAATAGTTGCGATTTCCGCATCACTTAAGGGTGATTCAAGCCTAGAAAATCCAGAATCTGCGGGAAATGGCGTTCGAATCCGATAAAAGCATGATTACCGCCCTCTTCTACCTGATGTCGGCACGCGCTGTAATAGTCGAGCGCCTGACGGTAGTCGAGTACTTCATCGCCGGTTTGTTGTAGCAACCACAGTAAATCCGGCGCTTCCAGCGGGTCAATCTGCATGACTTTCAGATCGTAAATGTGCCGAGACTCTAACACATATTGTTGGCCGGTGTAGGGATTCTGATTGTCACCAAGGAAATCCACCAGCAGCTCAAAAGGACGCACTGCGGGGTTCACCACTACCGCTGGCAACATAAAACATTGTGACAGCCAGGTTGCGTAATAACCGCCTAATGAAGAACCCACCAGGCCGAGCGTTTCTCCGCTACGACTCAACACGATATCTTCCAGCATGGCAGCCGCCTCAGCAGGGAATGTCGGCAGTTGCGGAATGATCATGTCGATTTCAGGATGATGTGTATTAAGCCATTGTTGAAACTGGGTCGCTTTCGCCGATTGCGGTGAACTGTTGAAGCCATGGAGATAAAGCAGCGCAGCCATCCGTTAATATCCTTCTGAATCAAGATCGGGGCAAAACGCATCAGTTTGCAAACGTTCGACTTCGGTTTCTGCTTTGCCTTGTGGATGGAGCGTAAACCAGCGCCAGCCGGGTGCAACAGTATCAATGGTAAAACTGGTGCAATGCGGTTTGAATTGAACGCAGGTAGAGGGCGTAGCCAATACGCGGCGTCCGCGCCAGTCCATATCCAGTTCCTGATGAATGTGCCCACAGACCAGGGTTTGGGCCAGCGGATAGTTTTGCAATACCGCATCCAGCTGATGCGAATTGCGTAAGCTGTGTTGATCAAGCCAGGTACAACCTGAGGCCAGCGGATGATGATGCAGCAAAATCAACGTGTGACGTTCTGGATGGCGTGCCAGGGTTTTTTCAAGCCATTCCAGCTGGTAATCACTTAGCATGCCGTGTGGAACGCCGAAGACTTGACTGTCTAACAACACAAGTTGCCAATGTTCGCCCAGCAAGACATGTTTCTCGGCGTTGATCTTTGCCTCTGCCAGGGTATCAACCATGGCGGGTTGGAAGTCATGATTTCCGGGCAGCCAGACGCAGGGCTTTGGCAAACGAGCAATGCCCTCAGCGAAATGCTGATAGGCTTGAACAGAGTGATCCTGAGCGAGATCGCCGGTCGCGATAACAAGGTCATAGTCGCGTTGCTGAGCAATGATCGCATCCAATACTGCGTCAAAGCTCGCCCAAGTATTAACCCCAAGCAGCGATTCATGTTTTCCCGCGAAAAGATGGGTATCCGTGATTTGTAAAATCCTGATTTCGGACCCTTTTGCCGCAGGAAGAGTTAGCAGGCTATCCAAAGCGTTTCCTTCATCTCCACGCCATTTGATGCATTATACGCATTCAGCAAACAGGCACTGCCATTGCACCATGTGCCAGGCAATAGCGCAACCAGTCCGCGAGAAACTGATTTATCTGGTGTTTCTCATCACGCTGATGCAATTTTTTATTAGGATAATCATAACGTGCTTTAAAACGATAGATCTGCTGAGTGGAACACACTTCAGCGACCATCGCATCATGGTACAACCTTACGGACATGGAAGGCAGACTCCAGTAACTCACAGATGGCGCGACCTGGCGAATTTCAACCAAGGTGGTATAGCGCGTCGACTCTTCTATTGTCAGCTGATAACGGGCGCCACTCACCTGATAAACCACCGATGCGCCCGCCTCATCACTGCGCGGCAGCAAACGGCGCAACTGAGCGAAATTGGTTTCGCACAGCCGCATCATTTCCGGAAAGTCAGGGGTATAGCGCTGTTTCATTTTTGTGCCCACTCTTCTCTTAATTTCTCATGGTGCAACGCCAGCCATTGCAGTGCGATGACAGACGCAGCGTTATCAATTATCCCCTGTTCCACCCAGCGGTAAGCCTGTTCGCGGCTGACCACATGCACAAGAATATCCTCATTCTCTTCCTCCAGACCATGGCATCCTTGAGCCTGGCTGGCATCCACTTCTCCGACCAAAATCGACAATCTTTCGCTGGTGCCACCGGGACTGGCGAGGTAATTGAGCATCGGTTTGACTCGCCCAACCTGTAATCCCGCCTCTTCGACCGCTTCACGGCGTACCACTTGTTCAACGCTTTCACCTGGATCGATGATCCCCGCCACCATTTCCAGCAGCCAGGGCGTGGAACCCGCATCATAAGCAGGGATGCGGATCTGTTCGATCAGCACCACTTCATCACGTAAGGGATCATAAGGTAGCAGTACGGCGGCATGTCCGCGCTCAAAAACTTCACGCTGCACTTCCGCACTCATTTCGCCATTAAAACGACGATGCCGGAAGCGATAGCGCACAATCGAAAAAAAACCGTCGTAGACTGTTTCGCGTGCAATAATTTCTACATCGTTTTTTGTAAAAGTCACAGGGGATTTTTTTTCTTCCGACATCTTCTTATTCCTTATCCAGATTGGGATGGAGCGAATAAAAGCCAACCTTTATGCTTTATCCGAGTGGTTGTTTCTGAATTATTTACGTAAATTAGGCGTAGAAGGCACGTTCAGCCAACTTATCACACAGTTGCACTCTGCTAGAATCGGCGATAATTTTTTGGCTTATTCGGCAGCGCTACCACTGCAATTTGCTGCAACAAAAGGAATGCAAATGAAAAAACTGCTCCCATTTTTTATTGGGCTGAGCCTGGGCGGTTTCAGCTTCGCCAGTCAGGCAGAAGACCTGCTTCAGGTTTATCAACAAGCGCGACTGAGTAACCCAGATCTGCGCAGTGCTGCGGCAGATCGTGATTCAGCCTTTGAGAAAATCAACGAAGCGCGTAGCCCTTTATTACCCCAACTCGGTTTGGGTGCAGATTACACCTACAATAACGGTTATCGCGACAGCAGCGGACTTCACTCCAATACCACTAGCGGAACCTTACAATTAACGCAAACCATCTTTGACATGTCAAAATGGCGTGCGCTGACGCTGCAAGAGAAAGCTGCGGGCATCCAGGATGTCACTTACCAGGTTGCACAACAGGATCTGATCCTGAACACGGCGACCGCCTACTTCAACGTGTTGAAAGCGATTGATACCCTTTCCTACACTGAAGCGCAGAAACAGTCGATTTATCGTGAATTAGATCAAACTACACAGCGTTTTAATGTGGGATTGGTTGCCATTACTGACGTGCAGAACGCCCGTGCGCAATATGACAGCGTCTTAGCGGACGAAGTGACTGCACGCAACAACCTTGATAATACCGTTGAGTCGTTGCGTCAGATTACCGGTATGGATTATTTGTCGTTAGCATCACTGAATATTGATCGCTTCAAAACCAGCAAGCCAGATGCAGTGAACGCACTGCTGAAGCAAGCGGAAAGCCGTAACCTGACCTTGTTGTCCGCACGCCTGAACCAGGATTTAGCGCGTGAGCAAATTCGTTCTGCTGAAACGGGCCACATGCCAACGCTGGATTTGACTGCTTCAACGGGTATGTCTAACAGCAAATACGGTGGCAGCCGTGCGAATCAATCAACCAGTTCAGCTGACTCGATTACAGGCTCAAATCAGGTTGGTCTGAGCTTCTCATTACCGCTGTACAGTGGTGGTTCGGTCACGTCGCAGGTTAAACAAGCGCAGTACAACTTTGTCAGTGCCAGCGAGCAGTTAGAAAGCGCGCACCGTTCTGCCGTGCAAACCGTGCGCTCTTCTTACAACAACGTTAATGCTTCAGTAAGTAGCATTGATGCCTACAAACAGGCGGTTGTTTCTGCTCAGAGCTCACTGGATGCTTCAGAAGCTGGTTATCAAGTTGGTACGCGTACCATCGTTGATGTGTTGGATGCGACCACGACGTTATACAACGCCAAACAGCAACTTTCTGATGCTCGTTATAGCTATCTGATTAACCAGCTTAACATCAGCTATGCGCTGGGTACGCTCAATGAGCAAAACCTGCAGACGCTGAACAGCCAACTGGGTAAAGAGATCGCAACTTCACCAGAAACTGTTGCGCCTGAAAATGCTCAGCAAACAGCTCGCGTTGATAATGGCCCTGCTGCTAATGCATCGGCGTCAGCTGCACGTCCTGCTGCAGCCAGAAATACCGGAAACCCATTCGGTAATTAATCCTGATGCGGGTCGCTTTGCGGCCCGCTTCTCTTTCAAACGTATAGCTACGTAAAGATCCTTTCCCCTTCCCGGCTTCAGCTTCAATTTCCCCCCTCCATCCCCTATCCTAAGTGCTACCTTTGGGCAAAGGATCATGATAATGAAACGGACAAAATCTATTCGCTATGCTGCTTTTCGCAAAAGCTGGCAAGCCAGACATTTAACGCCAGTCGCTATCGCCGTCTCGGCGGTATTTATGCTGGCTGGCTGCGAAAAAAACGATGAAACCGTGTCGCTCTACCAGAATGCGGATGAATGTGCGAAAGCCAATCCAAGTCAGAGCGCGCAATGCACCACGGCTTACAACAACGCGTTAAAGGAAGCGGAACGTACTGCACCAAAATATGCAACGCGTGAAGATTGTGTGGCTGAATTTGGTGAAAACCAATGCCAGCAAACACCTGCTCAAGCAGGCGTCGGCACGAATAATGCCGAAAACCAACAGAGTGGCAGCTTCTGGATGCCATTAATGGCTGGCTATATGATGGGCCGCATGATGGGCGGCGGCGCGGGATTCGCGCAGCAACCACTGTTCTCACCGAAAGCTGCAAACAGCCCAGCACGAGGCCAGTTTGTTGATGCTTCAGGCCGTAACTATGGTTCTGCCACTTCAGGCCGCACTATGAATGTGCCAAAAACCGCATTAGCCCCTAAACCCGCGACAACGTCAACCGTAACGCGGGGTGGCTTCGGTGAAACCGTCGCCAAGCAAAATGCCATGCAACGCAGCAGCGCCACCGGAACATCCAACCGCTCGCTGGGAGGCTAAAACCGCCATATGCAACGCATTGCTATTTCTGAGCGCCCAGGCTGGCGAGAAAAAGCCACTGAATTTGGTTTTCGTTTTCATACCATGCATGGCGAGCCTTACTGGTGTGAAGACGCTTATTATCAGTTCACGCTGGCACAAATTGACCAGCTAGAGGAGACCACTGCTGAATTACACCAGATGTGTTTGCAGGTAGTGGAGAAAGTGGTAAGCAGCGAGGCGTTGCTGACCAAATTCCGTATTCCCAAACATACGTGGGATTTTGTCCGCGATTCATGGCAACAGCGTCAACCCTCTCTTTATTCGCGTCTCGATCTCGCCTGGGACGGTAAAGGTGATGCAAAGCTGCTGGAAAATAATGCCGATACCCCAACCTCACTGTATGAAGCGGCTTTTTTTCAATGGCTTTGGCTGGAAGATCAGCTTAATGCAGGCCAATTGCCGGCCGGCAGCGATCAATTCAACAGCCTGCAAGAAAAGCTGATTGAGCGCTTCGCTAACCTGCATCAGCAGCATGGCTTCCAGTGGTTGCATTTTGCCTGCTGTCGGGACACTGATGAAGATCGCGGCACCGTGCAATATCTGCAAGATTGCGCGACCGAAGCGGGATTACCGAGCGAATTTCTTTTCATTGATGAAATTGGTTTGGGTGAAAAAGGCGAGTTTACTGATGCTCACGATCAGGTAATCAGTAATCTCTTCAAGCTCTATCCTTGGGAATTCATGCTGCGCGAGATGTTTTCAACCAAGTTGGCAGATGCTGGCGTACGCTGGTTAGAGCCTGCCTGGAAAAGCATTTTGTCAAACAAAGCCTTGTTGCCCATGTTGTGGCAGATGTTCCCAAATCACCCGAATTTGTTGCCTGCCTATTTCGCGGAAGATGATGTTCCACCTATGACGAAGTATGTGGTCAAGCCGCTTTTTTCACGCGAAGGCGCCAATATTCGTATTGTTGAGAATGGTACTGAAATTGCTCGCGTTGACGGGCCGTACGGTGAAGAAGGCATGATTGTGCAGGAATTTTATCCGCTGCCAAAATTTGGCGACAGCTATACGCTGATCGGCAGTTGGCTAATAGACGATCAACCCGCCGGGATTGGCTTACGTGAAGATCGTGACTTGATCACCCAAGATCTTTCTCGCTTTTATCCGCACGCCTTTATTGAATAAAAATGAACAGGCCAGATAAATGGCCTGTTCATTATTTTTACCCAACCTGTACTGACAACATACTGATTGCACCTAATTCCATACCCTCAATGGGAATGGTCACGGGTTCATCCGGCTGACGTGCGCCCAAAACATACAGAAGTGGCAGATAATGTTCCGGCGTAGGATTCGAAAGGCTGGCCCCTTCATGCTGCATAAAATTCACCAATGGATGCGTTTCAGCCTCACTTTGTAATGCCAGATTTTCACGCACAAATTGATTAAAGCGACTTGCCCACGGATAGATGTCATCCCCGCCGCCCCAGCGCACCATTCGCAGGTTATGTACCACATTGCCGCTTGCCACAATCATCACGCCCTGATCACGCAGCGTTGCTAATTTACGCCCCATTTCAAAATGCCAGGCTGCAGGTTTAGTCGCGTCAATACTCAACTGCACCACAGGAATATCGGCTTCAGGATACATTTTAATCAATACGCCCCAGGAACCGTGATCGAATCCCCATTCCTGATCAAGCTGAACCGGAACAGGCGACAGCAATTTAGCAATCTCTTCCGCCAAATCAGGCGAGCCCGGCGCAGGATAACGTGTGTCAAACAGTGCTTGAGGAAAACCGCCAAAGTCATGAATGGTGCGTGGGTTTTCCATCGCCGTTATTGCGGTGCCTCGCGTGTACCAGTGCGCAGAAATAGCAAGAATGGCGCGTGGGCGCGGTAGCGTTTCACCTGCTTCCCGCCAGGCTTCGGTATAACGGTTTTCTTCTAACACGTTCATAGGGCTGCCATGTCCCAAAAACAGCGCCGGCATACGTAACTGACTCATGAATCTTTCCTAAAAAAGTGCCGCTTTGATAACCGTTACGATACGCCGTTTATGCCGCTAATCACGCGGATAAGCATGATGATGATCATCAGAGAATTTGAATGATCTTTTTTCGACATTTCTTTACGTAACAAAACTCGATCTTTTGTAAGGTTAAAGGTACTTTAACTGGGAATCATTATCATTAAGGAGAGTGCAATGTCAGTACCTTTACTGCTTACCGTGCTGGCAGGTGCCGCGACTTTTATCGGCGCGCTATTGGGTGTGATAGGACAAAAACCTTCTAATCGAGTGCTCGCATTTGCTCTCGGTTTTGCTGCTGGCATCATGCTGCTGATCTCGCTTATGGAGATGCTGCCTGCTGCATTACATGCGGAAGGTATGTCGCCAATCTTGGGTTATGGCATGTTTATGCTGGGCCTGCTGGGATACTTCGCTTTAGACCGCATGCTGCCGCATCAGCATCCACAAGATATGGTCGCGGTTAAACGCCGTCCGACTAATTTGCGTCGTACCGCTATCTTGTTGACGTTGGGCATTAGTTTGCACAACTTCCCGGAAGGCGTTGCAACCTATGTTACCGCCAGCAGTGATATGGAACTTGGTATGGGGATCGCGCTTGCGGTGGCCATACATAACATTCCGGAAGGATTAGCTGTCGCCGGGCCGATGTATGCTGCCACGGGTTCAAAAATGAAAGCGATCTTTTGGGCCTGCGTATCGGGAATGGCAGAAATTTTAGGTGGCGTTATCGCTTTTATGCTGCTGGGCCCCATGGTTTCGCCAGTGATTATCGCTGCCGTTATGGCGGCCGTTGCAGGAATTATGGTGGCTTTATCCGTAGATGAACTGATGCCATTAGCGCGCGAAATTGACCCGCATAACAATCCTAGTTACGGCGTATTATGTGGCATGACCGTCATGGGTTTAAGCCTGACGCTCTTACAAACCACCGGTATCGGCTGAGCAAGAATCGTCGCAAATCACTGATAAAAAAAGCATTGCTGAATGATTTATACTCAATAAACCTCTAACCGAGACGGGTCTTGTACGGTCGGCCACCTTCACTAATTACACTCCGTTGCACGTCAATAAACCAACGGAGCGTTATGTTAGTCCAAGGTGCCATATTATGCCTGGCGCTGAACATTTATCACGAAGCGCGTGGTGAACCGTTAATGGGACAAATTGCCGTCGGCACGGTAACCATGAACAGGGCAAAATGGGATGTGAAAGAAATCTGTCCGGTGGTGTATGCACCGAAACAGTTTTCCTGGACATCTCTAAAAAAAAATCCGCATTCACATCCCCCAGCACATGACAAAAGCTGGCAGCGAGCGCAAGAGCTTGCGAACAGAATTATTAATGGGGAAGTGGAAGATGTGACGAAAGGAGCAACTTATTTTCATGCTCATCGGGTTAAGCCCGGCTGGCGTCACGCATTTGAACGTACCGTTGTGATCGGTAATCACATTTTTTATGCCAGTAGATAAAAGACAAAACAGGCCGGAAATCCGGCCTGTTTCATTTCATTTATAACGCAGGTTAATCAGCTCGCCTGGCGCGTTTCACGATCGCGACGAAAAGCCACTAAATCTTCAATAGTCACTACCGGCATATCATGCTGTTTCGCAAACACGATAGCTTCAGGTGCATGCGCCATCGAACCGTCATCATTCGTAAGCTCACACAATACGCCTGCGGGTTTAAAACCAGCCAGCGTAACCAAATCAATGGTTGCTTCAGTATGGCCACCGCGCGTTAACACGCCGCCATCGCGAGCGCGCAAAGGGAATACGTGGCCAGGACGATTCAAATCGCTCGGTTTGGCATTGTCAGCAACAGCCGCACGGATCGTTGTGATGCGGTCTTTGGCCGAAACGCCGGTGGTAACGCCTTCAGCAGCTTCAATAGTGACGGTAAAACCGGTGCCGTATGAACTGGTGTTATTTTCCACCATCATCGGTAAATCGAGCTGTTGACGACGTTCTTCAGTCAGGCACAGACAAACAATGCCGCTGCCGTGACGAATGGTGAGCGCCATTTGCTCAACGGTCATCGTTTCAGCGGCAAAGATCATATCACCTTCGTTTTCACGATTTTCATCGTCAAGCACCATCACACCGCGTCCATTACGCAGTGCGGCGATGGCACGTTCTACACGCTGTTCCGGCGTGCCAAATTCAGAAAGTAGCGTCTGATTCATGGTAATAAAAACCTTTTAAATGTATTGGGTTACCAGAATCAGGGCGAGCTTAGGAGTGACGTCAACAGACGTGGCAATAACGTGGCGTGGACAAAAAGCCCAGCAGATGTCTTTACCCTCTCCCATCCGGACTTTAACCGTCGGCTCCGGAATTACACCGGATCTGCTGACCTTCACGATCACTTGTGAAGCGCTCGCGGGCTTTCAGCTGACGCTGATTTACCGCCGGTGGGGAGTTTCGCCCCGCCCTGAGAATAAGCAAAATTACTATAGCGCCGATCAACTGGAGCGGCAATCAACAAAACTGCAAATGCTTTGGCATTTCCTGCGTTACCGATTTCAGGTTTAACCTTTTCATTTCTGGCATTACACTTAGCAGATATCGAGTGCGCACAACTGCTGCCATCAGCAACCCGTAACCAGGAAATAATCATGATCGACACGAAAAAAATTGAACAAATTGCACGCCAGGTCCATGAAGCGATGCCGAAGGGAATTCGTGAGTTTGGTGACGATGTCGAAAAGAAAATTCGTCAGGTTCTTCAGGCGCAACTGACGCGTATGGATTTGGTCAACCGCGAAGAGTTTGATGTGCAGACGCAGGTATTACTGCGTACACGCGAGAAACTGTCTGCGTTGGAGCAACGTTTGGCGCAGTTAGAGAGCCAAAACGCACCCGCACCGGCACCCGCAGTGATCACGCCACAGGAAGCGGCAGTGATCAAACCGGAAAATACCCCGGAATAAAATGACAAAGCGGGAGAGCCTTCTCCCGCTTATTACATTATTTACTGGCCACGAATGGTTTTAATAATGTTGGTCGTTGAAATACCGTCTTCAAAGTTCAGCACACGTACATCACCGCCGTTGGCCCAAACCTCTTTGCTTCCCGCAATATCTTCAGGTTTGTAATCGCCGCCTTTTACCAGCAAATCAGGCAATATACCGGCGATCAAACGCTGCGGCGTATCTTCTTCAAACACCACAACCCAATCTACCGCTTCCAACGCGCCCAGTACGATCATGCGGTTTTCTTGTGGATTAACCGGACGACTCTCACCTTTCAACCGCTTGGTAGAAGCGTCGCTGTTAACCGCAACAATCAAACGATCACCCAGCTTACGTGCATTAGCGAGATAAGAAACGTGACCGGCGTGAAGGATGTCGAATACACCGTTGGTCATCACCACTTTTTCGCCGCGCTTGCGTGCCATTTCAACGGCCACTTTTAATTGCGCTTCGCTCATGATGCCAAAACCCTGTTCAGGGCGGGCGTGGATCGCGTTTTCCAGCTCAACGGTGCTAACCGTTGATGTGCCTAATTTTCCGACGACAACACCCGCTGCCGCATTGGCAAGGAAACAGGCTTCTTCCAGTGAGTTTCCGGCGGCCAAGGCTGCGGCTAATACGCCAATTACCGTGTCGCC
The DNA here is from genome assembly GCF_036663535.1 of Pantoea sp. T14. Taxonomy (NCBI): domain Bacteria; kingdom Pseudomonadati; phylum Pseudomonadota; class Gammaproteobacteria; order Enterobacterales; family Erwiniaceae; genus Pantoea; species Pantoea sp. T14. The sequence continues at coordinate 87,214 of NZ_JAWUEB010000015.1, forward strand.
CGCTCCCGTAACGTCGTAAACTTCTTGCGCCTGGGTCGGTAAATGCAGCGGCGTTTTACCCGGCTGAAGCAATGTCATGCCATTTTCAGAACGAGTTACCAACAATGCCGACAGGTCATAGTCTGCAATCAGCTGCATGCCACGCGTGACAATTTCGTCTTCGCTCTTACACTTGCCAACCACTGCTTCAAACTCTGAAAAGTTAGGGGTAAGTAAGGTCGCACCGCGATAGCGTTCGAAATCAGTACCTTTAGGATCGATTAATACCGGTACTTTCGCTTCGCGTGCCAGGTTAATCATTGCCTGCACGCTGCTCAGGGCGCCTTTAGCGTAATCAGAAAGCACCAGCGCACCGGTAGAGGCTAACGACTGACGCATACGCTGATGAATAGGCTCTGGATCGACCTGCTCAAATCCTTCTTCAAAATCAAGGCGGATAAGCTGTTGATTACGAGAAAGTACGCGCAGTTTAGTGATGGTAGGATGACTTTTTATTGCCACGAAATCACAGTTAACATTGACGTCTTTCAACGTGCTACTCAGTACTCGTGCCGCATCGTCCTCGCCCGTCAAACCGATCAAACGTGATGCTGCGCCAAGTGCAGCAATGTTCATTGCTACGTTCGCCGCGCCGCCAGGACGCTCTTCAACCGTGTCCACTTTCACTACCGGTACCGGCGCTTCAGGTGAAATACGGCTGGTTGGGCCATACCAGTAACGATCTAACATCACATCGCCGACGACCAGCACCGAGGCTTGACCAAACGCGGGCAGAGTCACTTTCATTCCAGACACTCCAGACTGCTGTAAAAATAGTGCGCGGATAATATCACAGTTGCGAAATGTGCTATTAGCCGGCGCTTAGAGAGAAACCGGTGAAACCAGCCAACGCTGCCAGCTCTCTTTCACCGTTTGCCGTTCGACTTCAAATGCTTCTGGCTCAACATGGCCAGGAAGCTCCTGTAAGGCAAGATGATGCAATGCATCACGCAACGCGACGTAAGCCTGCGTCAACGCGAGCGCCTCATCTTCCTGCATGATGTGGTGCTTCGCCATCAGCTCGAAAATTCGCACATTATCTGACCAGCGCGTCAGCACTGGTTGTTGTGTGGCGTAGCGTAGGACAAGATATTGCGCGATGAATTCAATGTCGGTTATGCCGCCTTCGTCGGCTTTGATGTCCCAACGACCTTTATGCTTGTTACTGAGATGGGTACGCATTTTCTCACGCATCTCCCGTACTTCAGTTTGCAGGCCACCCGCCTCACGCGACAAACATAAAATACCGCGACGAATTTCGCTAAAACGCTCCCCTAATGCGGGTTCTCCAAACACTACGCGAGCCCGCACCAGCGCCTGATGTTCCCATGTCCAGGCTTCTTGATGCTGATACTCAGCAAAGGCGTCGAAAGTACTGACTAACATGCCTGCTGCACCTGAAGGCCGCAGGCGGGCATCAACCTCATAGAGAATGCCGGAAGAGGTACGGGTGCTAAACAAATGCATCACCCGCTGCGCCAGCCGCAGGTAAAACTGGCGGCCATCAATACTGCGTTCACCATCAGTGACTGCATTCAGGGGGCAATCGTGCAGGAACACTAAATCAAGATCAGAGCTGTAACCCAGTTCCCAACCGCCTAATTTGCCGTAGCCTAATACCGCAAAACCACGCTCATTTTCATCTTTAAGGTGTGAAGGTCGGCCATAGCGGTGCAGCATCATGTTCCACGCTTGCTGCACCACGGATTCTATAATCGCTTCTGCCAGCCAGGTTAAGTGATCGCTGACTTTCATTACCGGCAAGGTTTCAGCAATATCCGCTGCTGCAATACGCAAAAGCTGGGCCTGCTTAAATTGGCGTAGCGCTTCAAGCTGTTGCTCTTCGTCATCGGTAGGAATACGCATCAGGTATTGGCGTAATTCATCACGATACGCATCGGTGGCAGTAGGTTGATACAGCGTAGCGGGATCAAGCAACTCATCCAGCAGTAAAGGATGGCGCGCCAGTTGGCTGGCGACCATCGGTGAAGCGGCACAGAGGCGAATGAGATGACGCAGCGCACCGTGGTATTCGGTTAGCAACTCAAGGTAGGTACTGCGCGTAATGACGCCGAGTAATAAAGGTGTCAAACGGCTAAACGTCACCGCAGCATCTGTTCGCAGGCAGATTTCACTGAGCAAGCGCGGCATGAGCTGATCAAGCGCCTGGCGCCCACGCGGCCCAATAGTGCGCCGATTAATATCCTGACGGAACGCCTCCAGCGTTTGATGCAGCGAACGACGTTGCTCTTCATTGAGTTGCGGCATTAACGGCACCAGATCATCCTCGTCCAGCTTGTCCTGCCACAGCCCGATGAATTCAGCCAGTTCGCGCTGGTCGTCAATGTCCGGCGTATCTTCACCGATCAACTCATCGAAAATAGCGCGCACAGATGACATGTGCGTTTCCATCTGCGCCATTAATGCCAGCCAGCCATCGGTATTCATCGCCCATGCTAGTCGCGCGCGATTAAGTTCATCGTCAGGTAAGGTTTGGGTTTGTTGATCGCCCAGACTTTGCAGTAGGTTTTCCAGCCGACGTAGAAACAGATAAGCATGACGCAATGCGTCAATTTGCTCAGCGGGTAACAGCGCCAGCTCGCCAATCGCCGCCAACGTTGGCATGAGGGCACGCAGTTGAAGTGAACGCTCACGTCCACCCCGAATCAGCTGAAAGACCTGAACAATAAATTCGGTTTCACGAATGCCACCCGCACCCAGCTTGATATTGTTTTTCAGGCCGCGTCGACGTACTTCACGCGCGATCATGCTTTTCATATTACGCAGCGACTGGATCACGCTAAAGTCGATGTAACGACGATAGACAAAAGGTCGCAGCATTTGTTGCAGTTCCTGGCTCCAGCGATCCTGCTCATCGCCCATCAGGCGCGCTTTGACCATGGCGTAACGCTCCCAGTCTCGGCCTTGTTCCTGATAATAATCTTCCAGTGCGGCAAAACTGAGCACCAGCGGGCCGCTATCACCAAACGGGCGCAAACGCATATCAACCCGATAAACGAAGCCATCAATCGTGGGCTGATCCAATACTTTAATCAGTCTCTGCCCCATGCGCGTGAAAAACTGCGCGTTATCAAGCTCCCGCCGTCCTCCACGCGTCACGCCATTTTCTGGCCAGGCAAAGATTAAATCGATGTCAGAGGAGAAGTTGAGTTCTCCTCCACCGAGCTTACCCATGCCGAGAATCAGCATCGGCTGGGCATCGCCTTCTGCGTTGCAGGGCGTGCCAAAATCCTGGCAGCAATCCTGATACACCCAATCACGGGCGCGGCAAATAAGGACTTCGGCTAAAACGCTCAGCTGTTGCAGGCTTTGTTCGGTACTCGCGTGAGACAAGCACTGCATCCATGCAATGCGAACCAGCATTCGACGACGAAACAGCCGCAGCACACGCATCAATGTTGCTTCGCTGTCGACTGTCTGCATTTCCAACGCCAGCCAGTTAGCGTAATGTCGCCACTCATCCGCTTGCGGCGACTCTCGCTGAATCTCTTGCCACCAGTCGGGATGTCGTTGCAGATTTTCCACCACGAAATCGCTAAACGCCAGGCCCGCGACCTGCTCTGCGCTTAACGAGGCAAAAGGCGCGCCCAATCGCACTGCGGCACTTTCAGCTTGTGATCGTAATAATGCAGGTAATTCTGGCAACATATTCCCTCCCTGATGATGTGTTCGGACTTAACGCGCTGGACCGCTGCTTTTCCAGAAAGCAGGTTGCTTGATGGCCTGCCCAGCCAGCCACGGCAATCCATTTTCCTCATGCGCCTCAATAGCCAGTTGCAGCTGTTGCCATGGCGCCAGCCAAATCGCCACGGCTTCCTGCACATACGCGCCTGCCAGCAAATGAACGGTGAGCAGCTGACGAGCAAGGCGTGTCGCTTTGTCATGGTACTCATTGGGCTGCTTGACCGCGCTAAACGTCTCTTTAAGATCGGCATTGATGCGGGCTAACATAATATCGCTGAAACGTTTGAAGGAAGCCTGAAGCTTGGTCTTACCTTTTTCATCAATCCATTGTTGCCAGTGCGATTCAACCAACCAGCGAGTGAGTGCTAACTGTGTTTCAACAGAGAGTGGAGAGAAGCAAAAATCCTGCGCGTTGACCTCTTCATTCGCTAAGATCTCTTCTAACGTTGTCAGCTTTTGGCGCAGCTCGCTGCTGGCTTTACGTGGTACTAAAGCGCCGAATAAAGCAAACGCCTGACGTAAAACTTCCAGCGCTTCGCGCACGGCATCTTGCGCAGAGCCATTACCCCGTAACCAAACTTCTTCATGGTATTGCCAATGGTTTAGTCCAGCTGACAGCGCGGCAATCATGCCCTCTTCAACCGTGACTTTTGCATCGGTTTTCAACACGGGGAAAGCACGAACGGGACGAGGCAGGTTGCCCTGCGCCAGTTGATAGCCACGTGCAGCTTTACTCAGGCTGCCCAATCGAAGCCCGCTGACTGCGATCAGCTGTTGAGCGAAAGCCAGCATGTCGCTACGCTCGCCCTGTTTGAGTTCCAGCTCGACTTCAAACAGCGGCTCGCTGAAAGACTCTGTGGCAACCTCACCCCGATCAAATGCGACTTCGATTTCACTGCCGCCGAAGGTCACCAACCAAATTTCGCGTTGGAAATGCGTAGTAAACAGTGGCTGCAAACGCTGCTGCAAGTCAGCTATGTCGGTTTCTTTCGGCCAGATTTCAACAGGTAATTGAGTGATATCGAGTTTCGGCTCAACCAGATCTACGTTATATTCCTGGCGCTGGTGTAAACCACCCAGCGTTTTGCCGCCGCCTTTTAGCGTCATTTCATAGCGTTGATCGACACCACGAATGCGCAAACCCATATCCCAACGACGCAACTGATTGTCGTCGGTTTCAAAATAGATATTGGTTAACTCACGCGCAGCCTGATACTGATGCGGCCACGCCACGAGTGCGTCTGCCAATTTCTCGGCAGCCTGTGATGTCGCAATGAACTTTAGTTCGATTTCAATGGTCATAATTTTTTATTCAATACGCCGCTGGCACTTAAGAGGTTTTCCCTCGCATATTCCAGGCCGCAATCAGCGAATTAATGCAGTTGCAGCTTGAAAGCTAAAGGGGTTATCAGGCGAAGATTAATGCACAGAAGCCGGGCTGTCTCTGCTTTCTTTGTGCTTTCGCAGCCCTTTTCGCAGGTAATTGAGACCAGGATAGTTCTCATTCAGATTTATGCGAAGCCTCTCCAGACTGTGCCGGTAAATTTTTAGTCATCAAGCAAATACGAAATCTAATGAAAAAAATCACACTCGCTGGAATTACTTTGCTGGCTCTCAGCACTCTCGCACCTGCCCACGCCGAAGAAAAACGTTACGTTTCCGATGAATTGTCTACCTGGGTTCGCAGCGGACCAGGCGATCAGTTTCGCCTGCTTGGTAAGCTGAACGCAGGTGAAGAAGTGCAGTTGGTGCAAACCAACAACGACACGAATTACGGCCAGATCCGTGATTCAGAAGGCCGCACTACGTGGATTCCGTTGTCACAGTTGAGCGCCAGTCCAAGCCTGCGTACACGCGTGCCGCAGCTAGAGCAGCAGGTTAAAGATCTTACCGCCAAGCTGGATAACATCGATAACAGCTGGAATCAACGCACCTCTGAAATGCAGAACAAAGTCGCTAACAGCGACAGCGTCATTACCGGTCTGCAAAATGATAATCAGAAGCTGAAAAACGAGCTGATTGTCGCCCAGAAGAAAGTCAGCGCCGCTAACGTGCAGTTGGATGACAAACAGCGCACCATCATTATGCAGTGGTTTATGTATGGTGGCGGCGTACTCGGTGTTGGTCTGCTGTTGGGCTTGTTATTGCCACACATGATCCCAAGCCGGAAGAAAAAAGATCGCTGGATGAACTAACGCGTATCTGTTTGTTTATAAAAGGGGATCGCCAGATGCCCTTTTTCGCATGCCTGCAATCTGGCAAATGTGTGCAACAATAAAACAACATGCACACCTGAATTCAGGAGCAGGAAGCCGCAGGTGCGTAAGTCACTTATTTATCTCTGGAGTTGTTGAGTGAAGACGTTTCTTGTAGGTGGCGCAGTACGTGATGCGCTCTTGAATCTGCCGGTTAAAGACAAAGATTGGGTCGTTGTTGGTGCCACGCCAGAAGCCATGCTTGAGCAAGGCTATCAACAAGTTGGGCGCGACTTCCCGGTTTTCCTCCATCCTAAAAGCCGGGAAGAGTATGCGTTAGCACGTACCGAGCGCAAAAACGGCACAGGCTATACCGGGTTTGTAACGTGGTCGGCACCGGACGTAACGCTGGAGCAAGATCTGCAGCGTCGCGATCTGACCATTAACGCCATTGCCCGCGACGAAGAAGGTCGCCTGTTCGATCCCTATCATGGCCAACGCGACATTGCCGAGCGCCTGCTGCGCCACGTTTCCATGGCTTTTAATGAAGACCCGCTGCGCGTGTTGCGTGTTGCGCGATTCGCAGCCCGCTTCGCACACCTTAATTTCCGCATTGCCGATGAAACCCAAGCGCTAATGCGGGCGATGGTGGAAAGCGGAGAACTTGCTGATCTCACCGCTGAACGTGTCTGGAAAGAGACTGAGAAAGCCCTGACGACGCGTAATCCTCAGGTTTACTTTCAGGTCTTACGTGATTGCGGTGCACTCAAGGTGTTGTTCCCCGAGATCGATAATCTTTTTGGTATTCCGGCTCCGGCAAAATGGCATCCAGAAATTGATACTGGCGTTCACACCTTGATGACACTGGCTATGGCAGCGGCTTTATCTGATTCATTGGACGTGCGTTTTGCCACGCTGTTTCATGATATTGGCAAGGCCCTGACGCCGCCCGAAAAGTGGCCAAGCCATCATGGACATGGCCCGGCAGGCGTTCCCTTGGTTGAAGCATTGTGTCAGCGCCTGCGCGTACCAAACGCCATTCGAGATTTAGCCTTGGTCGTCACTGAGTTTCATGACGTGGTGCATACTATTGAGCGCCAATCTGCAGAGTCGTTAGTGGCGTTGTTTGATCGCATTGATGCCTGGCGTAAACCCCAACGTGTTGAACAGATGGCGCTGACCAGTGAAGCGGATGCGCGTGGACGTGCAGGTTTAGAAAGCATGCCTTATCCGCAAGGCGACTATTTACGCCGCGCTTTTGCAGTGGCACAAGCTGTGCCCACCAAGGCAGTGGTTGAGGCTGGATTTAAAGGAATTGAAGTGCGGGAGGAGCTCACGCGACGACGTATTGCTGCCGTCGCTGAGGGTATTACGACTTCGCGGCCAGCATGACTGGCCGCGAAACGGTTTACATAAAGATCGTGTAAACCACCGCTGCAAGGATGAAGCGGTAGATAGCAAACGAAACGAAAGAGATTCGCTTGATGAGCTCAAGGAAGACTTTGATGGCGATCATCGCGACGACAAATGCAGTAATGAAACCCACCGCAAACATCGGGAAATCTTCCATGGTCAGGAAACCGATGCTCTTGTAGAGGTCTAATCCTGTTGCGCCAATCATCATCGGCACCGCCAGGATGAATGAAAATTCTGATGCCGCATAGCGGCTCACGCCCATGAGCATGCCGCCAGAAATAGTCGCACCTGAACGCGAGAAGCCCGGCCACAGCGCCAGACACTGGAAGCAACCGATCATAAACGCCTGACGATAAGTGATATCGTCAATACCAACCGCTTTAGGCTGCTTAGGTTTGAAAAACTCCGCCGCCAGCAACAGCACACCCCCTACCACTAACGCATACATCACGTTTATCGGGTTAAACAGCGTTTTGATTTGATCATGAAATGCCAGCCCAACCACCACGGCTGGCACCATGCCCAGCAGAATGTGGATCAGCGTTAAATGTCCGCTGCCGATGCCCTCATGTTTCACTTCACCGAAGCGAATACCAATTAAACCAAACAGGCGGCGCCAGAACATCACCACTACCGCCAGAATCGAACCCAGCTGAATCACAACTTCAAACGTTTCAGCCTTTTGCCCTTCAAAGCCCAGCAGGTGGCCAACTATAATCATGTGCCCTGTTGAAGAGACCGGTAAAAACTCGGTTAACCCTTCGACAATGCCCAGGATTGCAGCTACCCAAAGCTGATGAATATCTGCCATCAAATTTTCCCTCTATCCGTGTTAAAACCATTAAAAAGGCGGTAGCGCGAGGGCTATCGCCTGAAATTCTGCCTGCATTCGCCTGAATAAAACCTTACGTTTTTGGGCTAATTCGCGTTAAGCAACGAAACGGCACTTGCTATGACAAACAGTAATTTGGTTTGGTTTCATTGTGATGGCAATCACATCGAGTTTATTTAGGAATAGTCCCGCGCTCAATTCGAACGCCAACCTGCGCTGCCTGGGCTACAGCCCCCGGTTTTGCTACCTTTATGCGTACTCCCGGCGAATTGAAACGGTTCATCAACAGATCCGCGATTTCTTCAGCTACGCGCTCAACAAGCGCAAAACGGCTGCCGTTTAAGTGGGCCAGGATGGCTTCGGAGACGTCAGCGTAGCTCAGGCAATCCTTCACATCGTCGCTGCTCGCGGCTAAACGGTTATCCCAAGCCATTTCGACATCGAGCACCAGCTTCTGTTGAATACCTTGCTCCCAGTCGTAAACGCCAATGGTGGTGAACACCGTGAGTTGTTCTATAAATACGATATCCATGATGTCAGTCTCTGTTTTTGGCTAAGCCGGATACCACTTCCGGCGGATTATGCGTATTATCCATGGTTAAAGAGAACAAAACGACCCTAAAGGAAACGGTACTGTGTTATGAGTGCTATCGCGCTTGGTATGATTATTTTCGCGTATCTTTGCGGTTCGATTTCCAGTGCGATCCTGGTTTGCAAACTCGCTGGCCTGCCCGATCCTCGCGCTCACGGCTCAGGAAACCCTGGTGCGACTAATGTGTTACGCGTGGGCGGCAAAGCGGCAGCGATCTGCGTTCTGATTTTCGACGTATTGAAAGGCATGGTGCCCGTCTGGCTCGCTTATGTGTTGCACGTATCGCCGCTCTATCTTGGCTTAACGGCAATTGCTGCTTGTCTGGGTCACATCTATCCGGTGTTTTTCCGTTTTCGCGGCGGTAAAGGCGTAGCAACAGCATTAGGTGCGATTGCGCCGATTGGCTGGGATCTGACGGGATTAATGACGGGAACCTGGTTGCTGACCGTATTATTAAGCGGCTACTCATCGTTGGGTGCGATAATCAGTGCACTGATTGCGCCATTTTACGTATGGTGGTTTAAACCGCAGTTTACGTTCCCGGTTTCGATGCTTTCTTGTCTTATTCTGTTGCGCCATCACGACAACATCCAGCGCCTGTGGCGCGGACAAGAAACAAAAATCTGGAAGCGTAAGAAAAAGCGCGAAGAATAAAAAAGCCGGCTAGCCGGCTTTTTTTACGTCAAATGGCGGGTAATTCCGCTAGCGGCCAGCGAGGACGAACACTTACGCCTAGCTCACCGCGGGTTCCGCCTTTTAAGCGCACCATGCCCGCGTAGGCAATCATAGCGCCGTTGTCGGTGCAGAATTCAGGACGAGCGTAAAAAACTTCTCCACCGCGCGCCTGCATCATTTTAGCCATCTGCTCACGCAACGTGCTGTTCGCACTGACGCCACCTGCAATGACCAAACGCTTAAAGCCGGTTTGATCTAACGCGCGCTTGCACTTGATCGAGAGCGTATCCACCACCGCATCTTCAAACGCGCGTGCGATATCGGCTCGCGTTTGATCATCGTCATCGTTACCGCGAATCGTATTCGCTGCAAAGGTTTTCAAGCCAGAGAAACTAAAATCCAGTCCCGGACGATCGGTCATCGGTCGGGGAAATTTAAAGCGGCCTGCCGTACCTTGCTGCGCCATTTTTGACAGCATTGGTCCGCCCGGATAATCGAGTCCTAACAGCTTAGCGGTTTTATCAAACGCTTCACCGGCAGCATCATCAATCGATTCACCCAACAGTTCATACTCACCGATGCCGGTTACGCTGATCAGTTGTGTATGCCCACCAGAAACCAATAACGCGACAAACGGAAAGGAGGGAGGATTATCCTCTAACATCGGCGCCAGCAAATGCCCTTCCATATGGTGAACAGGCACAGCCGGCACTTTCCAGGCGAAGGCCAACGCACGGCCAATGGTTGCCCCTACAAGCAGCGCGCCGACCAAACCTGGACCCGCCGTATACGCTACCGCATCAATCTGCTGCGGCTGTAAATTTGCCTGTTTCAACGCGGCTTGAATCAGTGGAATGGTTTTGCGCACGTGATCGCGTGACGCCAGTTCAGGCACGACGCCGCCGTAATCGGCGTGCAGTTTTACCTGACTATAAAGTTGATTAGCCAGCAGACCGGCCTGATCATCGTAGATTGCGATGCCGGTTTCATCGCATGACGTTTCAATACCCAAAATTCGCATTGCATCACCTCTTTCTTGCGGCGCGCAGTTTAGCACAGCAAATGTGCAGGCAGAGGTGCCAAACCCTGCAAAAAGTGATTTTCTGCCGCCTAAAGAGTGCGCTATACTTCCGCCCCTGAAAAAAAACCGGCAGCCGCACAGGTAATCGCTCCTGTTGGTTTCAAATTATACATGGCGCTTTACAAACCAACTTGAGTTGGAGTAAAATGCTGCACCATTTTGAAATGTGCTGGCGCCGCAGTCAGCAGCAAAACCGAATATTATTGAGGTAAGAGGTTACATGCCGGTAATTAAAGTACGTGAAAACGAGCCGTTCGACGTAGCACTGCGTCGCTTTAAACGTTCTTGCGAGAAAGCAGGCGTTCTGGCTGAAGTTCGTCGTCGTGAGTTCTATGAAAAACCGACTACCGAACGTAAGCGCGCTAAAGCGTCTGCAGTTAAGCGTCACGCCAAGAAACTGGCTCGCGAAAACGCACGCCGCACTCGTCTGTACTAAGTTCTTCTGGAGGTTCGCCTCCATCGCGTAATATACGCAGACAGAGTCAAGTAAAAGGCCGTGCTTTCCGAAAGGAAGCGCGGCTTGTTGCCGTTTATGAGCTAAAAATTTGGGGCGTATGGCTGGACGAATTCCACGCGTATTTATTAATGATTTGCTTGCCCGCACGGACATCGTGGATCTTATCGATGCCCGCGTTAAGCTGAAAAAGCAGGGTAAGAATTTCCACGCATGCTGTCCTTTCCATAACGAGAAAACGCCCTCTTTTACCGTAAACGGTGAGAAACAGTTTTATCACTGTTTTGGCTGTGGTGCCCACGGCAACGCTATCGATTTTTTAATGAACTATGATCGTCTTGAGTTCGTTGAAAGTATTGAAGAGTTAGCCACTTCCCACGGTTTAGAAGTGCCTTATGAAGCAGGCAGCGGGCCAACGCCGATGGAACGTCATCAGCGACAAAGCCTTTATCAGTTGATGGATAATCTGAATGGTTTCTATCAGCAAAGCCTGCAGCAATCCAATGCCCAGCCCGCACGCGACTATCTTGACCGCCGCGGCCTGAGCGCCGACATCATTAATCATTTCGCGATTGGTTATGCTCCCGCCGGTTGGGACAATGTTCTCAAACGTTTTGGTAAGCAGCCGGACGATCGTGAATCATTAATGGAAGCCGGCATGTTAGTGACCAATGATAAGGGCCGCACCTATGACCGCTTTCGCGAGCGCGTCATGTTTCCAATTCGCGATAAGCGAGGCCGCGTCATTGGTTTTGGTGGACGCGTATTGGGCAACGACACGCCCAAATATTTAAATTCGCCAGAAACACCCATTTTTCATAAAGGCCGTCAGCTTTATGGCCTGTATGAAGCACTAAAAAATCATCCTGAACCAAAACGACTTTTAGTGGTTGAAGGTTACATGGATGTGGTCGCGCTTGCGCAGTTTGGCGTTGATTACGCTGTAGCGTCGCTCGGTACGTCAACCACAGCCGAACATATTCAATTGCTGTTTCGCAGCACTGATAATGTCATCTGTTGTTATGACGGCGATCGCGCGGGTCGCGAAGCCGCATGGCGTGCCCTCGAGACCGCATTACCTTACATGAATGATGGTCGTCAGCTACGCTTTATGTTTTTGCCGGATGGCGAAGATCCAGACACGCTGATACGCAAAGAAGGGAAAGAGGCGTTCGAAGCGCGTATGGAGCAGGCAATGCCGCTCTCCTCTTTCTTATTTGATTCTTTGCTGCCGCAGGTCGATCTCAGTTCACGTGATGGCAAAACGCGCTTGAGCACGTTAGCACTACCTTTGATTTCACAAATCCCAGGTGAAACCTTGCGTATTTATATGCGTCAGGAACTGGGAAATAAGCTCGGCATTTTGGATGACAATCAGCTTGAAAAGTTGATGCCCAAGCTGGCTACAAGCGGAGCGGCGCCGATTGCGCCGCCGCTTAAGCGAACGACCATGCGCGTGTTGGTTGCCTTATTGATACAGAATCCGCAACTGGCCACGATGGTGCCGTCGCTTGACGGGCTTGCTGAATCGAAAATGGCCGGTTTGCCGCTGTTTGTCGACTTAATCAACCGTTGTAACGAGAATCCTGGCTTGACCACTGGCCAGCTACTAGAGTTATATCGCGGAACAAATTTTAGTCAGACTCTTGAAACCCTGGCAATCTGGAACCACATGATAGTGGATGAGGAAGCTGAAGAGGTGTTTCAGGACTCGCTGGCCAGTGTTTATGACTCCGCGCTTGAACAGCGGCTTGAAGCGCTCATCGCACGCGATCGTACACAGGGATTAAGCGCTGAAGAACGCCGTGAGTTCTGGGCTTTGAGCCAGGCTCTTGCAAAGAAATAACAGTTTCATTGGGCCTGAAGTTGAAGACGCCAGAAATGGCAGTAAAGCAGGCTAATCAGTTTTAAAGGCGCGTCTCGTCAATTTGAAGACGTCGGCATAAAAGCCAAGCCTAATTAACATTGTTCCAGAGAGATCATTACTGCCGCCCGTTTGCCGCGTTGCAAAGGGTTATGAAGGCCATCTCGGACAGCAAGATTTGCGGCTTAAGTGCCGATTACTGATGGGCGTAGCCCACGCCGCGACGAGGGTAGCGGCAAGAATATAATGCCTTCACTGCTATTGTTGGCTCGCTGCCGACCGACACCAATCTAATTAACAGAAGTGTGGATACCGTCTTATGGAGCAAAACCCGCAGTCACAGCTCAAGCTTCTTGTCACCCGTGGTAAGGAGCAAGGCTATCTGACCTATGCTGAGGTCAATGACCATCTGCCGGAAGATATCGTCGACTCCGATCAGATCGAAGACATCATCCAGATGATTAACGACATGGGCATTCAGGTGGTTGAAGAAGCCCCGGATGCTGACGATCTGATGCTGAACGAAAACAGCTCCGATACTGATGAAGATGCTGCAGAAGCGGCCGCTCAGGTATTATCCAGCGTTGAATCTGAAATTGGCCGCACCACTGACCCGGTTCGCATGTATATGCGTGAAATGGGTACCGTTGAACTTCTGACGCGTGAAGGCGAAATCGACATCGCTAAGCGTATTGAAGACGGTATCAACCAGGTTCAATGCTCTGTTGCTGAATACCCGGAAGCGATTACTTATCTGCTGGATCAGTACGATAAAGTTGAAGCAGGCGAATCACGCTTGTCTGATCTGATTACCGGTTTCGTCGATCCGAATGCTGAAGAAGATATCGCGCCGACTGCAACGCATGTCGGTTCTGAACTTTCTGAAGCAGATCGTAACGATGAAGAAGAAGATGACGAAGAAGATGACGACAGTGCTGATGACGATAACTCAATCGATCCAGAGCTGGCACGTGAGAAGTTTTCTGACCTGCGTACGCAGTATGAAACCACGCGCACCGTTATCAAAAGCAAGGGCCGCAGCCATGCTGATGCCGTTGCTGAAATTCAGAATCTCTCTGACGTATTTAAACAGTTCCGCCTGGTGCCGAAGCAGTTCGATTACCTGGTAAACAGCATGCGCGTAATGATGGAACGTGTCCGTACTCAGGAACGTTTGATCATGAAGCTGTGTATTGAACTGTGCAAAATGCCGAAGAAAAACTTCATCACGCTGTTCACCGGCAACGAAACCAATGAAAGCTGGTTCAAAGCTGCGCTGGCAATGAACAAGCCGTGGTCTGAAAAGCTGCTTGAAGTGCAGGATGACGTTATGCGTTCCCTGCAAAAACTGGCTCAGATTGAAGAAGAGACCGGCCTGACCATTGAGCAAGTGAAAGATATCAACCGTCGCATGTCGATTGGTGAAGCCAAAGCGCGTCGCGCGAAGAAAGAAATGGTGGAAGCCAACTTGCGTCTGGTGATCTCAATTGCCAAAAAATACACCAACCGCGGTTTGCAGTTCCTTGATTTGATTCAGGAAGGTAACATCGGCCTGATGAAAGCGGTTGATAAGTTCGAATATCGCCGTGGTTATAAGTTCTCTACTTACGCCACATGGTGGATTCGTCAGGCAATTACCCGTTCTATCGCTGACCAGGCGCGTACCATCCGTATTCCGGTGCATATGATTGAGACAATCAACAAGCTCAACCGTATTTCGCGTCAGATGCTGCAAGAGATGGGCCGCGAGCCGACGCCAGAAGAACTGGCTGAACGCATGCTGATGCCAGAAGATAAAATTCGCAAAGTGTTGAAAATCGCTAAAGAGCCGATCTCAATGGAGACGCCGATTGGTGATGATGAAGATTCACATTTGGGCGATTTTATCGAGGACACCACGTTAGAGCTGCCGCTGGATTCTGCTACCTCAGAAAGCCTGCGTAATGCTACTCACGATGTGTTGGCTGGCCTGACTGCACGTGAAGCCAAAGTTCTGCGTATGCGTTTCGGTATTGATATGAACACTGACCATACGTTGGAAGAAGTGGGCAAACAGTTCGACGTTACGCGTGAGCGTATTCGTCAGATTGAAGCAAAAGCCTTGCGTAAATTGCGCCATCCGAGCCGCTCGGAAGTGCTGCGTAGCTTCCTCGACGACTAAGTCAGCTAAACCCCGGTTCGCCGGGGTTTTTTATTTCAGCGTACTTTCTCCGCCGTTTTTCCTCTGCTATTTCACTCCTGATCCCTTCCCTGCCGATACATTGCTAATGATCAGTCGCGTTGTGCTTTGCTCAGTCACTCTTCATCCGTTTTGCTTCTAACGCATGATGAAGCTGTTGATATGCTTCAACCATTTCTTCCAGTGACGCACGATTTAACCCGCTTGGATTAGGCAGCACCCACACTTGGGTTTTTCCCATAAATATCGGCTGCGCGCCCCACTCAACTTTGTTTTTTCCAAACGCGCGCTTAAACGCATCTTTCCCCAAAATAGCCAAAGCGGCGGGCTGATATTGCAAAACTTTTGCCATCAAACGCTCACCACCCTCTTGTAGCTCATTAACTGCTAGCTCGCTTGCCTGTACAGTCGGACGCTCAACTAACATTGTGATACCACATCCTGTATCAAGTAAGCGCTGCTCTTCCTCAGGCTTGAGCTGTTGCTGCGTGAAGCCCGCCAGATAGATAACCTTCCAAAATCGATTCCCCGGATGCGCAAAATGGAACCCTTTATGCGCGGTGGAATAGCCCGGATTAATGCCGCAGAAAAGTACGTTTAAGCCAGGCGCAATAATATCGGTAATGGTGTGCTCGCTCATTAAGACTCCAGCCCAGCACGGGTCATTAAGGCGTAACGACTGCGCGCCAGCATTTCATCAGCGAGCTGATCATCGGGACAGGCTCGCGCTAATGCCAGTGCACCGACCATTTCCGCTAACATGCTGGATGCCAATGCTTCGGGCTGATCGTGCCCCATTTCCCGCAACGGCTTCGCCAGTCGCTCATGAACAGAATGCATTTCCTGGGAAAATATTTGCCGTGCTTCCTCTGGAAGATGCGCCACTTCACTCACCAAAGCGGGCAATGGACACCCTTCTGCGGGCGCATTACGGTGAACAACCGAAAGGTAATAATTGATAAAAGCCACCAAGCGCTGTGCAGGCGTTGCATCTTGCGCCACAGGCTCAACCCGTTGCGCGGAATCCGCAAACATTTGCTTCATCACTTCCTGAACTAAATCATCTCGCGAGCTGAAGTGCGCGTAAAAACCGCCATGCGTTAATCCCACACGTTTCATTAACGACGCGACGCCAATGCTTTCCGTCCCCTTCTCGCGCATTACACGAGCGGCCTCTTCAAGAATGCGCTGGCGCGTGCGCGCTTTGTGCGTTTGTTTCTCCATATCATCATTCTCAATTTTGCTGTGCATACGTTATGACAATCATAGTAATTATTATGATCATCATATTCCAGCTTGACGCCATATATGATGATCGTCATATTAAATGAAATTATGACAACCATCATACGAGGAATAGATTATGTCGAACGCATCTCCTTTAGGTTTTGCTTTGATCACGGGCGCATCAAGCGGTATCGGCGCGACTTACGCGAAACGTCTGGCAGCACGCGGATATGATCTCATTTTGGTCGCACGTGATAAGGCACGCATGGATACGCTGGCTTCTTCATTGACTCAGCAGCACGGCGTTCAGGTCAAAATCTTAACAGCCGATTTAACGCTCTCTGAGGATCTGGCTCGGGTAGAACATGAACTTACAACCCATTCGCACATTACCTTGCTTTTGAATAATGCTGGCATGAGCGTTGATGGCGAGTTCATCAATGCCGATATCGAGCGTATTGATACCATGCTCACGTTGAATATTGTTGCTCTGACACGACTTGCTCATGCTGCGGCACAATCGTTTAAAGCGCGTGGGAATGGGACAATCATTAACATTGCCTCCGTGTTGTCGCTGGTACATGAAAATTTCAATGGCGCGTATAACGCTTCGAAATCTTATGTCCTGACATTAACGCGAGCGATGCAGCATGAACTGGCTGAAAGTGGCGTTCAGGTGCAAGCCGTTTTACCTGGCGCAACGCGTACCGAAATTTTTGATCGTTCAGGTAAGTCTATTAGCGAGATCCCAGCAGAGATGCTGATGGATGTAGATGAGATGGTTGATGCAGCGCTCGCGGGCCTCGACAGCGGTGAAGCGGTGACTATTCCTGCCTTGGAAGAGTTGGCTTTGTGGCATGAATATGACCGTGCTCGCGGTGCGATGCTGCCTTTCCTCTCGCGTGATCAGTCAGCATCGCGTTATCGTCAACGCTAAGTTGAAAACAAATTTTATGGCGAAAGCCGGTTATTAAATAAAACGCGTGTGACAGGCCAGATGCAGTCCGCGCGTCAAAATATTATGAATGTTATGTACAGCAAAGCCGCAAGAGCAGATCCATATCGAAGTAAAAGAGTGAACCCTTTATCCAGATTCGAGACTTTTCTGTAATTATTCAGATTATTTCCTATAAAAATCAACCAGTCATCAAATGCTGATTATTTCAGCAACCAACCGTTCAATGCTGGATCGCCCCGAGCAGATACTTTATAATCCCCGCTCCGCTGGCCCCTTAGCTCAGTGGTTAGAGCAGGCGACTCATAATCGCTTGGTCGCTGGTTCAAACCCAGCAGGGGCCACCAAATAAAACAAGGAGTTAGATGAGAAATCATCTGACTCCTTTTTCTTTGGATATGATTCAAATGTTGTAGTGGATAATGTAATAAATACTGGGTGACGTAAGAAATAACAATTGCTTTGATAACCGTTTCTGCAAGTGCCCTACACCATTAATGAACTGCGCCCTAAACCTATCAGCCGTCCAGGCTAAATCGTTAACGTGTCCTTTAAGCCATTCCTACCTTTCAGGACTAACTTCAAATCATGAGTTTCGAATTCCATTCAGCAACTGCGTAACGAGCAGCGTGCAAACCAAATAGATGCTGAGCGATTTATCAGCGCAAAAACTCTACGAACAGCTTAATTAGCGTTACGTAGATCAGAGCTATGACACCTTATGCGCTATTCAAAACCGGGCTGGAAATTCGGCGTGAAGGTGTAACCGTTTGCAGATAATCATGAATAAACCGGCGATGAAGCGCCTCAGTAGAATCCTTTCATTGGACTGTTTCCATCACGAATCCGCATGCTATCTTGTTCGTTTGCTTTATTTAGTGGACACAGATTGATGACTAAATTGCGGGTAGGCATTGTGTTTGGCGGGAAGTCAGCTGAGCATGAAGTATCGTTACAGTCGGCAAAAAATATCCTCGACGCTATTGATAAAACGCGTTTCGACGTAGTGATGCTGGGCATTGATAAACAGGGACGCTGGCATCTTAACGATGCGTCGAACTTTCTGTTAAATGCTGAGAACCCAGCAAGCATTGCACTGAATCGTTCAACAGATAACGTCGCGCTGATTCCAGGTCAAACTCAGCAGCAGCTGATCATCAGCCACAACTCACATCCGCTGTCTCAGATTGATGTCATTTTCCCTATCGTACACGGCACGTTAGGAGAAGATGGTTCTTTGCAGGGCTTACTGCGTATGGCGTCGTTGCCTTTTGTTGGTTCTGATGTGTTAGGTTCCGCGGTCAGCATGGATAAAGATTTCACCAAGCGCCTGTTGCGGGACGCTGGGTTGCAGGTAGCACCCTGGATTAGCGTCACACAGGCGCAACGCGCGCAGTTGGATGTAAAAGCCGTGATTGCCCAACTTGGGTTGCCGCTCTTTATTAAACCGGCAAATCAGGGATCGTCTGTCGGTGTCAGCAAAGTAAACCGCGCCGAAGAATTCGACGAGGCTTTGGAGCTTGCCTTCTCTTTTGACAGAAAGGTTCTTATTGAACAAGGTATTCAAGGTCGCGAAATTGAATGTGCCGTATTGGGCAACGACCATCCTCAAGCCAGCCCTTGCGGCGAAGTTGTGGTTCATGATGCGTTTTATTCTTACGACACCAAATATATCAGCGAGAGCGGTGCACAAACTGTTGTGCCAGCGGTAATCTCGCCCGAAATCAGCGATGCCATTCGTGACGTCGCGATCAGCGCTTTTAGCGCATTGGAATGCTGTGGCATGGCGCGCGTAGATGTTTTCTTAACAGAGAATAGCGAAATAATCGTTAATGAAGTCAATACATTGCCAGGCTTTACTAACATCAGCATGTATCCAAAATTGTGGCAAGCTGCGGGCGTTAGCTATCAAGATTTGATCACCCGGCTGATTGAGTTGGCGCTAGAGCGCCATCAACAAGCCAGCCAGTTGAAAAACAGCGTAAGCTAAAAGCCCCTTCAGGCAACGTTGCTGGTGAATTCGTGTTTAGCGTTCACCGGCGACGTCTGATTACGGCCATTACGTTTTGATATATAAAGATTTTTATCTGCCGATGAGATTAAACGATTGGCGAGGCTTTGCCATTCACGCTCTTCGGCAGGTCTGTCTAATGCCAGTCCAAGGCTAACGGTGACGGTGACAGTATTCCCATGTAACCAGAACTTCTCTTTCACCATCGTTTGGCGAATCGCCTCGGCTAATTTGTAGAGCTGATGTTGGTTTTGATCAAAGAGCACAACGACAAACTCTTCGCCACCAAAGCGACAAATGTGACCTTCATTACCGACTACGCGCTGCATACGCCGAGCGATCTCTTCTAATACTTTATCGCCTGCATCGTGGCCAAAATTGTCGTTAATTGCTTTGAAATAATCGACATCTAACAAGATCACGCCCATATTGCGATCCGCGCTAAATTTCTCTTGTTTCAAACTTTCATACAGACCCGAGCGGGAGAGAAGTTGAGTCAGAAAATCATAATCGGCCCGTAACGCTAAACGCTGGTTGAGTTGGCGGATAGCATCCATGCTCACCGCAACGATTAATGGGCTGAGCGCGACGGTGGCGACCCCTAAACGTGCCGAGGTGAGATGACTTAGTGGCAACAAATTTTCGTTGCCCTCAATGTTCATTACGCCATGTGAAACCAATATGATTTCAGCGATGCCCGTGATTAAAATCACCAGACTCGTCATCGGAACGGGCAAGGCAATTGCGCACCATATCAATGCGGGAACCGGAAACGTCAGGCTACCTGCCCCACCCATCATTGCGCCCAGGCCTAATGATAAAACCACAGCAATTACGGGCGAAATTTTGTTGATCTGTAAAAGATGGCGAAACGACGTAGATTGCCAGTGACGAATCAACAAACAAGGCAGCAACATCGCGCCAGTAGAAAATTGCTCACTAAACCAATCCCCCCACGCGGTAGCCAGTTGCATATTAAATTTCCCTTCTTGCGCCAGTGCGCCCCAGGTTGCGCAGGCAAAAGCAGCCAGCAAACAGGCGGGGAAAATACGCAGCGCGTGGGTAATGCGCTCGCTGCCGGATTGTTCCTGAAAATGTTTTATCAGCATCGAAACCGCAACCAGAACAAACAGAATATTGGCAACGTTGAGCGTAAAAGCAGGAAGTGCCCAGCCAGAAAAAACGGTGTCGTTAAAAACCATGGCGGAGAAACAGGCGAGGTAATAACGCGCCTGATGCAAAAAAGGATTGCGTACCATTAACCCGGCAATCAGGGCGTTTACGGGCCAAAAAAGCGACAGTTCTTCTGGGATCCGCAAATGACTGCCGACAAAACAAAACAGCAGTGTGATGAGAAATAGTGAAAGGATATTTTTTTTAAAATTGTGCTCTTCAAACAGCTTAACGCGCATACGTCTGGACCTTGTACCAGGAACACTTGCTGTACACGCCAATATAGAGGTGATTGGCGTCAGAATAATTAAACGCTATTCGCCACCGAAGTTATCCTTTGAAAAGCGCAACTTCATGACCTTACTTCGAAAAAAAGCAGAATTCGATGCAGGTTAAGCCTAACGGCAGCAAGAAACGGCGCCAATTATGCGCCTTAAATAAAAAAATCGGCTATCCGAGATATCCGATTTTTTCTTATGTAATGCCTTTTTCAGCGGCAGTTTATGACTATTTTACTGCTACCGGCCACTGACTAAGTCGAATGCCTCGTTTATCCGCATTATCACCAAAATCCTTCAGCACTGCTTTGACATCCGGATCGATGTATTCAGCATTATCGTTGTCGACAATAAGCACACTGTTCTCTGGTACCTCATCCAGCAACCCTTGCAGCTTAGGGTTGTGCATAAAAGTCAGGTTTTGCTGAAAGCGTAAAACGTAGTGATCGTCATAACGTGTAAGTTGCAGTGCATTATGATGACTTTTATAGATGCTGCACAAAATTTGCGTGGCGATACCGATGCCAATTCCTACCAGCATTCCCAGCGTAATGATGCCGACAATGGTTGCCAGGAATGGCACATATTGTTGCGGCCCCATGCGGAATTGTTCAATAAAGAGACGGGGTGTAGCCAGCTTATAGCCGGTATAGAGCAGTACCGCAGCCAGGCTCGCCAATGGAATCGCATTCAGCATCTCACTGAACCACAAGCCGCAAATCAGCAGCAAAGCGCCATGAATAAAGATCGACAGCTTGGTTTGTGCACCAGCACTCACATTGACCGAGCTACGCACGATCACGGCGGTGATTGGCATTGCACCTAAAAAGCCGGCTGTCAGATTACCAATACCTTGAGCAAACATCTCTTTATTCGGCGAAGGCGCAGGGCTTTGCGAACGCAACTTTTTCAACGCTTCCTGACTGAGTAACGTTTCAAGACTCGCGACCAGCGCTAAAGTCACCGCCACAATCCATACCTGCGGATTTTGCCAGGCCATCCAGTCCGGCGTTTCGAGTTGACTCATTAACGCAGATACACTGTCGAAAGCAGGTAATGAAATACGCGGTAAAGCGCCAGCAAGGTCTGGAAAAAAACGTCCACCGAACACAGTTGCCAGACAACCAAACAACACTGCGATCAGCGGTCCGGGAATCCATGCCAGCGCTTTAACGCTTTTCACCACCGATGTCGTCCAGAACCAGAGAATAACCAAGCCAATGGCGGCTACTGCCATCGCGGGTAGCGAGAATGTCATCTCGCCATTGACCACGGAAATGAGCTCAGCATCGCTTGAGGCGCCAAGTGCTACCGGAATTTGCTGCATGATAAGCAAAATACCGATGGCGGCGAGCATGCCTTTAATCACGCTGCCTGGCACCAAAGAAATAAAGCGCCCGGCTCGCAGTAATCCTAGCAGGCACTGCATCGCGCCTGCGATGATCAATGCGGTGAGAAAGGCAGAGAAACTGCCCAGCGAGGCCATCGACGCCACCACGATAGTGACAAGTCCCGCCGCAGGTCCACTTACGGCAAAGCGCGATGGACTCAGTGACGTTACCAGCAAACCGCCAATAACGCCGGTCAGTAAGCCAGCAAAAGGGGGTAATCCACTGGCCTGCGCAATGCCAAGACAGAGCGGCAATGCGACCAGAAAAACCACTAAACCGGCGGGCATATCCCGGCGCAAGGTATCAAGGTTCATGGTAAAGGCTCCTCTGTTGATTGCTGAATCAACTCTTTCAAATGGCCTGATTGCAGATCGTAAACGCAACCAAACACAGCCAGTTCCTGGCCCGACTGCCAGGCTTTACGTACCGGTTCTACTGCCACCAGATGGGAGAATTGGGCGATAACATTGGCTTCAACTAAACGATTGAGCTTAACCATTTCATTTTCATTTGAAGCGCTAAGCGCGGTTAGCCCATGTTTTAAATCATTACGTAACGTTGCAATACGTCTGGCTAATGCAGAGTTCTCGTCTGCCAATGGGCTTTCGGGCAAATTCAACGCAGCCTGAACCCCGCCACAACCATAATGTCCGCTCAATACGATGCGCTTTACGCCAAGATAGAAAATGGCGTATTGCAAGACGCTCAGCAGGTTGTCATCGTTGGCAACCACCATATTGGCAATATTGCGATGAACAAAAAGCTCACCTGGATGCGACCCGGTTAATACTTCCGCCGGTACGCGACTGTCCGAACATCCTATCCATAATGAATGCGGTTTTTGCTGATGAAGATATTTTTCGAAGTAATTTGGATTGCGCTGGCGGCGCTGTAATGCCCAACTGCGATTTTTCGCTAATAAGGGTTTAAGTGTCGTCACATTCATCTTCTCTTCACGGCCGGGAATATCGGTTCCAGGTAAAACACGGAGTAAATCAGCTCACCTAATAATGTTGAGCCGTATAGAAATAAGCACTGCATCACAGAAAAAGGTTATAGACGCTAATGATTCAGATTGCACCATTAATGATTCAAGTAATTAAAATACAATTCTAAATGTAAATAATAATTCAATTAATGTCAGTGGCAGGTAAAAATCATTAAACGCTAAACAGGAAGCAAGCAAAAAGAAATAAATAAAAAAAACTTTAAATTCAATATATTGAAAGGGATAAAGAGCGCAAAGGTATTTTTACTGTTGACGTAAAAATACACGTACTAACTATAGCGCTATTCATTACGGGCAATAATGATGCGCTAGTGTTAGGAATGCTCTTAATTATAAAAACTTATCATTAGCGAGATGCACTGGGTAAAAACCGGTTTACCAAAATTTTATGCTTGAAGTGCGTTTAATTTAAAGTGAGAGATAGGTATTTTAATTCGCAGGGATATAGTGACGCAGAAAAGTAAATCAGATCCATTTTTAAGAAGAGCCTGAAGAGCTCAGGCTCTTTTTCTTGACGAATTATTTACCGTTCCAACTTTCTAGTCGTGATGCGCGTGTCGAAAGCTGCTGCTCAGGCGTTAACTTATTGTAGTTTTCAGCCATTCCGCTTTCCCAGTCACCGTAAAGCGGATTGGGCAATACAATAAACTGCGTACCAAAATGTTGATGATTAAGGTTCACAAATTCACGGCGTTGTTGATTACCTTGATGCCAGGTTGCGCCGCCAAAATCATTCAGGTTATCGCCAATATAAAGTGCCACGTTGTAGCCTTCATTTTTAATGGCATCAAAGCGCGCCTGCTTATTAGATGTTTCGGTATTCAAACGCACGGTTTTCTCGCTCACGCCCGTAAAGCCCAATTGCTGCATGTTGGCCACGGTTGCAGCGTAATCCTGTTGATCGCGGTTAGAGACATAAAACATTGTGCCGCCGTGGCTGTTAACGTAACGCGCAAACTCAACCGCGCCAGGAACTGCTTTAGCCTGCTTTGCCTGCGTCCATGCTGACCAGGTTTTTGCTGTAAAAGGTTGATCCCCTTTCGCCTGCCAGGCGCTATAAGCGCTGTTATCCAACATGGTTTCATCTAAATCGACAATCACTGCTTTAGGTTTACCCGTCAGAGAAGGCGCATGATCAAATGCCAGTCGTGCGCTGTTAAACGCTTGCCAGGTCAACGCTTCATATTCACCCGATTGCTGGAACCAGTTAACTGCTGATACTGTTTGTTGGTTAAGCTGCTGTTGTGCCTGGCGTTGAGCGGGTTGCGCGCAGCCAGTTAGCAGCAGCGCCGTTATGCTGGTAACAGCGAAAATCGCTGAAGTTTTCATCGTTTCATCCTTAAGGTGTGAAAGGTCAGTTTGCGTAAAGCTTCAAAAATGTAGCAGTTAACGTAAGCTGTGGGCAGCAGAACACGCGCCGTTATGACAGGAGATTCTTATGTCCGTGAACCCACGCTCACCGTTGCTTAATTCACTCGGTTGGGTCGATTACGCTTTTCAACCTGCAGGAATGCCACCACCCGCCGATGCGGCTTACGGGCATCAGCGTCACAGTGCGAACGTGGTTTTAGCGAGTCAGAACTTCCCCCCCAAGCGTTGTGAATCCGATGGTGTAATTGCCACTGATGAAAGGCCAGTAGCGGTGTATACCGCAGACTGCTTACCGGTGTTAATTGCAGATGCTAAACAGCAAAACGTTGCTGCGGTACATGCAGGTTTGAAAGGTACGCTCAAGGGCGTGCTTTATCGCACAGTAGAAAAGCTCTGTGAATTGGGTGCAACGCCACAAAGTCTTTACGTTGCTATCGGACCCGCTATCGCGCCCTGTTGCTATGAATTGGGTGAAAGCATGCTGGCAGAAATCGAACGAACAGAGGGCGTGCCGCAGCACATAAAGTGGCATCAATCACAGCCGAAAAATTCTCATGCTCAACGCAAACAAGCCATTCCCCAACAAAACGGAATTTGGTTTGATCTTCCTGAGTTAGCGAAGCAGATGTTGATTCAGGCGGGCATCCCGGACAGCCAAATCGAGAATGTTAACATTTGCACTTACTGTATTGCAGAAGCAGGTTCAAGTTATCGCTATAACACGCATTTTAATAGTGATTATCAATCACGCTTCTCGTGGATTCGACGGAAATAAAAAGGGCGTACAGAGCCAAGGCACTATAAATAAATTGGCAAATCTGTTACCCAAATTTTAACGAGGCTACTGTTTTATGGGCAGCGATTCGCCTGTTGCCTCTCGCTGCCGTTAGGGTTAATTGCCGGACATGAGGTCATGGCTATATTTGAATAATTCTGAGTCTGAACGTAATCCCAATTTTTTGAGTGCCGACTGCTTTTGGCCACTGACAGTTTTGCGACTCCGTTTAAATTTTACCGCGATTTGTGAAACACTTAACCCGTCTAAAAAACAGCGGACAACTTCAACTTCACGCGGGCTCAGAAGTTTGACCTTCTCATACATATTGCCTTTGGTGCCCAGATCGAAATTTTCTTGCAGCGCTTTTTCATTCACTACATAGAGATGTTCAACTTCGTAAGCGACTTCCTGGGAAAGATACAAGCGCCCCTGAGCGACCTGCCGAATTGCATGAATAATTTCCTGCATTTTGTGACTCTTGCCTATAAAGCCTTTTACCCCAGCACTAAGCACCATTTTGACAATGGCAGGGCTCTCCATTGAAGATGAAATTAAAATGTTTTGATCGGGATAATGATTTCTTAATTGTTTCACTAACGCTAAACCGTCTAACTCGTTCTCACCAAGTAAGAAATCAAGTACCAGTACATCAACAGTGGATTGCTTAAGTTGATTGAAAATTTCGCCGCTGGATCCCCACGTTCCGATTAATTCTATGTCTGCTTCTTGTTTCAGACACATCTCAAATACAGTGCGGACCATAGGATGGTCATCTAGTACAGCAACACGTACTGGCTTGTTGTGGGCGTTCATCATTAAATTCCTATTGTTACAGTGAAACCACTCACCCCTATTTGATAACCACACCAATTGAAGCGTAGAAACTTCTTAGACTAAAATTCTCCGGGAGGATTTCGGCCTTTGGAATAAGGAAACAGACATCTTAAATAAAAATAAAAAAATAAAAGCAACTCAGCTTTCATTTCTTATTGGCGTCATTATGTACAAACACGCCAATGCAATAACCCAACAGCCTGCTACATCTTATTTACAAATAATAACCGCCCGTTAGGAAAATCTTTACTGATTGATTTATTTATAAAACCCAACAAACAGATGCTAAATTCGCCGCATAGCTGATGAAAGAAATTCTGACGCAGAAAACAGACAAGACCACACAAGACATTTCTTAAACATGCAATTTAAGCAGCAATTTTATTGCCACAGCCTATCAATTATAATTTTTAACGCAAGAAACGCCCATCCTATAACAGTAATTTGAGAATGGTCGCAAAAAAGCCTAACAAATGAGAAAGCGCTCATAATTTCCTTAGAACTCCTTATAATCACGCCCCATTAGTTATTCAAATCTTTTAATAGCTTAATTTATTCTTTCATATAAAGAGAAACCGCTGTGTATAAGCAAGTTATTTTCTCGCTGCTGTTCGTTTTTGTTAGCGTAATGCTTACGGTGCTGGACACGCATGCTGCGTTACGTCCGCTGCAATTACAGCCCGGATACGACAATGCTCAACCGATACTGCACATGCCTATTTCTGTGCAGAGGGAAATTAAGGATAAAACGGTCAAAGTCGCTATCGCCGGGAAGCCACAACCGCCTCTTTATATGGATGCAGATAGCCGACGCTTTGAGGGCATTGCAGCAGAATATCTTTCACTGTTGCAAACCATGCTGGAAATTGATCTTGAGCTTTATCATTTTGAAACCCAGGAGGAAGCGTTACGCGCAGTTAAGAGCGGTGAAATGCAGCTGATGGCCCTGTATCAACCTCAGCAAACGCCAGAAGCATTACAGCTCATCGCCGGGCCGCCATGGCTGCTGGATTACAGTGTTATTGGCCAAATCACGGCAAACATGGACTCTTCCTCGAAAGACGTAGAGACGCTGGCCTGGACAGGTAGCGAAACATTAAATACTTCGTTGCTGCAGAAATTCACTGCCCTAAAATCTCAACATTATCCCAGCCAGTATGATGCCGTAGCAGCCGTAATTTACAACCAGGCTGACAAGGTATTGGGCAACGCAGCCACTTTAACTCATCTCAATCACTATTTTTTTTCCGATGCCTTAACGCTTTCACGCCATGAAAACTCGGTCCCGTTGAATGTCAGTTTTGGTATCAGCCCACATTTCCCCGAGTTGGCAGAAGCAGTGAATCAAGCAATGTCGATGATTCCCTTAGCAAATCGTATGCAAATTGCTAACCGCTGGCAGCTCAATTCACGCCATGTCATGCAGAGCAATCCGCTGGGATTAACACCGGAAGAGGAGACATGGCTGCAAATGCACCCCTCTATTTTGGCAACCATGACAACAGAGTTAATGCCACTGATAAAACAGGAAAAAGATCAGCAGTCGCAAGGTATGGCACAAGACTTATTAAACATGCTCGCACACCAAGGAAATTTAACCTTTATCACTTCAGGGCCCACTGTTCATGATTCACGCCAGGCTCAACTGCCACGCATTAATCCGTTAAAAATCATGGAGAAAACGGATAAAGATCCAACAGTATTGACGCGTCCTTGGTTGGTTTCACATTGGGTTGTTGTCACGCGAAAGGCAATAAAAGAAAAGCAAAAGAGTGCATTATCAGGCCGTAATCGCGTTGCCGTCCTTAAAAACGAGACCACACAAGCGTGGTTAAATGAGCAATATCCTAGACTACAGATTTTACCGATTGAAAAACCGCTTGAGGCACTTAATGATTTAAAAGCGCAGAAAATAGATGCCGTAATCTTGCCAAAAATCTTTGCGGATTATCATCTGCACAACCGTTTTTCCAACGTGCTAATTATCGAGAAAGCATTAGATGTTGAGGCTGCACGTTTCGTCATGAGCGTTGATAAAAAGCATCCTGAATTAGTGTCAATTCTCGATAAAGCTTTACTGGCCACACCACCCCAAACGTTATTCAAGCTGCTGGCAGGATGGCGTCAGGCCGAAACGCCCTTATTAATCACCTCATGGCAAAATTATAAGCAAACCATTTTACTGGTAATCACTATTTCTGCCGGGTTAATGCTGCTGGTCATTCTGTGGAATTACCATTTACGTCAGGTCATTCAAAAGCGAACCCAAGCTGAAAATGCCCTGAAAAATCAGCTTAATTTTACTCACACACTATTTAATGATTCGCCTGTTGCCATGTGCATTCGTGACAAGCAAATGCGGCTGGTTGACTGCAATAAAGCTTATCTCCGCTTTTTTAATGTCGATGAGAAAGATGTGCTAGGTAAAAAGCTTTCAGACATTATCGATAGCAATAATGCGATGATCGACAGCATTGAACAAAGCTACCAGCAAACTTTACTCAGTGGCGAAGTGGTTATAAGCGATATTGAAGTGAACGTTGAGGAACACACTTACTCGCTCTATCACTGGACATTGCCGTTCCGCGATCGGCTTGAAGAGGTTGTGGGTGTTATTGGAGGTTGGGTTGACGTTAGTGAGCGCAATGTTTTACTTCGTGAACTGCAACTGGCAAAAGAAGAAGCTGAAAAAGCTAACCAGTCTAAAAGTGATTTTCTGGCCAGTATGAGTCATGAAATTCGCACCCCACTCCATGCCATTATCGGTCTGCTGGAAATGGAGAACCGCCAGCATCCTGAAAACCTATCAGAAAATGTAAAAGTTGCTTATGGATCCGCACGCGCGCTGCTGGCCTTGTTAGGCAACATTTTGGATCTTTCTAAAATCGAATCAGGGCTTCATCAGCCGACATTAGAAACCGTTTATTTGCCCGATGTGGTCAATAAAATCGCAGCGCTTTTTTACGCCAAGGCGAGCAACAAAAAATTACAGCTTCTGTGCGAGATCGATGTCAATACAGGCTGGATCAAAACCGATCCGCTTATTCTCAATCAAATTCTGTCCAATTTATTAAGTAATGCGATTAAGTTCACCGATCAAGGCGCGGTCAGCATCGTGCTAATACAGGGTATTGACGAAGAAGCCGGCTACGGTGAATTTGTCGTTGAAGTCAGTGACAGTGGCTGTGGGTTAACCGAAGAGCAGCGACAGGCGATTTTTGAGCCCTTTGTTCAGGTTGGATCGCGTCAGCAGCAGCAACTGGGAACCGGATTAGGCTTGAGTATTTGTCGCCATCTGGCCGACCTGCTGAACGGAGAGCTTCGCGTGGAGAGCGAACCAGGGGAAGGATCCGTTTTTTCTTTCGCCTTTCGCGCTTCGCATAGCCAGCCCTCAGAATTTGTTTTCCAACCTGTCGACGCGTCGCCTCATCCAGAACAGTTATCGATTTTGATCATTGACGATCATGCACCAAATCGTCTGTTGCTGGGTAAGCAACTGGAATTCGCCGGTCATCAAGTCATGGTGACTGAAAGTGCCTCGCAGGCGTTAGCTGTGTGGAATGAAGATCCGCAGCGCTTTGACTTGATCATTACCGATTGCAATATGCCCGGCATGAATGGATTCGAATTTGCCCGCGCCTTACGTAAAGAAGAAGCTGAACGCGGCTTAATGCCCGCTACGCTTTATGGGTTAACTGCATCGGCTGAACGTCAAACCATCCAGCGCTGCCTTGACGCCGGTATGGATGATTGCTTATTCAAGCCGTTGGATTTGGGAGCGCTGCAAAATTATCTTACTCGGTGCACCCATAAACGTTCAGGTGAACCCGCGTCAAAACAGTTAATTTCACCACCGGTGAAAGCACCAGGAGAGGCAAACTACACAACACTTTTCTCTCCTCTGCTGACACAACTTGCTGAAAAAGATCCTGCCGGATACCTAATGATGCTGCAAAGTATTCAAACCAGCCATGCAACGTTGCTGAAGGCGATACAACAATCCACCGATCGCGATACGCTCTCAGAGTTAGGCCATAAGCTAAAAGGCGGCGCACAAATACTTAATGCTACCGTGCTTGAACAATTGGGGCGTGAGCTGGAAAACAATCGTACAAACGAGGTTGCGTTAGCGCCATTAATTGAAAACATTACGAATGAAATTAAAAATATCGATCAACAACTGATTAATTCTCAAGGGTGATGCAACTGAGTTAGTTGTAAAATAATAATTTTTTATCGGGACGTTTCTCGATTCATAAAATTAATCTCAAGGAGATAATATTTTAAAAATATATAATCCCTGGCACCCCTGATCGTGCCAGCGGAAAGGGGAAGTTATGTTTAATGCAAAAATACTCATCGTCGATGAGCATCGCTTAGTTTCATCGGGTATCCAGGCCCTATTATTAATGTCTGGCTTTAAGTATGTCGATGTTGTGAATACTGTTAACGATGGGATAAACGAAGTAACCCATCATCACGTTGATATTGTGATTCTTGATCCTGAATTTAAACATAATAATGGCATTGCCTTTTTACGCGACATCGTAAAATCAAAGCGATACATTAAAGTAATCTTGTTAAGTCAAAGCAGTAACGAAAACTTGATTATGCAATCTGTTCTCAACGGTACTAATGGCTTTGTCTCAAAACATGAGCACATCCAAACACTGATTACAGCCATTAGTTGTGTCTATAACTGCGTAGACTACTTACCGGTCGAACTGGTTAAACGTAAAAAAGATTATTTAGGTGAACAACATTTACTGTCAAAATTAACCACACGGGAAATGTTGATTCTTCGCCAACTGGCCATGGGGAAAAGTAATAAAATGATTGCGAGTGAACTGGGTTTACACAACAAAACCGTCAGTACCTATAAAACAAAAATATTCCAAAAACTTGAAACTAAAAACTTGGTGGAAATTATCGAGCTGGCTCGCAGGAATGGAACCTGTTAGGTCATTAATTGAGACAGGTCTTGCTGAATATTATCAGTTCACAGATTATGATAAATCATACTGATTTATTTCAGTGTTAAATGCCAGGTTATATTGAAAACAGGAATTCATTACAAACAGAGCTAATCTTATTAGCCGGTCTTCATGCTTTTACAGGGTTCTGAGTATCTTCCCGTGCCTGTACGACAGAAATCCACTTCTGTCGCCTGCGACTCAGAACCCTGCTCTTTTTTGATATCTCTCACAACCTCATATCGTCCTCCTGTTGTTTAATGCAGAACTCGCTAAAGTAAACTCATCCGACCACTTATTTGAGAGTGATGATGACTGAGCGCAATGCATCTTATCCCGCATTATTTTCCCCACTGGATTTAGGCTTTACCCGGCTAAAAAACCGTTTCCTGATGGGTTCAATGCATACCGGGTTGGAAGAACATGCTGAAGGTGCGGCTCGGCTAGCTGCATTTTATGCCGAGCGTGCACGCGAAGGTGTTGCGCTGATTGTCACCGGCGGCATTTCACCCAATGCACAGGGGGTTGGCATGGCACATGGCGCCCTGCTGACTCGTGAAGATCAATGCGCCTGGCATCAGCAAATAACCGAAGCTGTTCACCAACATGACGGGAAGATTGCCCTACAGATCTTGCATACGGGCCGCTACAGCTATCAAAAAGATTTGGTGGCTCCCTCTGCTCTTCAGGCTCCTATCAATGCCTTTATCCCCAAAGCGATGAGCGATTCAGAAATTATGCAAACCATTGCAGATTTTGCCCAGTGCGCGCGCCTCGCCCAACAAGCGGGCTATGATGGTGTTGAAATCATGGGTTCGGAAGGCTATCTAATAAATCAGTTTTTGGTTAAACACACCAATCAACGGGACGATCGCTGGGGCGGCGATTTCAATCAGCGCATGCAGTTCGCACTCGCTATCACACGTGCAGTCCGCCAGGCAACCGGCGACAGATTTATCATTATTTTTCGTCTGTCGATGCTCGATCTTATTCATCAAGGCAGCTCTCTGGAAGAGACGTTATTACTGGCCCATGAACTTGAGCAGTGCGGCGTGACACTCTTCAATACCGGTATCGGCTGGCATGAAGCACGCATTCCCACCATTGCTACTTGTGTACCGCGGGCCGCTTTTGCCTGGGTGACCAAGCGCCTGCGCGCCCATGTTTCTGTACCGGTGATCACCACCAACCGTATTAATCATCCTGACGTCGCTGAACAACTTTTGCAGGATGGCTGCGCGGATATGGTCTCGATGGCGCGCCCTTTTCTCGCTGATGCCGCCTTTGTCAGCAAAGCACAGCGCAGCGAACCAGACAGTATTAATAGCTGCATTGCCTGTAATCAAGCCTGTCTCGATCAAATCTTTGTCGGGAAAGTGACCTCTTGCCTGGTGAATCCACGTGCCTGTCATGAAACACTGATGCCCGTGCTTGCCAGCGAAGCGCCGAAAAACCTGGCCGTTGTGGGCGCGGGTCCCGCAGGCATGGCGTTTGCTTTACAGGCGGCACAGCGTGGTCATCAAATCACCCTTTATGAAGCCGCATCTGAAATCGGTGGGCAGTTCAATATCGCTCGCCAAATCCCTGGTAAAGAAGAATTCAATGAAACGCTGCGCTATTTCCGCCACCAATTAGCTGCGGCGGGTGTGACAATAAAAACTGCCTGTCGAGCGGATATCGCGCTGTTAAAGGATGCTGATGAAGTGATTTTAGCGAGTGGTATCAAGCCGCGTACGCCGCTAATTCCAGGCATTAATCATCCTAAAGTGCTCACTTATCTTGATGTAATTCAGGATAAAAAACGGGTCGGAAACCGTGTTGCGATTATTGGCGCAGGCGGGATTGGTTTTGATACCGCAGAATATTTATCGAAACCCAACGGTGAAGAGTCCTTGAATACCTTTTTTGCCGAGTGGGGAATTGACCGCTGCCTGACGCAACGCGGCGGACTGACCGCTCCGCATCCGCATCCGTCAACGCGACAAATCTGGCTGTTACAGCGTAAAGCGGGTAAACCCGGCGCAACACTGGCGAAAACCACGGGTTGGATCCATCGTGCCAGCCTGCAATCTCGCGGCGTACAGATGTGGGGCGGCGTTGAATATCTATTGATTGATGATGAGGGTCTGCATATTCGGCGAGAGGGAGAAGTGGTGCTGTTACCCGTTGATAATGTGATTATTTGCGCTGGGCAAGAGCCGCAGCGCGAGCTGGAAGCTGCGCTGCGTGAAAATGGGAAAACGGTAAGACTGATTGGCGGTGCTGATGTAGCAATGGAGTTAGATGCGCGACGCGCCATTGCACAGGCAACGCAACTGGCATTAACTATCTAAAATTTAACGCATTTTTACTGCACGCAAGATAACGAACTTTTGATTCGATGCCACCAGGGTGCAGTTGCCAAACAGTTTTTTCAACTTATGGTGATAATCGAGGTGGCGGTTACCGACAATGCGCAGTTCGCCGCCATATTGCAGGCAACGTTTGGCATCACGGAACATTTGCCATGCCAGATGATCGGTAACGGCGTGCTGCTGGTGAAACGGCGGATTGCACAACACCGCATGTAAACGGTCAGAAGGATATCCGCTCAACACGTTATTCACGCGGAACTGGCAACGCGCCAGATCGTCTGGACGATTGATCTCTACGTTCAGGCGGCTGGATTCAACCGCCATGTAGGACTCATCCAGGAAATGCACTTCAGCCTGCGGGTTGCGTTCCAACGCCATCAACCCAATCACACCGTTGCCGCAACCTAAATCAACAATTTCACCTTCAATGTTCTCAGGCAGATGCTGCACAAACAGTCGCGCACCAATATCCAAAGAGGATCGGGAAAAGACGTTGGCATGGTTGTGGATCTGGTAAGGCGTATCATCCAGCGGCCAAACGGTCGTGAGCGGTTGCTCACGCAAAGCGGGCTGAGTAAAGGTGCTGTAAATCACTCGCGCTTTTTTCCACGCCAGCGAAGTTTTGGTTTCACCAATGATCTGCTCAAACAATTGCAGCGTCGAATTGTGAATTTCCTTGGCACGCGCGGCAGCCAGAATTACCGTTTCCGCGGTGATTACCTGACGTATTGCACGCAGCTGCTGCTCCAGCAAGGCCAGCGTTTTAGGTACCTTAATCAGTACCGCCGCGGGCGCGGCAGGCAATGGCGCAAGGCTATCAAGGAAATGGACTTCACCATCATCAAGTTCATTAAAAATCAGGTTTTGACGCGTCGCCTGCTGGCTTAGCCATGAATCGCTGATATGCCAAACCGGACGGGGATTCAGCGCACACGTCAGCGCACCGAAGCTGTCGTTAAATACCAGTATCGGACCTTCTGGCAGCGCCTGCTGCAAAAGGTATTCATCAGCCGCATCCCAGGCTTGTAACGGACTTTCGTCACGCATCTGCGGGAAACGATGCAGGATCAGTGTGCGATCGTTCAGTTCAAGTTGGCTCATGAATTCTCCGGCATGGTACACTTTGGTTGATTTTCGCCCCAAAAAGGGGGCGCAGTATACTGTCTTTCACCGGGAATCCCTAATGTCCTCACTGATCTACCTTCAGGGTTATCCTGAGCCCATTCTTGAGCAGGTTCATACGTTGATTGAACATCAGCGTTTAGGGACATTTCTGCAAGAACGGTATCCCGATACGCACAATGTTATCAGCGATAAAGCCCTGTATGACTTTACGCAATCGCTTAAAAACCGCTTTATGCGAAATGCACCACCCATCAGTAAAGTCATTTGGGATAACAAAATTAAAGTGATGAAGCATGCATTGGGTTTACATACCGCCATTTCTCGCGTGCAGGGCGGCAACCTTAAAGCCAAGGCGGAAATCCGTATTTCCACCTTCTTTCGTATGGCGCCCGAACCCTTTCTGCGCATGATTGTGGTTCACGAGCTGGCGCATCTTAAAGAGAAAGAGCACGACAAAGCTTTTTATCAGCTCTGTTGTCACATGGAGCCAGATTACCACCAGCTCGAATTTGACGCTCGCCTGTGGATGACCGATCAAGCCATGCGCGGTAACGCCGCTTAAAGAAACTCCTGCGCTTTCTGAATCAGACTGGTTTTGGTTAGCGCCCCCAGGAAGCGGCGTTCGTGTGGATTATTGAGCACCGGCAAGCGCTCCAGCGTCACCAGCGCGAAGGCTTCCCAGCCTTCTCGCATACTTTGATTCTGATAAACGCAGGGGAAGTTGTCATCCATCACCTGCTGTACCGGCGAATCCAGCGTAATTTCCTGTGCCAGCACTTTGCGCGATATTTCGTGAATCGATACCACGCCAAGAAACGCGCCCTCGTCATTAATCACATAGACATAACGCTCACGCTTTAGTGAGCTCACGGCCAGCGCTTGCCCAACCGACTCTTGGGGTTTCAGGGCCGCGCCAGGTATGATCAGCTCAGCCACTCGCATATTATCAAAGTCATATTTGGCTTCTGAACGGTTGAAATGATTGCTCACGACCGGATAGGTACTGGCGGATTGCAGGCGATAAACCACCATCGATGCCAATACTGCCGCAATCATCAGCGGGAACAGCAAACTGCTGTTGAGCGTCATCTCCAGCACCATTAATATCGCCATGAGCGGCGCCTGGCTAACCGCAGCCAGCACCGCCGCCATACCAATTGCGGCATACAACAAGCTATTACCAAGGGGCAAATGCAACGCCAGTCCGCACGTCGCCAACACCACACCTAACAACGCGCCAATCAACAGCGATGGCGTAAATAGCCCCCCTACCGCATTTGATCCCACCGACAAACTGGTCGCCAGCGTTTTCAATACCAGCAGCAATAGCAATCCCGGCAACAGATAATCTCCCGCCATGACTTTAACGATGACTTCATATCCGTTACCCAAAATATCGGTTGAGACGATCGCCAGTAAACCCACCGCAAAACCCCCTGCGCCTAGCCGCAGCGGCAGCGAGCTAACACGGCTAAACAACTTTTTGCTGCGCGCAATCAACGTGATCAACAGCCAACCTGCCAGCCCGGCGCAGAGACCGATAATCACCGTCATGAATAAACTGCTGGCGTCCATGTGGAAGTTAACATCAGCCAGCGGGTAAAGCGCGCTGCGAAAACCCAGCGTCCACATTGTCATGACCGCGACGGCAGAAGAGATAATGAGTGGGATAAGGCGCTGAAGCGCTGAAATACCAAAGGCGATCTCAGCCACAAAAATCGCCGATGCCAGCGGGGCGTGATAAACCGAAGAGAGGCCAGCCGCAGCGGCCATTGCCACTACATCACTGTTTTTGAGGTTCAGCGAGGCGGGCAAAAATTTCCCTATCATGCTGCCGCACAGCGCTGAAAGCTGCACCATCGGCCCTTCTTTACCGATAGAAGCGCCGCTACCGATACTGGCAATCGAGGATAACGCCCGAAACAGCGACGTTTTCGTCGGCACCGCATCAAGCCGTGCGTTAATCACTTCGAGATAATCAGTTTTAAGCGTTTGCTGCTGCTCAATGTTCACGGCATAACGCAAGAAAAACCCTGCCAGCAATCCACCTGCACCCACCAGCAGCGGCCAGAGGATCCACGGCCAGACATGCATCGCCTCGGTAATTTCACTACTGCTACCAAAAAGCAGATGATTAATCAGCTCAATAATGCCGCGAAAAGCCAGCGTAACCAGTGATGCAGCGAAGCCGACCGGAATGGCAATTAACAAGGTGGTCCAGTTTAGTGCGTGTTTACTTCCTTTCACCTGCGCCTCTTCTTTCTGCCATAAACCGTTGCTTGATCATAATATTGGAATGCGGATCGCAGGATCAAATTCACATTGGTCGACTGCGTTGCGTGACACGTGGGACATGCTACTCTGCCGCTTTACCTCTGCAGGAGAACCATCGTGATTCGTTTTGCCATTGTGGGAACCAACTGGATTACTCGCCAGTTCATTGATGCCGCTCATGAGAGCGGAAGCATGAAACTCAGCGCGGTCTATTCGCGCAGCCAGCAGCAGGCAGACGCATTTATTGAAGATTATCCCTGCAACCAGACGTTTACCTCACTGGAGGCGCTGGCAGCCTGCGCGGATATTGACGCCGTTTATATCGCCAGCCCTAATGCGCTGCATTGCGAACAGGCATTGCTGTTTCTCTCGCACGGCAAACATGTGATTTGCGAAAAACCGTTGGCTTCTAATCTCAAAGAAGTTGAAGCGATGATCGCCTGCGCGCGTGAGAATCAGGTAATCCTGTTTGAAGCCTTCAAAACCGCCAGCTTACCTAACTTTTTGCAGCTGCAACAGGCGCTGCCGCAGTTGGGGAAATTGCGTAAAGCGCTGCTCAATTATTGTCAGTATTCCTCGCGCTACCCACGCTATCTCAACGGCGAAAATCCTAATACCTTTGATCCGCGTTGGTCCAACGGTTCAATTATGGATATTGGCTATTACTGCTTAGCCAGCGCCATCACGTTGTGGGGTGAACCGAAAAAAGTTCAGGCACAGGCCACCTTACTGGATACCGGCGTCGACGCACATGGCGTCGTGGTTTTAGATTATGGTGATTTTGACGTAACCATTTTGCACTCCAAAGTCAGCGATTCCGCCCTTCCCAGCGAAATTCAAGGTGAAGCGGGCGCGTTAGTTATACAAAAAATCTCCGAATGTCAGCAAATTAGCTTTATTCCGCGCGGCGGCGATAAACAAGATCTGACTCAGCCGCAGCACATTAATACGATGCTTTATGAGGCTGAAGCCTTTGTGCGTCTGGTTGAACAACGTCAGGTTGATCATCCTGCGCTGGAAATTTCACGCATCACTGCCGCGCTATTGACTCAAATTCGTCAGCAAACCGGGGTGATATTTCCAGCCGATCAGGGTTGAGTGTAAATATTTCTAAATATGACTGGCCGCGATTGCTTCCTGTCCGTGAAGCCCGTACTTTACGGTTTGCAAAGGGGAGTAACTTGTAAGCTGATTGATCGTCATTACGGTGCGCAAGCATCCGGTCATCAGGCAACCTGGAATAACATTCTGTGTTGTAAGTGAGACCTTGCCGGAAGGCGAGGTTTGCTTACATCAAAATAAGCGGCTGATGTCTTCTGACTTCAGCCTTTTTTATTTCTAAACAGGATACGATTATGCAAACTGTAGGAACGCCATTGCTTTGGGGCAGTTTTGCAGTGGTTGTGCTCATCATGCTGGCGATCGATCTCTTATTGCAGGGACGTCGTGGCGCACAAACCATGTCATTTAAACAAGCTGCCATTTGGTCGTTGATCTGGATTTCCGTCTCGCTGCTGTTTAGCGCCGCCTTTTGGTGGTATCTCGAAGGAAGCGCAGGTCGCGAAGTCGCGAATACACAAACTCTCGCCTTCCTGACCGGTTATGTGCTTGAAAAAGCGCTGGCGGTCGATAACGTGTTCGTCTGGCTGATGCTGTTTAGCTACTTCTCTATTCCCGCCAACCTGCAACGCCGAGTGCTGATTTACGGCGTGTTAGGTGCCATCGTTCTGCGTACTATCATGATTTTTGCTGGCAGTTGGCTGGTTACGCAGTTCAGCTGGATCCTTTACGTCTTCGGTGCGTTCTTGCTGTTTACAGGCTTGAAAATGGCGTTTGCAAAAGAAGATGAAGGTGGCGTCGGAGAGAAGCCGGTGGTGCGTTGGTTACGCAGTCATCTGCGAATGACGGATTCGCTGGAAGGTGAAAAATTCTTCACCCGTAAAAATGGGGTGTTGTTCGCAACGCCATTGCTGCTGGTGTTGATTATGGTTGAGCTGAGCGACGTCATCTTCGCGGTCGACAGTATTCCGGCCATCTTTGCTGTTACTACCGATCCGTTTATTGTTTTAACGTCTAACCTGTTTGCGATTTTGGGCCTGCGCGCCATGTACTTCCTGTTAGCGAACGTGGCGGAACGCTTCTCGATGCTGAAATATGGCCTGGCGATCGTGCTGGTCTTCATCGGTATTAAGATGTTGATTATTGATCTTTACCATATCCCAGTAGGCATCTCGTTAGGTGTGATTGGCGCTATTCTCGCCTCAACGCTGCTGGTTAACGTCTGGGTTAACCACAGAAACGACCAAAAGAAAATCTCGAAATAATTATCTACAGGGGCAGCTTCTGCCCCTGTTTTATTTTGCATCAGCAAAATCAGTCATTCCTTATCTCTGTCACACTTCCTTTATCCAGCATAATAAAAATTCGACATGGCCCACATTGGCGGAATTATCTCTTTTCTCAACAGATCTTTTCCTTATACTCCGCCAGGCAAACCGTTTTGGCCGCAGGATAGATCGCGACTAAAGCTACATCCCGCGACAAATACAGAAAAAACTATGCAGAAAACACTCTCCGCACGTCTGGCCGCACTGTTCGCAGGAAGCCTGGTAAAACAAATCATGATCGGGCTGATTGCCGGTATTGCTCTGGCCTGGTTTTCACATGATGCCGCTTTAGCCGTTGGTCTACTGGGCGATCTGTTCGTTAACGCATTGAAGGCCGTAGCGCCTTTACTCGTATTGGTGCTGGTCATTTCATCAATTGCGAACCATCAGCAGGGCCAAAAAAGCAACATCAGGCCCATCGTCATGCTTTATCTGCTCAGCACCTTTTTTGCCGCTGTTGTCGCCGTGATATTCAGTCATTTGATGCCACAAACGCTGACGCTGGCGGTAGGCACCACCGAAATTACGCCGCCATCAGGCATTACTGAAGTGCTGCGCGGTCTGCTGATGAGCATGGTAGCTAACCCGATTACGGCATTAATGAACGCCAACTATATTGGCATTTTAGTCTGGGCGATCGGTTTAGGACTGGCTTTCCGTCACAGCCAGCCCAGCACGCGTGCGTTTTTAAATGATGCATCGAACGCAGCAACCTGGCTGGTGCGCTGTGTGATTCGCTGCGCGCCGATCGGTATTTTTGGATTGGTTGCGTCGATTCTGGCATCCACCGGTTTCGGTGCGCTGTGGCAATACGCGCATCTGCTGACGCTGCTGATTGGCTGTATGGTGCTGATGGCATTAGTCGTCAATCCCCTGCTGGTTTACAGCAAAATCCGCCGTAATCCTTATCCGCTGGTGTTTACCTGCCTGCGTGAAAGTGGCGTAACCGCCTTTTTCACCCGCAGCTCTGCGGCCAACATTCCGGTCAACATGGCTATCGCCAAACGCCTGGGTTTGGATGAAGACACCTATTCAATATCCATTCCGCTGGGCGCCACAATCAGCATGGCGGGTGCATCAATCACCATTACCGTGCTAACGCTGGCGGCGGTGCATACATTAGGTATTAGCGTGGATGTACCCACCGCGATTCTGTTGAGTCTGGTGGCATCATTGTGTGCGTGCGGTGCGTCGGGCGTGGCGGGTGGTTCACTGCTGCTGATTCCTGTTGCCTGCAATATGTTTGGTATTCCCAACGATTTGGCCATGCAGGTTGTTGCCGTAGGATTCATCATCGGCGTGCTGCAGGATTCTGCCGAAACGGCGTTGAACTCCTCAACGGATATTTTATTTACCGCAGCCGTTTGTCAGTCTGAAGCGGAGCGCGCGCCAAGTCGCGCTTAAAACAGATGGCGGCCTACTCAGGCCGCCATTTTTATACGCTTTATAGCGTGACGCCGCTTTTAAAAATCGCCAATTCCCTGAAATCATTCTTCTCATTATTTGTCGCCTGACCATTCGCAATGGTTACGATGGTATCGACAAAATCTGCCAGCATCTCATCCATGCTCATGCCGTGGATCAACCGTCCGGCGTCAAAATCTATCCAGTGTGGTTTTTTCTCAGCCAACGGCGTATTGGTTGCGAGTTTGACGGTAGGCACAAATCCTCCGTAAGGCGTGCCGCGTCCGGTGCTGAACAACACCATATGACATCCTGCTCCGGCCAGCGCGCTGGTGGCAACGGCGTCATTACCCGGCGCGCTCAGCAGATTCAGACCCGGCGTTTTCAGTCGCTCGCCATATTTCAAGACATCAACAACCTGGCTTTGCCCCGCCTTTTGCGTACAACCCAGCGACTTCTCCTCCAGCGTGGTGATGCCGCCCGCTTTGTTGCCAGGAGAAGGGTTCTCATAAATCGGCTGTTGGTGATCAATAAAGTACTGCTTGAAATCGTTGATCATCGCCACGGT
This sequence comes from Pantoea sp. T14, assembly GCF_036663535.1. Classification (NCBI taxonomy): domain Bacteria; kingdom Pseudomonadati; phylum Pseudomonadota; class Gammaproteobacteria; order Enterobacterales; family Erwiniaceae; genus Pantoea; species Pantoea sp. T14. The sequence goes on from NZ_JAWUEB010000015.1 coordinate 128,358, forward strand.
TTTATCAAAAGTGCTTTCATCGCGGCAGCGGCTCATCAAAATGCGCTCTGCACCAAACATTTCCGGTACTTCCGTTAACACTGTCGTGCCACCGTTGGCGATCATCTGATCGGAGAAACGCCCCAGCAGCGGGTTGGCAGTAATACCCGAAAAGCCGTCAGAGCCGCCACATTCCAGGCCGAACTTAAGCTCGCTGAGTTTGCCTGGCTCACGTTGGTCGTGACGCATTTTTTCATACAATGCATGCAAACGCTCAAGGCCGGCCTCCACTTCATCGTCATGTTGCTGGCAAACCATAAACTCTACGCGATCGCTTTCAAAACTGCCCAACGTGTCACGAAACGCATCAACCTGATTGTTTTCACAACCAAGGCCAATCACTAATACCGCGCCCGCATTGGGGTGCCGCACCATATTTTGCAGCATGGTGCGCGTATTGTCGTGATCCTGTCCCAGCTGTGAACAGCCAAAGGTATGGCTGAACAGGAACGCACCATCAATATCCGCAGCGTCCTGCGTTTCCTTCAGAAAACGTTGCAGGATTTGACGCGCAATGCCGTTGACGCAGCCGACGGTTGGCAATATCCATAACTCATTACGAATGCCAACGTCACCGTTGGCGCGGCGATAAATCTGTACCTCGCGGTCGCCCGGCTGAGGCGGCACATCAACGAATTCAGGTTGATATTCATACTCATCCAAATCGCTGAGGTTGGTACGCGAATTTTGTGAATGGATCACTTCGCCTTTGGCGATTGGCTGGGTAGCATGACCAATCGGCAGACCATATTTGATCACTAAATCGCGCTGCGCGATGGGTTGCAGCGCAAACTTGTGTCCTCGTCCAACCTCTTGTTGCAGCGTTACCGCCACATCAGACAATTCAACGGTGCTGCCTGCTTCTAAGTCGCGCAACGCCACGGCAACATTGTCGCGCGAATGAATTTTAATTGCGTCTTGCATAGCGTTATCTCAGTTGGCTCAGCGCCTCACGCGTCCCGTGAACGATGATGTTTTGCAGGTGTTGGGTAACCGCTGCGGTCAATCCCGGTTGCAGGGTTAAATCTTCTCCCCAGTGCTGCGCATTGCTTAAAACGTTGCGCACCAATTGTTCCGGAGAAATTTCATCCGCTTTCAATGCGGTCCAGCCTTCAGCGAAGCATTGCAGCCATTGCGTGTCGTCTTGCAACGGCCAGCTTTTCTCTTCTGACTCGCCGCGATAAAAAGCGATTAACGCAGCAAATGCGAAGGTCAACCGTGGCGGCCAGTTGCCAGTTTGCTGATGCGATGTCAGCAGCGGCGTCAGGAGGCGCGTGCGGAATTTAGTCATGCTATTCAGGGCAATCGACAGCAAAGCATGGCGGATAAACGGATTACGGAAGCGACGCTGTACCGCATCGGCAAAGGTGTGCAGCTCGTCACTCGGCAGATCCAGTGTCGGGATCACTTCATCACGCAGCAGGCGATCAACAAAGCCCGCAATTGCGGCATCGTCCATCGCTTCGCCCACGCTTTCTAACCCGGCCAGATACGCCACCGGCACCATAGCGGTGTGAGCGCCATTCAGGATCGCCACTTTTTGTGCTTTGTAGGGCGCGATGTCTTCAACTCTGCGCACCTGCGGGGCGAGCACATCCAGTTTAAGCTCATCAACCAGCGCGGCGGGGCCTTGAATCACAAACTGGTAATAGACTTCACCCGCAACCAGATAGCGATCTTCATAACCTAGCTCAGCTTCAATTTGCGCACTTTCCTGCGGAAAACCGGTCACGATGCGATCCACTAGCGTGTTGTAGAAGGCACAATGGTCGCTGACCCACGCTTTAAATTCTGACGAAAGCTGCCAGTGATCGGCATAGCGCAACACCGTTTCACGCAGCATGTCGCCGTTGTGGTCGATCAATTCGCACGGCACGATTAACCAGCCTTTATCGCTCGCACCGCTGAAATGGTTGAAGCGCGCCCACAGCAGTTGAGTGAGCTTGCCAGGAAAGCTTGAGGCGGGTTGATCGGTTAACGTATCCGACTCGACAAACGCAATACCTGCTTCGGTGGTATTGGAGAACACGAAACGCATCTGCGCATTTTCAGCTAATGCCAGAAAATCGTCGTACTGCTTGTAAGGCTGGATTTCGCGATTCAGGCTACGAATCAGGCGTGTTTCACTGACCTGTTCGCCCTGCTCGTTGAGGCCACGAATCAGCGTGGTGTAAAGACCCTCCTGCTGATTCAAGCTGTCGCTGACTTCACGGTTGCGCGGCCGCACCACTATAATCCCCGCATCGGTGCCGTGATGCTCATTCAGCCAGTCGATTTGCCAGTCGATAAAAGCACGCAGAAAGTTACCTTCACCGAATTGAATCACGCGATCGCTATAGCGGGTGCCGGGAAAATCGTTACGATTCAGCCGCTGCATAATCATGCTCCTAACTCAATGCCGAAATAGTCGCGGGCATTGTTGAAGCAGATGTTCTGCACCATTTGGCCTAACAACGCTTCATCTTCCGGCGCTTCGCCCCGCTCAACCCAATTTCCTATCATCTGGCACAGCAGGCGGCGGAAATATTCATGACGCGTATATGAGAGGAAGCTGCGACTGTCGGTCAACATGCCGACAAAGCGGCTTAACAAACCAATTTGCGCGAGTTGTGTCATTTGACGCTGCATACCATCGAGCTGATCGTTAAACCACCAAGCCGATCCAAACTGCATTTTTCCTGCTTCGCCTTCACCCTGGAAATTGCCCGCCATGGTGGCCAGCACTTCATTGTCGCGTGGATTCAGGCAATAAAGAATGGTTTTTGGCAACGCGTTATGGAGATTTTGCGCACCTAACAAACGCGCCAGCGGTTCAGCCACTGGATGGTCGTTAATAGAGTCAAAACCCACATCCGGGCCAAGCAATTCAAATTGACGTTGATTGGTGTTACGCAGCGCACCAATATGATATTGCTGCACCCAGTTGCGACGTGCATATTCGCCGCCCAGCCAGACCAGCACCGCTGTTTTGAACTGTGCAATCTCCTGTGGATTTGGAGCTGTACCCTGCAGGCGACGCGATAAAATGGCATCCAGCGTGGCTTCATCTGCCTCGGCGTAACAAACTACATCTAAAGCATGATCGGAGACTTTGCAGCCATGTGCGGCAAAGTAATCAAGGCGCTTGCTCAACGCACGCAGTAAGTCATCAAAACGCTGCACGTTAACGTCAGCAATGCGCTCCAGCTTCTGAACCCACGGTAAAAATGTCTCGGCTTCAATATTGAACGCTTTATCGGGTCGCCAGCTCGGCAGCACTTTGACATCAAAACTGGCGTCATCGGCGAGTGCGCGATGATGGGACAGATCGTCGAGTGGATCGTCGGTAGTGCCAACCATTTTTACATTCATCTGCTTCATGATGCCGCGTGTTGTGAATTCATCCTGCGCCAGCAAATCATTACAGCGATGCCAAATAGTGTCGGCGGTTTTCTCAGAAAGCAGCGTGCCGGTGATACCGAAGGGGCGACGTAATTCGAGGTGAGTCCAGTGATAGAGTGGATTACCAATGGTGTGCGGCACGGTACGCGCCCAGGCATTGAATTTTTCATGATCGCTGGCTTCACCAGTACAAAATGACTCTGGCACACCGTTGGCTCGCATCGCTCGCCATTTGTAGTGGTCCCCTTTCAGCCAGATATCGTACAGATTAGCGAAGCGATAGTTTTCAGCAATCTGCTGCGGTGGCAAGTGGCAGTGATAATCGAAAATTGGCTGATCTTTCGCATAATCGTGATAAAGCCGACGAGCGAATTCGGTATCCAGCAAAAAATCCTCGGTCATAAAACGCGACATGCTTACTTCCTCTTAGGCTGAACCTTTCATGGCTCAAAGTTATCATACCAATTTTAGCCAACAGCAGAATTCTTTGCGATCACGCTCACATAAACGGCAGTAAATAGCCGAGCTTATGGACGCTTCTGTCGCCGGCAGCAGGCTAAATGGCTGTCTTGACGTGGGTTTAAAGTATCCCACAGGCCTGAAAGGGTTTTTGTGATGGCTCTCAACTTTTAAAGTTGTATAACAAGTTAGGCTCTCGCTCCGTCATTCGTTGTTCAGTGAATGCACTTAAAAGGCAAGGTAAACAAAGGTCGCTAATACGACCTGCGGGCGTGAGCAGAGCTGTATCACGGGTTGTCCCGCTCCAGATAACAACAGCGGCAAGACCGCATACATAACTGGAAGAGGTAGAGAATGCGTAAGATCAAAGGGCTACGCTGGTACATGATCGGCCTCGTTACATTGGGCACGGTACTGGGCTATCTGACAAGAAACACCATCGCAGTGGCAGCACCGACGCTGCAAACTGAATTACATATCACCACTCAACAATACTCCTACATCATCGCCGCTTATTCGGCTTGTTATACCCTGATGCAACCTGTCGCTGGCTATGTATTGGATTTACTCGGCACAAAAATTGGCTACGCGGTATTTGCCGTCATGTGGGCAATTTTCTGCGCCGCCACCGCCATGGCGGGCAGCTGGGGCGGATTAGCTCTGGCACGTGGCGCGGTAGGCGCGGCGGAGGCCGCCATGATTCCTGCGGGACTTAAAGCCAGCAGCGAATGGTTTCCTGCCAAGGAGCGCTCGGTCGCGGTAGGCTATTTCAACGTGGGTTCTTCGATTGGCGCCATGCTGGCACCGCCGTTGGTCGTGTGGGCGATCATGGCGCACAGCTGGCAAATGGCGTTTATTATCACCGGCGTTTTAAGCATGGTTTGGGCGCTCTGCTGGCTGGTATTTTATAAACATCCCAAACAACAAACCAAACTCAGCGCAGAAGAGCGTGATTACATTCTTTCAGGCCAAGAGGCGCAGCATCAAACCGGCAATAATCGCAAAATGTCTGCGATGCAGATTGTGCGTAACCGCCAGTTCTGGGGCATCGCGCTGCCGCGTTTTCTTGCTGAACCGGCATGGGGAACCTTTAATGCCTGGATCCCGCTGTTTATGTTTAAAGCCTACGGTTTCAATTTGAAAGAGATTGCACTCTTTGCCTGGATGCCGATGTTGTTCGCTGATTTTGGCTGCATTCTTGGTGGATATTTGCCGCCACTGTTTCAGCGCTGGTTTGGTGTAAATCTGATCGTGTCACGTAAATTAGTGGTTACGATGGGCGCGGTCCTGATGATTGGCCCAGGAACCATTGGTTTATTCACCAGTCCTTATGCAGCCATTGCGCTGCTGTGTGTCGGCGGTTTTGCACACCAGGCTCTTTCAGGCGCGTTAATCACGCTTTCTTCAGACGTATTTGGCCGTAATGAAGTCGCCACGGCTAACGGATTAACCGGTATGGCAGCCTGGACTGCCAGCACGATGTTTGCCTTGGTGGTGGGTGCGCTGGCAGATACGCTGGGCTTTAGCCCGCTGTTTGCCGCGCTGGCAGTCTTTGATTTGTTGGGTGCAATTGTGATCTGGACGGTGTTGAAAAATAAACCGGTCTCAGAACTTGAGCAGAAAGTGCGCGCACCCGCCGTTGCAACCGCTCGCAGTTAATCCCTCGGGTGGGCTGAGCGGGTTAACGCCAGCCCAACCCACCCATTTCCTCGCCCGACGCTAAGTGGTATAACAACTTACCCGTTTGTCATTCTGGACTTTGCCATGGACATCATCGAATCCCGCCGTCTTTATCAACAGCTGGCCAGCGAATTAAAAAGCCGCATTGAAAGCGGGAGTTACTCCATCGGTGATAAATTGCCTGCCGAACGCCTGATAGCAGAAGAGATGGAAGTCAGCCGCACCGTGGTGCGTGAAGCCATTATCATGCTAGAAGTTGAAGGCTATGTTGAGGTGCGCAAAGGTTCAGGTATTCACGTTATCGCCAGTCAACAGCAGAATCGGGTAGCGACATCCAGCCAGCTGGAATTTGCCTCTTTTGGCCCTTTTGAACTGTTGCAGGCCCGCCAGCTCATCGAAAGTAATGTTGCGGAATTTGCGGCCACACAGGTGACGCGCCAGGACATTATCGAATTGATGGCGATTCAGGAAAAAGCCCGTCAGGAAGACCATTTCCGCGACTCAGAATGGGACATGCAGTTCCATGTTCGCATTGCGCAATCCACGCAAAACAGCGCGCTCGCCGCGATTGTCGAAAAAATGTGGCTGCATCGCCTGCATAATCCTTATTGGCTCAAACTCCATGAACACATCGATCAGCGCAGCATCATCAGCTGGTGCGACGATCACGATCATATTCTGAAAGCACTAATGCGCAAAGATCCCGCCGCCAGCAAACTGGCGATGTGGCAACATTTGGAAAATACTAAACAAATGTTGTTTAACGCCACCGCTGATGATTTCGAATTTAACGTCGACCGCTACATGTTTGGTGAAAATCCGGTGATCCTGCCAGATGGCTCCAATAACCCGCGTTAAAGCCGCTGAAATCCTGCTCAAATCGGTCAGTTAATCTGCAATAATGTCAGGTCGTGTAAAGCTACTTTTTACATACTGTCTCACAGGGTAAAACTCCGGGTCGTCGGGCAGTTTCTCCTGTCTCGTGTGCATGATTTTTGTTACAGTTATCGCCCTTTTCTTACCCTTTGCGACAGGGCTTTATAAAGTCGCTGATTTAACAATCAATTTCGGAAGGATCCGGAAAATCCTGCTCAGGCTGCGCTCCTAAAATCGATAACTCAACGCCGGTCTGCGCTTAAGTCCCTTGGGGACATGTTTAACAATGACGTTCAGGAATGATTGATGGATATCTTGCAAGCGTTGCTGCATGCCTTGTGGCAACAGGATTACGAAACCCTTTCCGATCCCACGCTGGTCTGGGCAATTTACGGCGTTTTGTTCATGATTTTGTTTTTGGAAAACGGTTTATTGCCTGCCGCTTTTCTGCCCGGTGACAGTCTGCTGATTTTAGTCGGTGTCTTGATCGCCAAAGGAACAATGAGTTTTCCGCTGACCATTCTGGTTTTGACCACCGGCGCGAGCCTTGGCTGTTGGGTAAGTTACATTCAGGGCCGCTGGCTCGGTAATACGCCCACCGTACAAAAATGGTTGTCGCACCTTCCCGCGCAATATCATCAACGTGCGTACAGTTTGTTTCATCGTCACGGCTTATCGGCGCTGCTTATCGGTCGCTTTATCGCTTTCGTTCGGACTTTGTTACCCACCATCGCGGGTCTTTCTGGCCTGAGCAATACGCGCTTTCAATTTTTCAATTGGGTGAGTGCATTTTTGTGGGTGGTGATTCTTACTGTGCTGGGCTTCGCTTTAGGTAAAACGCCAATCTTCCGCCGTTATGAAGATGAACTGATGTTCTTCCTGATGATGCTGCCGCTGGTGCTGCTGGTGATTGGTTTAGTCGGATCTTTAGTCGTTTTATGGCGTAAACGTCAGGCCAATCAAAACGGGAAAGCCGAGTAATGAACATGCTGAAAGGTTTTCCTAAACGCTGGCTGCCTTGGCTAGTCGGCGGTGCTTTTGCGCTGATCGCGTTAAGTTTGGTTCCCACGCTAATGCGCCATGAAACGGTAGTACAGATTCGCGTATCCCACGCTGGCGCACCTTTGCCTGATGGTTTTTATCTGTACCAGCAGCTGACTGCGCAAGGTATTCGCATCAAAAGCATTACGCCTTCGGGTGATGCGCTGGTGATTCATTTCGACAGTGAAGAGCAAAGTCTGGCAGCGCAAAAAGTATTACGTCGCCTGCTGCCGCAAGGCTTCATCGTCGCGCAACACGATCAGGCCGAGCGCCTGTCGCTGGCCTGATCACGCCATCTTTCTTCCCTTCAAGAATCCAGACTGCACTGCAAGATCGCATTGTGGTCTGGAATTTTCTGTATCTCCCGGTGTTCTTTGAACTTTTTCCCGCTGATGTCTATGCTTAACCGATGGCTAGTGTAAAGACAGCCTGGGTCTTCTCTTGTCCGGTAGGTCGCAGGTTAAGTCACAATGGAAGGTAATCAGCCTGATGAAACATAAATTACTGCTGGGATTCGCACTCTTTTCGCTTTCAGGATCGTTGATGGCTGCGGAGTCGCTGTGTCAGCAAAAAGAGCAGGATATCAAGCTTGAAATCGATGTGGCGCAGAAGCACAACAATCAGCGCCGCGTTAATGGTCTGGAGCGCGCGTTAACGGAAGTTCGCGCAAACTGTACCGACAAAAAACTTGAAGCTGCGCATCTTGAAAGAATCAATACGCAGAAACAGAAAGTCGCCGAACGTGAACGTGAACTCAAGGAAGAGCGCCAGGACGGCGACGACAAGGATAAGATTGTTAAACGTGAAGAAAAATTGGAAGAAGCACGCCATGAACTGAAAAAGTTGCAGGCGGAGCCTTATTAACCGTATTCAATCTACTGATGTTAAAGGAGTATTTCATGTCAAAAGATACAACGTCTGAACATTTGCGTGCCGAACTGAAAAATTTAGCTGACACCCTGGAAGAAGTGCTGAGCAGCAGCACAGAAAAATCGAAAGGTGAACTGGATAAGCTACGCAGTAAAGCGCGCGTCGCTTTAGACAGTTCACGTGAGCGTCTTGGTGAATCAGGCGAGCGTCTGGCAGCCACTACGCGCGAAGCAGCACAGAAAGCCGAAGGCTATGTGCGTGAAAATCCCTGGCATGGTGTGGGTATCGGTGCAGCCATTGGCGTCGCGCTGGGCATCCTCATCTCTCGACGTTAATTATGGCTGAATCACAGCAGAACCACGGCCCGGGCAAAGGGGTCATCAACATTGGCCAGCGCATCGTTACTACGCTGGTTAGCATGGTTGAGACGCGCGTTCGTCTTGCAGTGGTAGAACTTGAAGCAGAGAAAGCAAACCTGATTCAGTTATTAATCATGGTTGGCTTAACGATGCTGTTCACCGCTTTTGGTTTGATGAGCCTGATGGTTCTGATTATCTGGGCGGTTGATGCACAATATCGCTTGATGGCGATTGGTATCACTACTGCGGTGCTGTTTGCACTGGCGCTAATCATCGGAATCTGGACCTTGCGCAAATCACGTCAATCTACGCTGTTGCACCATACGCGCAAAGAGCTGGAAACTGACCGGGTATTGCTTGAGGAGGATCGCTGATGAGTCGTCGCGAGCGTGAGAAACGCATCCATGAACTGCTTAATCAGGTGCAGCAACAGCGTTTGGACCTGAGCGCAGGGCGCCGTGACTGGCTTTACGGTACGGCGCATTATGATCGTGGTTGGCAAACTTTCCTCGGCCTGCGACGTTATTTGGCAGTGGGCAGCAGCGCTTTGGCAATCTGGTCTGTGCGCAGTCCGAATAAAATTTTGCGTTGGGCCAAACGGGGCTTCGGTTTATGGAGCACTTGGCGCATGCTTAAAACGGCTCTTCCACAGCGTTAACCTCTGTTAAAGCTGGCCCTTTTTAGGGCTGGCTTCACTTCATCAGAATTTCTGAAAAACATCGACAGTATATCTCGCTTACAACCTTTTCTCTGCGCGACTATCATCTCCCTCCATCAGCCCAATGAACTGCAAAGGTGCTTTCAGCGGGAATAATCGATGCAGGCACGTATGCCCTGCCACTTTTTAGCGTTGGAGTAGATGATGAAAAAATTCGAAGATACAGGTTTATTGCTGGCTCGCATCCTGATGACCATTCTGTTCATTACCGCAGGTTGGGGCAAAATCGTGGGTTACAGCGGTACACAACAATATATGGAAGCGATGGGCGTCCCGGGCTTTATGCTGCCGCTGGTGATTTTGCTTGAATTTGGTGGTGGCCTGGCGATTCTGTTTGGTTTCCTGACTCGCTTTACTGCGCTGTTCACTGCTGGCTTCACCATTCTGACTGCATTTATGTTCCACAGTAATTTTGCAGAAGGTGTTAACCAGTTGATGTTCATGAAAAACCTGTCAATTGCCGGTGGTTTCTTGGTATTAGGTTTAGTCGGTCCAGGCGCTTACAGCATTGACCGTCTCCTTAACAAAAAGCCGCAGCCTGCATTAGCGCGCTAATATTACCAACGGCGAAATGCCACATATACTTAGCAGGGCGGGGACTTTTCCTCGCCCTGTTTGCATGGGAGGCGATATGGGCCAATTAATTGAAGGTGTCTGGCATGACACCTGGTACGACACCAAGTCAACCGGCGGACGATTCAAACGTTCAGAATCTGCGTGGCGTAACTGGGTTACAGCAGACGGCAGCGCCGGCCCCAGCGGTAAAGCGGGCTTTGCAGCCGAGCGCAACCGTTATCACTTATATGTTTCACTGGCCTGCCCATGGGCGCATCGCACTTTGTTAATGCGTAGCTTAAAAGGGCTGGAAAATATGATTGATGTGTCGGTGGTTCATCCGCTGATGCTAGAAAATGGCTGGACCTTTGATGATGGGTTCCCGGACACAACCGGTGACAGCCTTTATCAGAACGAATTTCTTTATCAGCTCTATCTGCATGCCGATCCACACTACACCGGGCGTGTTACTGTGCCAGTGCTGTGGGATAAACAGCAGAATACCATTGTCAGTAACGAGTCTGCCGATATCATCCGCATGTTTAACAGCGCGTTCGACGGCGTTGGTGCGCGCGCTGGCGATTATTATCCGCCTGCATTACGTGAAAAGATTGATGAACTGAATGGCTGGATTTACGACACGGTTAACAACGGTGTTTATAAAGCGGGCTTCTCGACTTCGCAGCAAGCTTACGATGAAGCGGTCACGGCTCTGTTCCACTCATTATCGCGTCTTGAACAGATTCTGGGTCAGCATCGTTATTTGACGGGCGATCAGTTAACAGAAGCGGACCTACGCTTGTGGACGACATTGGTGCGTTTCGATCCTGTCTATGTCACCCATTTCAAATGCGATCGCCACCGGATCAGTGATTTTCTTAATCTGAACGGGTTTCTACGCGACATTTATCAAATGCCTGGCATAGCCGAAACGGTCAACCTGCCGCATATTCGCCATCATTATTACTGCAGCCATAAGACCATTAATCCGCATGGTGTGATTTCTGTCGGCCCTGCCTTTGATTGGGATGAGCCGCATGGCCGCGGATAACAGTGCAGTTAAGTAACAAAGCAAAAACCCCGCCGAAGCGGGGTTTTCAGTAAAAAATCGAAGCTGACCGTCAAGCCGCCTTCTTTTATAAAAAGCGTCGTGGACAGGCATTCATCTGCCGGCTGCACAAAGCAAAAACCCCGCCGAAGCGGGGTTTTTAGTAAAAAGTCGAAGCTGACCGTTAAGCCGCCTTTTTTTATAAAAAGCGTCGTGGACAGGCATTCATCTGTCGGCTGCACAAAGCAAAAACCCCGCCGAAGCGGGGTTTTTAGTAAAAAGTCGAAGCTGACCGTTAAGCCGGGTTCTGTCGTGGACAGTCATTCATCTAGGCCAGCAATCACTCACTGGCTCAAGCAGCCTACCCGGGTTCAGTACGGGCCGTACCTTGTGAACCCCTATTTGGCCTTGCTCCGGGTGGAGTTTACCGTGCCACGAACTGTTGCCAGTCGCGCGGTGCGCTCTTACCGCACCCTTTCACCCTTACCTGATCCCATTACTGGGCCATCGGCGGTTTGCTCTCTGTTGCACTGGTCGTAGGCTTGCGCCTCCCAGGCGTTACCTGGCACCCTGCCCTATGGAGCCCGGACTTTCCTCCCCTTTGCCCGTCTCCCCACAAGTGAGGACGACGACAAAGCGGCGACTGTCTAGTCAGCTTCGGCGGCGGATGATAGGACATTCGCCCGCGTTTGTCACGCCTCTTGCTGATCTAGCGCGAAGCGATAGAGTGCGTTTTTCTTCACACCGTGGATCTCAGCGGTTAACGCCGCCGCTTTTTTGAGCGGCAACTCTTTTTGCAATAACGCTAAAGTGCGCAGTGCATCTGCCGGCAAGGCTTCCTCATCCGCTTTATGGCCTTCGACGATCAGCACCATTTCGCCTTTACGGCGATTTTCATCCTCTTTCACCCACGCCAGCAGTTCGCCGACTGGTGCACCATAAATCGACTCCCACGTTTTTGTCAGTTCACGCGCCAACACCACGTAACGATCTGCACCCAGTTCCGTGACCATATCCTGCAGGCTGTCTAACAGGCGATGGGTCGATTCGTAGAAAATCAGCGTGCGCGGCTCCTCTACCACGGCGCGCAACGCATCGCAGCGGCCCTTGGTTTTAGCCGGCAGAAATCCTTCGTAACAGAAACGATCGGACGGTAATCCCGCAGCGCTTAATGCTGCTATCGCCGCGCAGGCGCCAGGCAGCGGCACAATACGAATGCCCGCTTCACGACAACGGCGCACAAGATGATAACCGGGATCGTTGATCAGTGGCGTACCGGCATCGGAGACCAATGCTATGCTTTGACCTTCCTGCAGCTTCGCCAGCAGCAGCTCGGCTTTCTGCTGCTCGTTGTGGTCGTGAAGTGCGAAGAGCCGCGCATTGATGGCGAAATGTTGTAGCAACAGCCCGGTATGACGTGTATCTTCCGCAGCGACCAGATCGACGCTCGAAAGCACCGTCAGCGCCCGCTGGGTGATGTCACCCAAATTACCAATCGGGGTTGGAACGATGTAGAGCGTGCTGGCAGAAATGTCTGCCCGATCGTGTTGTTTCATTGTTTCATCCGAATTGCCGATTTAATATTGAGCATCTTGAAAAAAACATCACTGGATACAGTATGCTTCCTTCAAAAATCGTTCGTCATAAAGCAGGACGCTTTGTGCCTGTCCTTCTTGCAGCGCTAATTTTAGCCGCGTGTAGTGGTCAAGGTCCGCAAGCCCCAACCGTTAATATTCAAGGCCCCGCTACGGGCGCATCCGCTTACTATCTGCAGCAAGCGCAGCAAAGCAGCGATGATAGCAAGACCGACTGGCAATTACTTGCAATCCGCGCCTTGTTGAAGGAAGGAAAGTATCCGCAAGCTAACCAACAGTTGAATCAACTCCCCTCGCAGCTCTCGGATATCCAACAACAAGAGTTGCTGCTGTTGAAAGCGCAATATCAGATCGCGCAACAAAATAGGAACGATGCGTTACAGCTGCTGGGCCAGGTAAAAACCGGTGCCCTGTCGAAGGATGAGCTGGCGCGCTATTACGGTTTGCAAATTGCCGCCTCACAAGGCCAACCTTCTCTGGCGCTGCTGCGTAACTACATTGCACAAGAGCCCTTGCTCTCCGGGACCGATCATCAAAACAACATTGATGCGATGTGGCAAACGCTGACGCAAATGCCTCAGCAACAGGCAAATAACCTGGTTATCAACGCTGATGAAAACGTCCTGCAAGGCTGGCTCGATTTACTGGCGGTTTGGCGTGCCAATACGCAAGATGCTGAAATGCTGAAAGCCGGTATCAAAGACTGGCAGACGCGCTACCCGCAAAACCCAGCGGCGAAAAATCTTCCGACGCAACTTACTCAGGCGCAGAACTTCACTAAAGCCTCAACCAGCACCATTGCCTTGATGCTGCCGCTGAATGGTCAGGCACAGGTATTTGCCAATGCGATTCAAAAAGGCTTTAACGATGCGAAAAATGGCGTCCTGACTGCTGCACCGCAGCCGGCTCCAGCCCAACCTACATCCACCGATCCTAACGCCGCTGCCCAGCCCAACGCTGATCCGAATGCGGTTGTCAGCCCTTCAGCGCCAGAAGCCACGCCAGCAGACCAGCAGAATAGCGCTGAGACGCAGCCACAAGCGCAGCCCGCTGTTGCCAGCGATCCCGCCAGCAACGCTCAGGTCAAGGTCTATGACACCAGCAGCCAGCCGATTCAGCAGCTGTTACAGCAAGCCCAGCAGGATGGTGCCACCCTTGTGGTCGGCCCCTTGCTTAAAAGTAACGTTGAAGCGGTCGCCAATAGTCAAACACCTTTAAACGTGCTGGCGCTTAACGAACCCGAGCAGATCCAGAACCATCCGAATATTTGTTATTTTGCGCTTTCTCCTGAAGACGAAGCGCGTGATGCCGCGCACCATATCTGGGATCAGGGCAAACGCCAGCCTTTGCTGCTGGTGCCGCGTAACAGCTTTGGCGATCGCGTGACTAAAGCCTTTGCGCAAGAGTGGCAAACGCTGGGCGGTAGCACTGCAATGCAGCAGCGCTTTGGTTCCGTTTCTGAGTTGAAACAGGGCATTAACAGCGGCGCAGGCATTGCCTTAAGCGGCACGCCGATTAACGTGACGCCAGACCAGCCGCAAGGGATTGCCATTGCGGGATTAACCATTCCGGCACCGCAATCGAGCACGCCGGATGTGGCCTCTACCAGCGGTGGCGGCAATGTTGATTCGGTGTATATCGTCTCAACGCAAGAAGAAATGCAACTGATCAAACCGATGATCTCCATGCGCACCGGCAGCCGCAGCAGCGTTTCGCTGTACGCCAGCTCACGCAGCTTCCAGGCGGGCGCAGGCCCAGATTTCCGTCTGGAGATGGATGGTTTGCAGTTTAGTGATATTCCGCTGCTTTCGGGTACTAATCCGGGCTTAATGCAGCAGGCGACAAAATCGTTTAATAATGATTATTCTCTGGTGCGCCTGTATGCCATGGGCATTGATGCCTGGAAGCTGGCGAATCACTTTAACCAGATGCGTCAGGTGCCTGGATTTGCGCTGGATGGCAATACAGGCAAACTCAGCGCCGACACGGATTGTGTGATCAACAGGAAGTTGACATGGAACCAGTACCGCCAGGGCGAAATCAGGTCGGTGAACTAAACCGCCGACAGATTGGTGCCGAGCAAGAACAACGCGCCCGCCAGTACCTTGAGCGGGCCGGGTTAAAATGGGTAGCCAGCAATGTTCACAGTCGCGGTGGTGAACTTGATCTTATAATGCGCGACGGACATTGCTGGGTATTTGTTGAGGTGCGCTATCGGCGCGATGCGCGTTTTGGTGGTGCCCTTGCCAGCGTTACCCGCCAGAAACAACATAAGCTGCTACGTGCTGCTGCTTTTTGGCTGGCGCAACGTGGCGGCAGTTTTGAAACAGTGAATTGCCGTTTCGACATCATTGCTATTACCGGCACGGCGCTTGAATGGTTGCCGAATGCCTTTAATGCAGACGTTTAGAGCCAGGTGGTCGTGTGCAGGAAAGAATTAAAGCGTGTTTTACTGAAAGTATTCAAACTCAAATTGCCGCAGCCGAAGCGCTGCCCGATGCGATTTCTCGTGCGGCAATGACTCTGGTGCAATCGTTGTTAAACGGCAACAAAATCCTGAGTTGTGGTAATGGTGCCTCTGCGGCTAATGCTCAACATTTCGCGGCCAGCATGATCAATCGCTTCGAAACCGAGCGCCCAAGCCTGCCCGCGTTGGCGTTGAGCGCAGATAACGTCATGTTAACGGCCATTGCTAACGATCGTCTTCACGATGAGATCTACGCCAAGCAGGTACGCGCGCTGGGTCAGGCGGGTGATGTGCTTTTGGCCATCTCTACGCGTGGCAATACACGCGACATTGTTAAAGCGGTGGAAGCGGCCGTCACGCGTGATATGACTATCGTTGCGCTTACCGGTTATGATGGCGGTGAGCTTGCTGGATTGTTGGGGCCGCATGATGTGGAAATTCGCATTCCGTCACATCGAAGCGCACGTATTCAGGAGATGCATATGTTGACCCTCAACTGTTTGTGCGATCTTATCGACAACACACTGTTTCCACACCAGGAATGACTGAAGGAGCAATAATAATGAAAGCATTGAACGCTGTAGCCATTCTTTTAACCGCCATGATGTTGCAGGGCTGTGTCGCTGTCGTCGCGGGTAGCGCCGCTGTTGCAACCAAAACCGCTACTGATCCGCGCTCAGTAGGAACCCAGGTTGATGATGGCACGCTGGAATTACGCGTTACTAACGCATTGGCGAAAGATCAACAGATCAAATCTGATGCACGCATTATTGCAACGGCTTACCAGGGCAAAGTCTTGCTGACCGGCCAATCGCCTACGCAGGAAATTGCTAACCGCGCCAAACAGATCACCATGGGCGTAGATGGCGCGACTGAGGTTTATAACGAAATTCGCATTGGCCAGAAAGTCACGCTCGGCACTTCATCTTCTGATACCTGGATTACGACTAAAATCCGTTCGCAGTTGTTAGGCAGCGATCAGGTGAAATCCTCAAACGTGAAAGTCACGACTGAAAACGGTGAAGTGTTCTTATTAGGTCTGGTTACACCACAAGAAGCGCAGGCCGCAGCCGATGTTGCCAGCCGCGTCAGTGGTGTGAAGCACGTTACGACCGCCTTCACGATGCTGAAGTAAATTAAAAAAACAGCAAGGGCGGCCACTGGCCGCCCTTTTTTTATGCCTGAATTTTATAGCAGAGATCTTACACCAACGCTTTAAGCAGGCTTTTTATACCCACTCTTTATACAGGGATATCAATCACCAGCGCCCGCGTCGGCGTGGTCGCTTCTAGCCTGATTTGATGTTCTTCCTGCAAAAACGCCCCATCACCACAGCTCAGTTTTTCCTGATGATCTGCACCCGTTGAAGCAGACAGCGAGCCATGAATTGATTGCAGATAAGCGCGAGGACCATGCAGCGGCAATTGATGCTGCTCGCCTGGAGCCAGTTCAATCTGATGAATCCACACCTGCTGGCGCAGCTGCAAGCTGCCTTCAACACCGTCTGGCGAGGCCAGCAGATGCGTGCTTTGTCCTGCCGGCAGCACTATTTTCTGCATACGTGGACTTTCACGCTCCGGGCAGGCTGCCAGCCACAGCTGCATACGCGTTAACGGGCGGTCTTTGCTGGCATTGATTTCACTGTAGCTGACGCCTTGCTGCGTAGAGAGCAGTAAGGCTTCCCCCTCGCGCACCGTGATGTGATTGCCTTCACTGTCGCGGTATTCCGCTTCGCCCTGCAACACAATGTTAAGCACATCGACTTGCGGATAGGTACGCGGTTGAAAAGCAGCGCCGGGTGCCAGCACTTCCTGATTCAAAACGCGTAACGAGGCATAACCCATCAACTTGGGATCAAAATAGTGTCCAAAAGAGAAACTGTAGCGCGCCTGCAACCAACCGAAATC
This sequence comes from Pantoea sp. T14, assembly GCF_036663535.1. Taxonomy (NCBI): domain Bacteria; kingdom Pseudomonadati; phylum Pseudomonadota; class Gammaproteobacteria; order Enterobacterales; family Erwiniaceae; genus Pantoea; species Pantoea sp. T14. The sequence continues at coordinate 145,353 of NZ_JAWUEB010000015.1, forward strand.
GGCCAGACCACAAGCGGATGCACTGCGTGTCGTAATCATGTTTACCTCCAGCGTCCTGCGACAAAAGGCGGCCGCAGACTTTATACACTTATGGTAAAAGGCTGGACGCCGGATTGTTAGCCAGTTAATCTGCCCAGCATGTTCAAATTTCCTGAAAGAGAACCGGGATGTCCAAAGAACGTGCGTTAACCCTTGAAGCTTTGCGTGTGATGGATGCGATTGATCGACGTGGAAGTTTCGCTGCAGCGGCTGATGAGCTAGGACGTGTCCCTTCTGCTCTCAGTTACACCATGCAGAAGCTGGAAGAAGAGTTGGATGTGGTGTTGTTTGACCGTTCAGGTCACCGTACCAAATTCACTAATGTCGGACGCATGCTGCTTGAGCGCGGCCGCGTGCTGCTAGAAGCGGCAGACAAACTCACCACCGATGCTGAAGCGTTAGCGCGCGGTTGGGAAACGCACTTAACCATCGTGACAGAAGCGTTGGTGCGGACAGAAGCGCTGTTTCCGCTGGTGACAAAGCTGGCAGATAAAGCCAATACGCAGATCTCATTAGTGACTGAAGTGTTAGCAGGCGCGTGGGAAAGACTGGAGCAAGGCCGGGCAGATATCGTGATTGCACCGGATCTCCATTTCCGGGCATCGACTGAAATCAACACCCGCAAGCTCTACACCATGATGAGTGTCTATGTCGCCAGCGCAGATCACCCGATTCACAACGAGCCAGAACCGCAATCAGAAGTCACGCGAGTGAAATATCGCGGTATTGCGGTGGCGGATACCGCACGTGAGCGCCCGGTTTTAACCGTGCAATTGCTGGATAAACAGCAGCGCCTCACGGTAAGCAGCATGGATGATAAACGGCGCGCCTTGCTGGCAGGGCTGGGCGTTGCGACTATGCCTTATCCGCTGGTAGAGCAAGATATTGCCGAAGGACGCCTGCGCGTAGTGAGCCCGGAATATACCCGTGAAGTGGATATCATCATGGCGTGGCGACGCGACAGCATGGGCGAAGCAAAAGCCTGGTGTTTACGTGAAATCCCACGCTTGCTGGCAAAAAAGAACGGATAGTTTTAGGGATGCGCTCAGCATCCCGCTCTCGCATACCTACAAACGACTTAAACAATCCATCGCTACCGCTTTAAAACTGCCAAAATCAGCGCTGTCACGTAATCGGGTCATCGCACGCTCACGCAAGAAGGTCACGAACAGATCATAAATTGCCATCGCCTCTTCATATTCGCTTTTACTGATCGCCAGCAGGAAAATCACATACGCCGTATCATCGCCCCACGCAATGCCTTGCGGAGCCAATACGGTATAGACAACGGTTTTCTTCGCCAGTAAACCCAGCGAGTGTGGCAGCGCAATGCCTTCACCCAACATGGTACTGACAATCGCTTCACGCTCCTCTACCGACGGGTAAAATTCAGCATCAACAAACCCTTCCGCTTCTAACTGTTTGCAGAGCTGACCGAAGAGCTGCGACTGTGTCATCGGACGATCAACAATCAAGAAGTGCTGGGCATCAAAAAATTTCTCTAACATATAGGGACGCGTGCGATCCACCAGCACCAGTTTGCCTATCTGCTCAAGTTGAAAACCGGTGGGAAAAGGCGACATCACCACCACCGGCTTCTCTTTCTCACTGAGACGAATGGTCGAAATGACAAAATCTTCGTCAATGCGCGTGCGCGCCTCATATTCCCGCTGTGATAAACGTGCCGTCACCTGCAACTGCGGGTATTTACGCATCAGCATCGCTTCGATCATTCGTAGCGTTGAATTGCCGCTATCGCAGACCAGCAGCACTTGCGGATGACGCTGATATCCCACGTCATAATGTCGCTCCAGCCCTACGCCGATATGCAGCACCAGGAAGCCAATTTCATTTTCGCTGATGACGTAAGGCGTATATTTCCCCCAGCTGGTTACGGCCGCCAGCGTCACATCATAGGCCATTGGATAATGCTGCTTGATGTTATCTAACAGCGGGTTAGGAATATGAATTTGGTAGCGCACCCGCGTAATCATGGTTTTGATATGCGTAAGCAGGTCGGCGCGCAGTTGTTCATCGCTTTGCAGGTTGAAGTTGTAATGGTTATTGATGTAGCTGAGCAGATAATCCACCAGCGCGTCGGCATCATCGGCATTGATAGCGCTGGGCGCAACATCCTGAATTCGCCGCGCTGCAATATTCACCCGTAGCCAGTTCTCTTCCGCCGGAGAAATAGGTTTGCTTACCAGCGGGCGCAGTTGATTAATCAGATCATGTGCTGCTTCACGCACTTCATCGCCAATATCTTCCGCGCCAGGATCGTTGAGCGGATAACCTTCACTGATCCGCCGTACCGCTACTGCGCAGTAAAGCCGCAAATAGCGCTCACCTTCATCGCTGAGGCGAATGTTGTGACAGGCAAAACAGCGTTGCAGCATCGGCTGTAGGCTCGCCAAAATGCCGCGGTTCAACGCTTCAATTGTCACTAGCGGACTGTCGGGTTGTTCCTGATCGATTTGCCACAGCAGGTCAGTTAAGCAGGTACGAATCGCGACCTCGCTACCAAACAGCTTCATACCGTAATGCGGCTTGCTTTCAATGGTGAGGTGATAACGCCCCAGCCATTCACGGACTTCAGCCATATCGTTCTGAAGCGTGGCGCGGCTGACAAACCACTCTTCTGCCAGATCCTCTAGCTTGAGTGAATAGGCGGCGGTCAGAAAGCGAGTCAGTAGATAGCGAATCCGGTCTGGTGAAGTTCGCGGCACCCGCAGCGGCGAACGGGTTTGCTGCTGCAGATGCTGGAAACGCTGCGCATCGTCCACTTTTAGCTGATAACCCGCTCCGCGATTCAGGACAAACTGTGCGCCATGCTGCTCCAGTAATGCATTGAGCGCGGTGATGTCGGTGCGCACAGTACGCGTTGAAACGGCAAAGCGCCGCGCCAGTTCATCCTGCGGCAGCGTTTCGTTTTTCAAGGCGTCAAACAGTTGCGCAAGGCGTTGATTGGGAAATCTCACAATATTGTCCCTGTTGCAGCAGTTGGAAAAAAGGCTTCCAAAACGTTAGCTTACGGTTATGAAAAATCCAACGTCCATGTTGCTGTACGCCCTCATATTGTGTGTGAAGGCGCGAGATTGATCGTCAAGCCAACAGTTTCTTGCATATCGCCAGAAGCTGGCGCACATCTTCTACGCGCGTTTCGCCGCTGGCTTTATCAATGATCGCGCTGTAGACGTGTGGGATCACTTTGCTGACGCCCGCGTCTAACGCAATACGTAGGATCTCTTCTACGTTTTCCAGATCGATGCCGCCAGTGGGTTCCAGCCAGAAATCGTGTTTGGCGCAGGCTTCTGCCACCGCACGATACTCATCCACAGCCTCCAGTCCGCCCATCGGGAAATATTTCACCGAGCTGCCGCCCATGTCTTTCAGCAGCGCGATAGCTGTTTCAATCGGCACAATGCCATCACTGCTTTGCGCGCTGAGCGGCCCGGTAGAGATTTTGACTTTACCTGGCGTTCCGGTCGGTGAAATCAAGCCATTTACCACAGTTTGTGATTGCCCCAACAGGGCGCGGCTGGTGCCCACACCGGTGAAAACCTGGTTGACGTGCTGCGGTTGCAGCACTGCGGAAATCTCGCTCACCATCATGGATTGATGAGGATCGCCCGCCCCTAATCCCACTGACAGCGCGTTATCAATCAGCGCCGCGTACTCGCGCATATCGGCTATCGCCGCCTCATTGCTGGCGTAGTTTTTCGACAGCACACCGACCAAAACATGCCCTTCTGCCGCTTGCCAAATGGCGCGCGCATTCTCTTTCGATCCTGCCAGCACGTTGAGGCACAAACGATCCTGATAAAAATTGGGTGTCAGCGTCATGCTTTTTTTGCCTCGTTTAACAGTGCCTGAATAGACGTGAAAATAACCTGTAACTGCTCGGCACTGACGCTGCGAACATCAGCTTCGATGATGCCTTCGTTGGCTTTATAGCCGCGGAAGTAAATGGCAATGTCGCCGGTTTTCAGCGCCTGAACCAGATCGCCGGTGCGCTGGTTGATCACTGACTCATCAAATTTGATTTCAGCGCGCGCAATATCTCGTCCAGCGGCGTCCCACACCACACGCGCTGTGACGCCGCTGAGGGTGTTGAGATTTTCAATGAAGGGCGTCATTTTTTCTACCATCTGCGCACCGCTGGTTTTCTCGTGTGTCAGATAGTTTTCAATCGCCTGCGTCAGGCCAAGAATGCCCTCTTTGCCGACTTTCATTGCGCGGCCAATGCCGTTGCTCTGGCGTTTTACCCATTCCACATAATGTTTTTTGCCAATCACCAGCCCGCTGGTAGGGCCTTCAATGGCTTTTGCACCGCTATAGATCACCAGATCTGCACCGAACTGGTAATAGCACTGCAAATCCTCTTCAGCGGCGGCATCAACGATTAACGGTACACCATGCTTACGCGCTACCACAGCGGCCTGCTCAACGCTGAGATGGCTTTTTTGCACGCAGTGATGGGATTTAACATAGAGGATCGCTGCCGTTTGCGGCGTGATGGCTGCTGCCAGCTGTTCAGGCGAGCACTCATTGCTGTAGCCCGCTTCCACTAGCTTACCGCCACCCAACGCCACCATACTGCCCACCGGCGCGCCATAATTCACGTTATGCCCTTTGGGTACGACGATGTCGTGCGGCACGTTAAGCGGCGCGGCATGCAGATTATCCAACAGCCAGTCGTTGTCTTTGACAATAACCGCTGCCACGCTCTGCGCAATACCGGCTGAAGCACAAGACACCACCACAGCATCTTCAACCTGCAGCAAACCGGCAATATAAGCACCGGTCTTGTTCACCAGATCTTTCATTTCGAAGTAGTGATCGAGGCCATACTTAACCGTATCAATGACGTCGGCTGATGGCGTAGAAACGCCAAGGATCGTCATGCGCCCCGAGGCGTTGATGACCTGCTTAAGGCCATATTTTTCATATAGTAGAGACATTGGCTTTCCCTTCTTCAGTCAGGATCCACTCTCCAGCCACAACAGCGGCTAGCGGAATCAGATGTTTCTCGCCCTCAACCCGTTCGCCTTCTGAATCGACGAACGGGTGAGCTTCCTCTTTGACGGTAAAAATGGTCAGGTCGGCGTCAAAACCGACCTCAAGGCGTCCTTTGTGCGTCAGGCGTAAGCCATCCGCAGCTTTCCAGGTTACGCAGTCGATCACTTGCGGCAGCGTCATGCCAACGCTGAAAAATTTCGACATCACGTGCGCCAGGTTATGCACGGGGCCGTTCAGGCGATTGCGACAGTAAATGTCAGAGCTGATGCTGTCGGGTAAAATGCCCTGCGCAATGGCCACCCGCGCCACGTCAAAGCTGAAGCTGGCGCTGCCGTGCCCCACATCCAGCCGCACACCACGAGCCAGAGCATTTTTCACGGCTGCCTTGAGTTCACCCTGCGGCGTTAAAATGCGATTGGGCTTGCCGTTGTAACAATGGGTGATGATGTCGCCAGAAGTGAGCAGATCGGCAATCTCGTCGAGATCGGGCGGGTTATTGCCGATGTGTACCATTAGCGGCAGATCGCCAACCGCTTTTTGAATCGCCTTGGCTTTGACCAACGGTTGAATGCCGTTTTCACCCACCACGCTGCTGCTCATCCGGGCTTTCAAACCAACAATAAAATCGGGCAGGCGCGCCACGGCTTGCTCAACCGCGGGGCCATCAATCTGCGTCATGTCCGCGAGTTCGTTCTGGGTGACGATACCGGTACGCGCGATATTAATCAGGGCATAAACCTGAGTTTGTGCCGCACGCGTCAACTGGTAGAAGTCGTCAATGTGTTGTGCGCCGGTGCTGCCCGCATCAATCACCGTGGTCACGCCGTGGTTAACGCCAATGGCATCGGCTTCATCATGGTATATCGGTGATTTGGGATAACAGTGAACGTGGGAATCGATCCACCCTGCGCTGAGGTAATAGCGTCCCGCCAGATTGCGTTCGCTTTTCGCTTTGCCCTGCACATCACCAATGGCGGCGATTTTTCCGTCCAGCACGGCGATATCGACCCGCTGCTCATCGCTTAATCGCGCGTCACGAATAATCAAGTCGAACATGGTTACTCCTTAACGGCGGCCCCCTGACGAGCCGCCTGATGCATCAAAGCGCAATCGGGAAAATGGCACCCAAAATCATCGCGCCGAGAATCGCGCCACCGGTAATCGGTTTGTTCCAGAGATAGAACAGCAACGCGCCCAGCAGCGAACCCAATCCAATAGGAATCGACGCCGCCATGGCAGAAAGAATGATTAAAGGGCCGAGAAAGCGGCCAGAAGCGTTACCGGCACCCATCATCACGTCCGCACCGTAAGTAGAGTCGCTTTGATTGATGGTGAATTTACGTGCCAGAATGATCAGGTAGCCGATCGCCAGGCCAATCACCAAACCGGTTACCAGCGAAGCTGCAAAATTCGCCACTGGAAACACAATGCCCGCCCCCAGCAACAGCGCCGGAACGCCGAGGCCAACGCCGGTTTGAATCGCACCACCGATGTCGAGAATGCCCACCAGCGAACCTTCAATAATGCGAGCGAACAAGAAGCTGGCACCAAACGCCGCCACCGCGCCGTAGACGCCGGTTTCCATGCCGGCACGCAGCATCGAGACAAACGCCACTTCGTTGAACGCACCGATCCCGTAAAGGTAATACATGTGCGTACCGGCGAAGACGCCAGAAGAGAGCAGACCGACAAAAATCGGGAAGGACCAATCGGCGTACCAGAAACTTTTATTTTCGTTCATCTTATTTGCCACTCATGGAGTTGTGAATGGAATCGAGCCAGCCCGGAATGCCTAACTGGAAAGATTGCAGCAGCTTCATGTCGAAGCCACGGAAGAAGCCGCTGAGCACGAACAGCAGAACGATGACAAACATCATGACTTTGGTAACTTTGTTCCAGCCGCTCTCTTCTACCCCTTTACCAATCAGAATACCCAGCACCAACCCCGGTACAGCATTGCCCATGATCAGCTGCGCCAGGCCGCCAAAAATCGTGGCCCAAAAGCCCGATTTCTTGCCCGCATCGATGGCTGCCAGCCAGAAGATCACCGGCATCACGGTGTTCACCAGCAGATTGGCTGCAGGTACTAATACTTTTACCGCCGTGACCTGCAATGCCGCGGGCACCGCCGATGCGGTTGAGTTAAGAAAGGCCACCACGATCATGCCGATAATGCCGCAGGCGATAGCCATTTTTTTCGGATCGTGCAGCGTTTCTGCCACGTTGCGATTCTTCACCATCAACGCTGCCGCGCCCCAGTTTGGAATGATGCGATGATCAACATCTTGCGTGAAGGAACCCGCCGCAACGGAAGAAGCCCAGGCGTTAAAGAAAAAACCGAGACCAAAGGAGAAGTGGGAAGCGGGATCGCCCTCACACGAGTTCAACTCGCCTAAGGTACGAAAAGCGCCCATGCCCTGCGTAGTGGGCGCATGGAACATACGTGCCGCACCCGCGCCAACGCCTACCCCCACTAATCCACCAATGATCAACGACTTAAACAAAATGATTAAAAACATATTTTTTTTACCTTTGTTGTCGTCACTTACCCAAATACTCTGCGTTACTTAAAGGCGGCCAGCCTGAACCTCCACGCGTTGACTCAATAAAGGAGTGGGACGCGAAGCTAACACCTCTGCAACCTGGAATTTGACGGGTAAATTTAGGGAGCCGCCGTGAACGCAACCTGTTCGGTATCGATCACGGTAACGCTGACGGTAATCTCCAGTTCAACGCTGTAGCTCCGCCGTTGGCGCGCCAAAAAGAAAAACAGGAATTTTTCGTTTTTAACGCTTTCCTGCGCACGTAAAACCCGCACATCTTCGGGCTCAATGCGCAACAGAATCTTTTGCGTCGCGCGCAGAACCTGGTTCTGCACGTGACTCAGCGCATCGGCGAATGCTTTCGCTTTGGTCTCGCCTTTACCCTGCACCGTCACCTGAGTAACGTATTGTTCTTTCATGGTTAGCTGCCGTATTTCTTGTTCCACGCCTGCACTAAGCGCTCGCCTAACTCTTCTTTGTCCATGAAGCCAAAACCTAAAACGGTTGCACCTTCATTAATGGCGGTAACGCCTTCGTCAATCGAACGCATGCCGTGCTTCGCTTTGTAGCCATATTTGTTCTGTGCGGTGATGGCACCTGCGCCGCCGCTGCCACAGAAGGAGATGCCAAAATCAGCGTTTTCCGCTTTCATGACGTCGCCTAACTTCATATCTGCCGCAACACCAGGAACAACCACCGCCCGGCCACCGGCTTTCTCAATGCCTGCCGCCACTTTCTGACCTTTACCTAAACGATCGCCAATCACTACAGTTACCATGTTGTGTTCCTCGGGTTATGTCTGCCTGGGCCGGATGTTTCTGCCCGTAACGTTTTCTTCGAGTCTTCACCGTCTTTGGTGAAGCCAGGTGAATTAATGGGTGCGTGCCACTTCGATATGAACGGACAGTAACCACGCCTCTTCGCGCGGCAAATTGCCAAACAGATCCACCACCTGCTGCGACAGTTGCATGGTTTCTGGAGAGATATCCTCAAACAAGTCAGCTTCAACCTCTGGCAGCGGCTCGCCGGTTAACGAGCGCGATGCCATCGCACGTACGTGAGAAACCAGCATTTGCTGCTGAACCGCATTGGGTTGAATACCGTGTTGCGCATAGATCACAGCGATCTGCTGCAGTACTTTGTCTGCCAGCTGCTGGACTTCCTCCGGGGGTGCGTCTTGCACCTGGACGCCGTTTTTACTCACCTTGCTACTCCTGTTGAAACCGGATAATTCGCGTTGAAAATAAATTACGTGGAAGCAGGCAAGCTTTGGAGACGCATCTTTTTCAGATGGAAGTGGAAATCGACGTGAGCACAGTGCGCCAGATCGCAGGCTGCATGTTTAGTGTGATAAAGGTCGCGTTATGCGTGATGTGCTGAAAGGAAGCGATGATTATGCGTAAGTCATGCAGGTGAATTCGATTGGCAACCTGTTGAAGCGTGAGGAAATAAGCAAAAGTTATGACAAAAAAAGCCGGTCAGATGACCGGCACAGGAATTAGCGAAACTTCTTATGGTTAGCCGTGCGAATATCGTCCAGCTTTTTTGCTTCCGTTTTGGCGCCATCAATATTGTTTGATTTTGCCAGCTCGTTCACCACGTCGATCTGAGCAATTAGCGAATCCAGACCCGCGTGGAAATCTTTGATCTGTGCACTGTCAGCCGGTTGGCCTTCCAGTTTTTCTGGCGTTGATTTCTTCGCATCCTGCGCCGCCGAACGCATTTCACTTAACGCTTTTTGCATCTCCTGCGCATCGTCAGTTTTCTTGACGATTTTAAGATTGGCATTCAGCGTGTCCATATCGTGTTCCAACTCAGCCGCGTAGAGGCTGGCGCTGGAGAAGAGCAGAGAGAGAGACAACATTGCAATCACATGCTTACGCATCGTTTTTTCCTTTTTATTGTGGTCAAAAAAAAGCAGCCAATTGGCTGCTTTCAGGAATCGATGTCTTTATTGCCCGGCAATTTTCATCTCAGGCAGTAATACCGAGCCGCACTGAATATTGCTGCGGGTTTCGATATCGTTACCGACAGTGACCATGTTGCGCCACATATCCTTGAGATTACCGGCGATGGTGATTTCGCTTACCGGATACTGAATCTCACCATTTTCCACCCAGAACCCTGCGGCACCGCGTGAGTAATCGCCGGTAATGGCGCTAACGCCTTGCCCCATCAGCTCGGTTACCACTAAGCCAGTACCCATTTGCTTCAGTAAATCGTCAAAGCTATGGCCCTGTCCGGCGATGCGCCAGTTATGAATGCCGCCCGCGTGACCGGTGCTGGTTAAACCTAACTTACGTGCGGAATAGCTGGTCATCAGCCAGGTTTGCAGCACACCCTCTTTGATGATGTCACGCGCCTGGGTGCGCACGCCTTCGCTGTCGAACGGCGTAGAAGCCAGCCCTTTCAGCAGATGCGGCTGCTCATGAATGGTGAGCCATTCAGGCAGGATTTGCTGACCCAGTGAATCCAACAGGAAAGTGGATTTACGGTAAACGCTGCTGCCGCTGATAGCGCCAACCAAATGACCGAACAAGCCGGTCGCGACTTCAGGGGCGAAGATCACCGGCGCTTTCATGGTAGAAAGTTTACGCGGTGCCAGACGCGACAGCGTACGCCGTGCGCATTCTGCACCGACCCATTCGGGGCTTTTCAGATCCTCGAAAGCGCGACCAATGGTGTAAGCGTAATCACGCTCCATGTTGCCATCCTGCTCAGCAATCACACAGCTGGAGAGCGAATGGCGGCTTGAGCAATAGCTTTGCAGCATGCCGTGGCTGTTGCCAAAAACTTTGATCCCGACGTGGCTGTTAAAGCTGCCACCTTCGGTATTGGTGATGCGCTTGTCCGCTTGTAAAGAGGCTTGTTCCGCCTGCGCGGCCAGCTCAATAGCGCGATCGGCATCGATCTCCCACGGATGGTAAAGATCGAGATCCGGTGCGTCATAGGCCAGTAGATCGGCATCAGCCGGACCGGCAAAGGGATCGGGGGACGTGTAACGCGCAATATCAATCGCTGCCTGCACAGTACGCTTGATAGCGTCTGGGCTGAGGTCAGTCGATGAAGCGCTACCTTTACGATTTTGATGATAAACGGTGATGCCAAGCGCGCCGTCGCTGTTGAATTCGACATTTTCCACTTCACCGTAGCGCGTGCTGACACCGATGCCGGTCGTTTTACTTACCGCCACTTCTGCGCTGTCAGTACTTGCTTTAGCCAGTTCGAGCGCCTGTGCAATCGCCTGTTCCAACACTTTACGCTGTTCTGCAACTTGAGTAGATACGTTCATCGACCTGCCGTCTAATCTTATGGTTGAATAATTTGAGTCTATCAGAGTCAGAGAACAATTTCGCAGTCACCCGATAAACTGGTAGGATTAGCCTCTTTTTTTTGGGAGCCCAGAAATGACCAAACAGCCCGATGAGTGGCTCGACGATGTGCCAGATAATCAGGAAGAAGAAGATGAAGAGATTATTTGGGTCAGTAAGAGCGAAATTAAACGCGATGCTGAAGAGCTAAAACGCCTGGGTGCCGAACTGGTCGATCTGGGCAAAAATGCCCTCGATAAGATTCCGTTGGATGAGCGTTTGCGTGCCGAGATCGAACTGGCGGGGCGAATTAAGAAAGAAGGTCGCCGCCGTCAATTGCAGTTAATCGGTAAGATCATGCGCAGCATGGACGTAGAACCGATCCGCCAGGCGCTGGATAAGCTGAAGAACCGCCACAATCAGCAGGTTGCGCTGTTCCATAAGCTGGAAGCGCTGCGTGACCGTATGATCGAACAAGGCGATGACGCAATGACAGATGTGATTGCGCTCTATCCCCATGCTGATCGTCAGCAGCTGCGCAGCATGATCCGTAATGCGCAGAAAGAGAAAGCCGCTAACAAGCCGCCTAAATCCGCACGACTGATTTTCCAGTACTTGCGTGAGTTAGCTGAAGGTTAAAAAAATGGCGGGTTAATAAACCCGCCATTTTTCTTTTTATTGAGCTACGACGCTATTTTTGTAACCTATCCAGCAGTTTCTGATGTATCCCACCAAATCCGCCGTTACTCATCACCAGAATCGAATCACCGGGTTGTGCAGCTTTTGCCACCATTTCCACCAGCGTATCAATATCTGCCGTGCAGTGTGCCGGTTGCATGCAGGCTTCTGCGACATCTGAGACTTGCCACGGAATGTGATGCGGCTGGAACAAGAAGACTTCATCGGCGCGTGCCAGCGAAGGGGCTAACTCGTTTTTATTCACGCCCATTTTCATGGTATTGGAACGCGGCTCCAGCACCGCCAGAATGCGTGCCGTACCACCGACTTTACTGCGCAGCGCGGCAAGCGTTGCCAGAATAGCCGTCGGGTGGTGAGCAAAATCGTCGTACACTTTGATGCCATTAACATCACCGCGCAGCTCAAGGCGACGGCGGGCATTGATAAAGCTGTCCAGCGCCTGGCCCGCATCTTCTGGCCTTACACCGACATGACGGGCGGCAGCGATCGCCATTAAACCATTATGCATATTGTGTTCGCCAACCAGCGCCCAGTTCACCTCACCTACTTTTGCGCCATCGAGATAGATTTCCCAGTGTGACGCATCAGGTTTCAGCTTTTTCGCCTGCCAATGACCATTATCGCCAACGCTCTCTTGCTCGCTCCAGCAACCCATCGCCATCACCTGCTTCAGGTTATTATCGTGTTCTGGCAGCAGGATCTTGCCCTGGCCCGGCACGATGCGGATCAGATGATGAAACTGCTTCTGGATCGCTTTCAGATCGTCAAAGATATCGGCGTGATCGAATTCGAGGTTATTCAGGATCAAGGTGCGTGGGCAGTAATGAACAAACTTGGAACGCTTGTCGAAAAACGCGCAATCGTACTCATCCGCTTCAATCACGAAGAATGGACTTTTTCCTAATTTTGCCGACACATCGAAGTTGCCCGGTACGCCACCGATAATGAAGCCCGGTTCGAGGCCGCAAGACTCAAGAATCCACGCTGCCATGCCGGCTGTGGTGGTTTTCCCATGGGTTCCGGCGACAGCCAGCACCCAACGATCGCGCAAGACAAAATCATGCAACCATTGCGGGCCGGAGAGGTAAGGAATGTTACGTTCCAGTACCGCTTCCACACAAGGATTGCCGCGCGTCATCGCATTGCCGATGATCACCAGGTCCGGTGCCGGATCGAGCTGGGCGACATCGTAACCTTCTGTTAATTCAATGCCTTGCTGCTCAAGCAGCGTGCTCATTGGTGGATAAACGTTGGCGTCTGATCCCGTCACCTGATGACCCAACGAACGCCCCAGCATCGCCAATCCGCCCATAAAAGTGCCACAAATCCCAAGGATGTGAATGCGCATATCAAAGTCCATTACCTAAAAGTTCGGCGCACAGTGTAACGCCGGTCGCAGACGGAAGAAACGGATTAGGACTATGGTTTTTAAAGTTCAATCGGCTAAACTGCGTACGCATACGTTGGTGGTTTGTTACGCATGCTGCCACTCCATCGAAGATTCAGGGAATGTGTTATGAAAACGTTAGGCGAATTTATCGTCGAGAAGCAACACGACTTTCCGCACGCCACAGGCGAACTGACCGCATTGATTTCAGCGATCAAGCTTGGGGCCAAAATCATCCACCGCGACATTAACAAAGCCGGCTTAGTGGATATTCTGGGCGCAAGTGGTGTTGAAAATGTTCAGGGTGAACAGCAGATGAAACTGGATCTGTTCGCCAACGAAAAACTGAAAGCAGCATTGAAAGCACGTGGCATTGTTGCTGGTATCGCGTCTGAAGAAGAAGACGAATTCGTTATTTTTGAAGGTGAAGAGAACGGTAAGTATGTGGTGTTGATGGATCCACTGGATGGCTCTTCCAACATCGACGTTAACGTTTCTGTTGGCACCATCTTCTCGATTTATCGCCGCGTGAGCGAGCCCGGCACGCCCGTTGTCGAAGCTGACTTCATGCAGCCAGGAAACAAGCAGGTTGCTGCGGGTTACGTGGTTTACGGCTCATCCACCATGATGGTTTACACCACCGGTTGTGGCGTGCATGCGTTTACTTACGATCCGTCGCTCGGCGTGTTCTGCCTGAGCCACGAACGCATGACCTACCCAGAAAAGGGTTACACCTATTCTATCAACGAAGGGAATTACATTCGTTTCCCACAGGGTGTGAAAAAGTATCTTAAATTCTGTCAGGAAGAAGATATTGAGACCAAGCGCCCTTATACCTCACGCTATATCGGCTCGCTGGTGGCGGATTTCCACCGTAACCTGCTGAAAGGTGGCATCTACCTTTACCCGAGCACGGCCAGTCATACCAAAGGTAAGCTGCGTTTACTGTACGAATGCAACCCAATGGCGTTTCTCGCGGAGCAAGCAGGCGGTAAAGCCAGCGATGGTCAAAACCGTATTCTGGACATTCCTCCTGTCACGCTGCACCAGCGTTGCCCGTTCTACTGTGGCAATGAAGCGATGGTCAATGATGTGGAGCGCTTCCTGCGCGAATTCCCAGATTGCCGTCAAGGTTAATCATGAAGGGCGCGATGATCGCGCCCTTTTTTGTATCAGGCTTCCTGCAATCGAAATTGCGCCATCGTTGCCTGTAGATGTTCAGATTGTGCCTCAAGCGATTGCGTTGCCGCCGTTGCCTGCTCCACCAGCGCCGCATTCTGTTGCGCCACTTCATCCATTTGCGTCACCGCCTGATTAACCTGCTCGATACCGCGACTCTGCTCTTCAGATGCCAGCGAAATCTCTTTCATCAATGCTGTCACGCGCATCACTTCGCCCGAAATCTCATCCATGGTTTCGCCCGCTTTGGTCGCCATATCGCTGCCTTCTTTAACGCGCGTCTGCGAATCACTGATCAAGGTACGAATTTCTTTCGCCGCATTAGCACTACGTTGTGCTAGCGTGCGCACCTCATTGGCAACGACGGCAAAGCCTCGTCCTTGTTCGCCCGCACGTGCGGCTTCTACAGCCGCATTCAGCGCCAGGATATTGGTCTGGAAGGCGATGCCATCAATCACGCTAAGAATGTCACCAATGCGATGGGCACTTTCAGTGATTTCACTCATCTTCTCCATCACATAACTCACCACTTCCGCGCCGCGATCGGCGGTATCAGAAACGCTCTTGGCCAATTGGTTCGCTTGCTGCGCATTGGTAGCGTTGAGGCGCACAGTGGCGGTTAACTGTTCCATACTGGCGGCGGTTTGCTCCAGCGAGGCTGCAGATTCCTCAGTACGCTGCGAGAGATGAACATTGCCTGCCGCCAGCTCCCGGCTGCCAACGTCAATTTGCATGCTGGCTTCACGCACCTGATTTACAGAGGTACGTAACGCTTGCTGCATCTCGGCCAGTGCATTATTCAGACGCCCTAATTCGTTGTTACCCGCCAGCGGCAAGGTGTGCGACAAATCGCCAACCGCCACTTGCTCCAGATGCAAGATGGCGCTGTTCAGCGGCTGCAACAACATGCGGCGCAACAGCTGCCAGGCCAACACCAATAGCAGCAGCGAGAGCGCCACCGCGACGGCGATCAGCACTTTCATCTTGGTTTCGTTATAGGCCGCCTGCTCCAGCTGCGCAGCGGTGACGCCATTGGCGTATTGCCCAAAATCTGCCACCGCTTTGCTGTATTTGTCCGCCAGCGTAGGGAGATCGCCTTCCAGCAGCTGGTAATATTCGTCATTGTACTGTTTATCCAGCGCGCTCATCATCGGTGTGATGCCCTGCTCCAGATAGGCTTTGTAGCTCGAGACCACCGCATCAGCCAGTTTTTTGCCGTGCTCAGTAACAGTGCCTGCATCAATAAACTGTTTTAGACTTTTTTGCGAATCGATGACATCGGCTTGCGCCTGTTTCGTCACGACTGCGCCCTCGTCCAGCAAACCAATTTCAATTTTTCGCACGGCCAGCGCCGCTAAAGTGCGGGCGCGCATCAGCTCAGCATTGCTCTGGTAAAGATTGTTCAATTCGATGCCCTGAATGCGATTGATTACATCCAGCGATCGGTTCCCTTTGTTGATTGCCACAATTCCCATAAAACTCACCGCCAACAGCAGCAGTGTCATAAACGCCAGCATAGCCAGCAACCCGGTGCGTAGTGATAACTGTTTCATCTCGATAGATTCCATGTGTGTAGTAAAGGCAAAAAAAATCCAAAAGCCCTAAAACGGGAAAGGTATCGGCTATTACGTGGCGAAACTTTAACCTTGATAGATGGTCAGCTGCTTGACCATCACGGATACATCAATCAAGCTGAACTCTGCCTCATCATTTAGAAAGAGAATGACAATGAAAAAATGGCTTCCTTTGGCGCTGACTCTCGTTAGCAGCAGCGCGATGGCGCAGAAATCCGCGATTGACGATACGCTGGATCACTGCATGGAAGGCGCATCCACAACCTCAGCAATGACGCAATGCTACGGCGATGCAAATCAAGCCTGGGACAAAGAGTTGAATAATCAGTATGGGAAACTGATGAAAAAATTGAGTGGTGAGCCTAAAGCCAAATTACGTGCTGCACAGCGTAATTGGCTAACTTATCGCGACAGTTGGCTGGACGCCGGTCGCAGCCGTTATCGCGATCAGGGCACCTTGGGCACGGTGTCGCTCAGCGCGCAAAGCGTCAGTGTGGTGCGTAATCAGGCGATGCTGCTGCAATCAATGAATAATGGGAGTTGCGCCAACCCTGATGATTGTTGATAAATGGACGCGGTAAAATCGCGTATGTGCTGACATGGGTTGGCACACTCATCCATTTTCAGGGAGAAAACATGGCTGCTTATGCCTCGACTTTTATTTTAATCTGCCTTGCCGTCCTCAGTTATTTCGTCCACAACAGCGCCGTGACGATTTCCATTCTGATTTTACTGGTGATCAAAATTACGCCCCTGGCACAATTTTTCCCCTATGTGGAAAAACAGGGCATCACGTTGGGCATTATTATTCTTACCGTTGCTGTGATGGCCCCGCTGGCCAGCGGTTCACTGCCCGCCTCAAGCCTGATTAAATCTTTTGCTAACTGGCAATCACTTGTGGCGATTGTGGTGGGCATTTTTGTTGCCTGGCTCGGTGGACGTGGCGTGAGTTTAATGAGTCTGAACCCTACCATTATTGGCGGATTGCTCATTGGCACAGTGATTGGCGTAGCCTTCTTTCGCGGCGTACCGGTCGGACCACTGATAGCTGCGGGCATTGTCTCGCTGTTTGTCACGCAGAAGTAGCGTTGAGGCGCATTCCGAAACGCCAAAAAGGGGGCATACTTTCAGAGTCAGTTGGCTATAATAGCCGACACTCAACATACGACTACTGAAGGAATGCCCGATGAGTTTGAACCAGGTGCCAGCAGGTAAAGACCTGCCAGAAGATATCTACGTAATCATTGAGATCCCGGCCAATGCCGATCCGATCAAATATGAAGTTGATAAAGAGTCTGGTGCCCTGTTTGTAGACCGCTTTATGTCTACCGCCATGTTCTATCCGTGCAACTACGGCTACATCAACCACACCTTATCTTTGGATGGTGATCCGGTTGACGTGCTGGTACCGACCCAATATCCACTGGTACCAGGCTCCGTAATCCGCTGCCGTCCAGTTGGCGTGCTGAAAATGACCGACGAGTCTGGCGAAGATGCCAAACTGGTTGCGGTTCCGCACACCAAACTCTCTAAAGAGTACGATCACATCAAAGATGTGAACGACCTGCCAGAACTGCTGCGCGCACAGATCACCCACTTCTTTGAACACTACAAAGATTTGGAGAAAGGCAAATGGGTGAAAGTTGACGGCTGGGATAACGCCGAAGCTGCGAAAGCAGAAATCATTGCCTCTTATGAGCGCGCTCAGAAGAAATAATTCTGTTGCCGAGCCATAAAAAAACACCGTCCAACTGGACGGTGTTTTTGTTTAGGCTTCTGGTTCCTCATCGCGCTTTAGCCAGTCGCCGCTGGTGATACGCTGGCGTCCAGCCACCGAGCGTTGATAAACATAAAGCCATGCACTGCCAAACGGCGTCTGCATGAGATGACGTTTGTACTCTCCACCCTTGGTACGTAGCGCATCCAGCTCGCCAAGAGTGGAAGCATCGATGCGGTACACTTCGCAGTGTACCGTTCCATTGCCCTGGATGACGCCGGGATAATGACCAAGACTGTAGAGCTCGAAGCCCTCAATCGGGTAATCACCCAGCCATTGCGCGTTCGTCATCCAATGACTGTTTCCCTGTTTGCGCCTTAAACTGCCGTAAACAATTATTCGCATTGCTAAAACTCAAACTGATAGAGCAAATCGAGAGCCTGGTCCACGCCGGACACGGCTTCCAGATAGAGTTTGGGCATCAGGCGGTAACGCAAGGTTAACGTCGCCAGTGAATCAAAAATGCCAACACCGTATTTTACTTGTAGACCCGGCAGCACATAACCGCTGACCTGCACCTGCTGGCTGTCGCCAACACCTGCGGTATCAAGGGCAAGGTTGCTGACACCGAATGTCTCGCCGATTTTACCCACAACCTGCCCACTTTGTGCAACCCCTAAGCCAACCAATGCTGAAGTCAGTGCATTACTGTCACCATCACTGTTGAGTCCCTGACCGCGTAAAAGGTAAGAAAGCGCTTCCTGCTGGGACATCGCCGGATCAGCAAAGACCTCGACTTTCGGCTCATCCGCCAGACCAGTAACACGCAGGCCCGCCGTGACATCATCCTCTGTGGCTTCCGGGTTACGAATGGCTTCAAGGTTGACGTAAGGTTGATCGGGTGGTCCGGCAAACTGCAACTCACCTTTACGCACAATCAGATCCTGACCATACGCATGGAAACGACCAGAAGGAATATTGATTTGTCCGTTTAATCCCAATCCTGACTTATCCTGCACCAGTTTCAGATCGCCGTTCAGTTTCGCTTTCAAGCCAAAAGCAGAAAGCCGCACATCGTTGCCGACGTTAATAACCAGATTACTGTTGATCGGAATCGAGGCGGTTTTCGGCTGAATAGGTTTGAGGTTTTCATCCAGCATCACTGCATCGGATGAAACGCCGGTCGCACTTTCAGGTACTTCTTGCACCGTGATACGCGCCCAAGGAATATCAACACGTCCATCCAGACTGAAAGCAGCAGGTGTGGCTTCGAATACCAGATCCGGTGAGACATCCATGCGCACCATTGGCGGCACGGTAACGCGTATGCGGCTACCTTGCGCGGCGACTCGGGCGCGCCAGTTATCCAGCTGGCTCCAGTCAGCATTACCATTCAGGTTGATGTTACCCTGCGCGGTTTGGATCAACCCATTGAGCGTTGAACTCATGCCATTGAACACCAGGTTTAGGTTCGCCGCAGTGAGATCAACGGGCATGAAGCTGCCATCAACATCGACATCCTGCAGGCCAAGCTGACCAAACACCTGCGGCTGCCGCACGCTGCCGCCAAGGCGCAAACTGCTGTTGAGCTTGCCTTTGATCTGCTCGCCCTGCATCAGGGCCGGATTGATCATCGCCAACGAAATATTGCGAATGTTGACGTTACCGCCCAGCGTACGGCGATTTTCAGGATCGTTGATTTGGACGTTGCCATCGAGCTGACCGTTATTCGCGATGCGAATCAGCCAGTCGAGCTGCGCGCGACCGTTGCGCAGTGCGGCATTTAGATTAAGCGTATCGAAGGCAATGGGCAGCGTGTTGCCCTGCACATCCTGCTCAACTTTGACGCCATTACCCTTCAATGCCACTGTGCCGGTTGGCAAGCTACCGTCAGCACTCCAGTTTACGCGCGCATCACCGCTGAACACGCCGTTGAGTTTGGTCGCATCGGGCATAAACGGTTTGATCATGGCCAGATCAAAGCGATTAAGCACCACATGCGCTTTTCCGCTCGGGCCCGCTTCAATCGGCTCCGGCACGCACAACTGCGCATTGGGGTTCTGCCAGCAATGCGCGCCAATAGTGGCGGTTTGTTTGGCGTTGAGATAATCGATCGCCATCGCCCGTGTCAGTCGCCATTCGCCTACTGGCGTGTCGAAGTGCGTGTTGTTCAGTGAGCCTTTCCAACGCTGCTGCTGGCGATCAAAGCTGCCGCTCAACGCCAGCTGACCGGAAACCGGTTTACCCTGAACGTCGAGTTTGAGCTGATGCTGCTTTTCGTTACCGTCGGCGTTCAGCGTCAACAGGTTAATACTCAAGGCATCCTGCTTAAGCTGTTCTACGCGTAATTGCAGCTTGCCAGCGATTTGATCGCTGGAACGCACGTCACCATTCAGCGTAACGCGGTTGATTTGCAACTGTTGCCAACGCAAACCGGTGGCATTGAGGTCGGCCAATACCTGTGGCGCCTGCAATGTTCCGCGTGCTTTAAGGGTGCCTTTCACCACGCCGCCTAAGCCCGGCAAGGCATTATTGAGCTGTGGCGCATCAATGGTTGCGTCGAGGTTTACCGTATCGCCTAGCGCACCTTTTACGTCTAAATGGTTGCGGCCTAATGCCAGCTTGATACCGGGCACCGTCCATTGATTGTAGCTGTTGCCGCTCAGTGAGCCGTCTGCGGTTACTGCGTTTTGCTTCACGTTTCCTTTCAACTGCAACTGCGGCACGCTGACTTGCCAGGTTCCGCCATACAGGCTGCCGCGCGTAGCGATCTTGCCATCCAGCTTCGCCGGCCAATCGGGATACTGTTTTGCAGTATCAATTCCTGACAAGGTCAATTCGCTGCGCCAGCTGATCGCTTTGCTCCAATCCACCAGCGCGGTGAGATCGACATTGCCTTGCAGCGCGGCGACACGCAATTTATCCAGACTAAACTGCTGCACGTTGCCTTTGCCGTCGAGCGAGATCGTTGCTGGTGGCACCGCTTCGCCTTTCACTGCGGTACGCAGCGACATCACGTAATCAGTGGCTTTGCCTTTGAATTGATAATCAAGATTGTCAGCCTGATACAACACCGGACCGGTTAACGGCCAACGCAACTGTGGGCTGGTAAGTTTCAGCGACAGCGGTAAACCCGCTACCGCTGGTTGCGTGGTCGCATCAAGTTGCGCACGCACCGGGCCGGATAAATTCAGCGCTAACGTCAATTCATCACGCATCGCCCCGTTTAGCTTCAATACGATGTTTTCGCCTTTAAGCGGAGCCACGTTTGCCGTGCCGTTGAGCGAGAAATCCACCGGCCAGTTATCCGCTAACGTAGCCTGACCGCTGCCGTTGAGCTGCCCCAGATTAGAATCAACCTCCAGCGTGTGCAGCTGCATCTGGCGATCGGTGGTTTTCGCTTTTACCAGCAGGCGTTTAACGGAAATATCGGTGTCGCCAGTAATGCGCAGCTGTTCGCCCAGGATCGCCTGCACATCAATATCCAGCGGCAGCTGAAAATCGGGTAGCTCTGGCAGTAGCGGTTTGGCAAACATCGCCTGCAGCGTTTCACCCAGCGGTTTCTCATCTGGCTGCGGTTGCTGAACTTTGGGCTGAATCACCTGCTCATTAGCCACCTTCGCCGCTTTTGGTAAGGCGATCAGCAGACTTTGAATATGGGTTGGACTCAACGTTAACGCTCGATCCTGCCACTGCAAGCCGGTGGTGAAATCCATCAGCGAAATCGCTGTATCATCCACTTTGACATTGACGTTGTGCAGGCCAAGATGGCGCAAGGTGATCGGATAAGGCGTGCTGAGATTGGTGCTACCGCCCTCTTCTTCTGGCGGTGGCGCGCTGGATGGCGTCATTTTTTTGCTGTCGACCACCACGCTAATATCTTTGAGCGTGACGTCATTAACGCACACCGACGAGTGCAGCAGGCAATTTAAATCCACCGCTAAATGGATATTGCCAGCATCAACGCTGACGCCGGGCATTTCATAACGCAGACCGTTAATCGACAGATTACGCCAGCCGCCTTCGACCTGTTTGATCGACAAGCCCGGCACCCAGCGTGATGCGCCATTTAGCACCAGATGTAAACCTGGTGTGGTGCCAATCAGAAATGCCACACCACCCACTAACAGCACCAGAAAGATCAGAATACCTATCAGGACCTTTTTCCACAGCTTCATAGTTCAGGCCCCAGTCCTACGTAAAATTGCAAACCATGTTCCTCGCGATCGCCAATCGGTCGGGCAATGTCGAACTTAATCGGCCCTACCGGCGATGACCAGCGCACGCCAACACCTGCGCCAGTTTTGAAATTACTCTGTTTGATGTCGTTAACGGCTTCACCAGAATCGACGAAGACCGCACCCCACCATTTTCCTGTCACGTTGTATTGATACTCCAGCGATCCTGTCGCCATTTTTGATGCGCCCGTTAGCTTGCCGTCATCATCACGCGGAGAGATATCTTTGTATTTGTAACCGCGAATACTGCGATCGCCCCCCGCAAAGAAACGCAGATCGGGCGGCACTTTTTCGAAATCGTTGGTTTCAATCCAGCCAACATTACCGCGTGCGACAAAGCGGTGATTATCGCCCAAGGTACGGATCCAGACGTTTTGTGCCTGAAGGATCAGGAAATCTACGTCTGAGCCCCAAGTTGTGTCAGAGACGTCCACGGAATAGCGCTGTGAATCGCCCCACGTTGGCATCAGGCCGCCACGCGAACGGGTGCGGTTCACGCTAACGCCCGGATAGAGCAACATTGTGGTGTTAGTTACGCTGCCTTGGGTAAAGTGATCGAGGCTCCAGCGCAGGTTAACCGCTCTTTGCCAACCGGAACTGCTGTCCCAGTTACGCGAAACGGCTAACGTTGATGTATCAGATTGCGTGTCGTTGAGATCGGTACGCTTCAACCCGCCCGAGAAGGTGTAATACTGCTCCAGCGGACTTTTCAGCAGGGGAACTTTATAGCTGAGATCGAGCTGCTGCTCCGGTGCAGACACATAGGCGCTGGCTACCAGGCTATGACCCCGATCGTTTATCCAGGGTTTTCTCCAGGTGCCTTTCAGACGGGGACCGACGTCAGTGGAATAGCCAACACCGGTTTCAATGGTATTTTCGGTACGTGGCGACACCACCGCGCTCAGCGGCAGCACTTTGGTTTTTCGGCCTTCATTAAATTCTGGCGCCACCACCACGGAATTAAACCAACCGGTTGCAGAAAGACGACGGTTGAGTTCGGCTAAATCACGTGAGCTGTAGTAATCGCCCTTTTTGAAGGGCACCAGATTGCGCAGGTATTCGTCACGGATTTGCGATTTTTCGAACGTCACGTCGCCAAAACGATAGCGCGGGCCGCTGTCGTAATCGATATCCCAAAAGGCTTCACGCCGTTCTACAGATATGCCGAGCTGGCTCTGTTTGAAATCACCGTCGAAGTAACCGTTACGAAGAGCAAGGTTGGAAAAACCGCTTTTGAATTTGTCATACTGGCCGTGATTCAGCTGGGTGCCGACTTTCGGGCGGCCTTGTTCAACCCAGGCTTTGTAATCGGCATCGTTTCTGGCATCGCCTTCAACCACAATGGTGCTGCCGCCGATTCTTACCGGCTCTCCCGGCTTCACATGGGCAATCAATACTGGGCGGCCGCCCTGTGCAGGTGCCGGACGTGATTCAAAATCGATATCGGGTTCATAATAACCCAGTGCACGCAGCCCTTCTTTTACCGCTTCCGAAACGCGCGCGCGGAAACGGCCATCATTTGAGACCTCATCGCTGCCAATGGTGGACAAGCGCGCTCTGACATTTTTTTGCAAATCCCCGGTTAACCCTTCTACCTGCAATCGTACTGTCGCAGCCCCAAGGGAAGGCGCGGCAAGCAGCAGGCTGGCCATACAATAAATATGAAATCGTGGCACGGGTACTCCTGTTAATCATGCCGGCCCCTTTTCCGCAGGGCACTCATTAATCTTCTTTGCCTGCTCTTACGGCAAGGCAACACCATCATCATAGCCACACTTTTTTGCTAACGGTGGCGTAAAGGCGACATCTAAGTCAAATCGCCGACTATTGTCGGTAAATGCCGGGATCGATACAACAACCGTGCGGCCGATCGGCTTGTTCAGGTGCCTCACTCAGATTAATCTTACGGTTCTGTTCCCGGTTTCGCCTGACACTTCCCGCTTATGCTGCTATTCGCCCTCTGGCGGCAACATTGTGGCTGCTGCTATAATCAGCCACCACAGGCATATCGCCTGTTTTCATTTCTGCCCCGACAGTGATTTTCTTTGTCGAATTGGCGCAGACATTTTTGGCACGGATAGCCCAGATCGATGAGTAAGTACATGAAGTACGATCTTACCTCGCGCTGCCCAGGCCAAAAATGACAAGTGGATAACCCTTTGGATCTCATATGTTAGATAGCTTGCTTGTCATTCTTTTGCTGATCGTAATCAGTGCTTTTTTCTCCCTCTCGGAAATCTCGCTGGCCGCCGCCCGCAAGATCAAACTGAAACTGCTCGCCGATGAAGGCAACATTAATGCACAACGTGTGTTAAAGATGCAGGAAACGCCCGGAATGTTCTTCACCGTAGTGCAAATTGGTCTGAATGCGGTGGCTATTCTCGGCGGTATCGTCGGTGACGCGGCTTTTTCTCCCGCTTTCAACAGTTTGTTTAGCCGTTTTGTTGCCCCGGATCTCGCCGAGCAGCTCAGCTTTATCTGCTCCTTCACCATTGTCACCAGTCTGTTTATTTTGTTCGCCGACCTGACGCCAAAACGCGTCGGCATGATTGCGCCGGAAGCCGTTGCCTTGCGTATCATCAACCCCATGCGCTTCTGTTTAATGATCCTGCGCCCGCTGGTGTTTTTATTTAACGGTTTGGCTAACGTCTTCTTTCGCATCTTCAAGCTACCGATGGTGCGCAAAGATGACATCACCTCTGATGATATTTATGCGGTAGTTGAAGCCGGTGCGCTGGCGGGCGTGTTGCGTAAGCAAGAACACGAACTGATTGAAAACGTGTTTGAACTGGAATCACGTACCGTTCCTTCTTCAATGACCTCACGCGAAAATATCGTCTGGTTTGATTTGAATGAAGAAGAGAACAGCCTGAAAACCAAAATCGCGGAACATCCACATTCTAAGTTTTTAGTCTGTAGCGGCGACATTGACCACATCGTTGGCTACGTCGACTCCAAAGAACTGCTGCTACGCGTGTTGGGCAACCAAAGCATGACGCTGAACAGCGGGCTGCAAATTCGTTCGGCGTTGATTGTGCCAGACACGCTGACGCTTTCGGAGGCGCTGGAAAGCTTCAAAACCGCTGGTGACGATTTTGCCGTGATCATGAATGAATACGCGTTAGTCGTCGGTATCATCACGTTAAACGACGTTATGACCACGCTGATGGGCGATTTGGTTGGCCAAGGCATGGAAGAGCAAATTGTGGCGCGTGATGAGAATTCATGGCTGGTTGAGGGTGGTACGCCAATTGATGATGTGATGCGTGTGCTGCATATCGACGATTTTCCACAGTCCGGTAACTACGAAACCATTGGCGGCTTCATGATGTTCATGCTGCGCAAAATCCCGAAACGTACCGATTTCGTGAAATTTGCTGGCTTCAAGTTTGAAGTGGTGGATATCGATAGCTATCGCATCGACCAGCTCTTAGTGACGCGGATAGAGGAACGTCCGCCGGTCTTAAACCTCACAAAAACCACTGAAGAGTAAAAATATTAAGGGCGCCGTTGGCGCCCTTTCTTTTGCATACTGCTTACTGCTATTTTTTTTGATTAGTTGAACTCAAGCTTCAG
Source organism: Pantoea sp. T14 (assembly GCF_036663535.1). Taxonomy (NCBI): domain Bacteria; kingdom Pseudomonadati; phylum Pseudomonadota; class Gammaproteobacteria; order Enterobacterales; family Erwiniaceae; genus Pantoea; species Pantoea sp. T14. The sequence goes on from NZ_JAWUEB010000015.1 coordinate 170,635, forward strand.
ACGAACAACCTGACGGTTAATTTCTGACATTACGCTCAGATGCTGTTTGTCTTTGACGCGGGGAATCAACACTTTTCCCTTGTCGAACTCGAACGCGCCAACGTCCTTGATATACAACCTTCCTCGGAACAGCGTTTTTACGTATTTCGCTATTTGCAGCGGATTATAGCGCTGGAAGATCTTCATTCTGTCTAACTCCTAAATTTTTATAAACACGCTTCGCCGTTGCCAAAATCGGTACGAGCCCTTGAAGCGCAAATTGCGGATAAACTATAGAACACTGTGCGTTACTCGTGTTCCGAAAATTGAATTTATTTACTGAGTTGACACACCATTACAGAACACTCTGTTACTGCCGTGACACAACCCAGTATAAACCTTCAGTCGTTAAGGAATTGTGGCGTTGATAACAAACCTGACACTTTGCCGCGACAGCTGCATCATCACTGCCTACTATTGCAATAAAATGACTAACTGGTCTGATCACTTAAGGATGTGTTTATGCGGACAACATGGGCGGCGATATTTTTAACCCTGATAATGCCGGTTAGCGCACTTGCTCACGATATCAAACAGGGCGAGCGCGTTCCCGCAGTAGGCATTAACGACAAAGGCGAACTGCTTTGGCATCAAAATGAGTTTAGCTATAAAAGTTGGAACAGTGCACAGCTGATCGGCAAAGTACGCGTGATTCAGCATATTGCCGGCCGTTCATCAGCAAAGGAAAAGAATGCTGCGCTGGTAGAAGCGATCAAAGCCGCGAAATTTCCGCACGATCGTTATCAAACCACCACCATCGTCAATACCGATGACGCAATTCCGGGCACCGGCATGTTTGTGCGCAGCAGCATTCACAGCAACAAACAGCAGTATCCGTGGTCGCAGTTTATTATTGATAGTAAAGGTAATATTCAAAAAGCCTGGCAGCTTGAAGAAAGCAGTTCGGCGATTGTGGTCGTAGATAAGACGGGACAGGTTCGATTTGTAAAAGATGGAGCGCTCACGCAGCAAGAGTTGCGGCAGGTAATGATATTGCTGAAAACGTTATTAAAAGAATAAGCAGTGTTAATAAACGGGAGGAAAACCTCCCGTTTTGCCTATCAGAACAGGGACACACGGAAACCCGGATTGAGGAAAGATTCACGTGGCGCGTAATCCAGTGTTTTACCCTGCCAGTCGTGAACATGCGCACCCGCCGCCATCGCTACCGCGTGACCCGCTGCGGTATCCCAGATATTGGTTGGCCCAAAACGCGGGTAAAGCTGAGCTTTACCTTCTGCGACCAAACAGAATTTCAATGAAGAACCGGTAGCAACTGTTTGGTGCTCGCCCAGCTGTTTCAGGTATTGTTTCATCTCATCATCATCGCCATGTGAGCGACTGACCACCACCAGCGGCGGACGTGCATCCTGCGCCTGAATTTGCACATGCTGACCGCCCTCTTCTTTCCAGGCTTTACCTTCTACGGCGGAATACATCACGCCCAGCGCGGGCGCATATACCACCCCCATCACCGGCTTACCTTGTTCAATCAGTGCAATGTTGACGGTGAACTCGCCGTTGCGTTTGATAAACTCTTTGGTGCCATCCAGCGGATCGACCAGCCAGTAATGCTGCCAATGCTGGCGAACATCCCAACCTTGCGGATCTTCTTCTGATAATACCGGCACATCAGGAGAGAGCTGTTTTAAACCCTGAATAATGACGTTGTGTGCGGCGATGTCTGCCGCCGTCACAGGCGAGTCATCGGATTTGTGAGAAACGTCAAGCGGTGCCGCGCCATTATAAACGTGCATGATGGCATCGCCCGCTTCACGCGCCAGTTGGCAGATTTGCTCTAACATTTTTCACCTCGTTTTATGCGGCTGTTGCGCGTATGACTCAACGCCAGACCGATTACATGTCAACAGTTCCGCTATCTGCGCCGACTTTTCGGCATGCAGCGGAGCATTTCATAGATATATCAATATCATAGTTCATACAGCATCGCTATGCTTGCCACGTGGCGGCAAAATCTGAATTCTGCGAGCCGCCTTCCAAAGCCTGAAAGCGTTACATCCATCACGTTTTAAAATGACCATTGATCAAGCTTTTACATTATTTTGAGAGCTTCGATCTTTTGGGAGCAGGAGCCTACATGTTTAAGCCTGGCATAACGTTACTGGCGCTTGGAATTTCCAGCGCATTATCGGCAGCAACCGTGGATTTGCGCGTACTGGAAACCACCGATTTGCACAGTAATATGATGGACTTCGATTACTACAAAGATACGCCCACCGAGAAGTTTGGCTTGGTACGTACCGCATCGCTGATTCATGCTGCACGTCAGGAAGTTAAAAACAGCGTGCTGGTTGATAATGGCGATATTATTCAGGGCAGCCCGCTTGGCGATTACATGGCCGCGAAAGGGCTTAAAGCGGGCGAGATCCATCCCGTTTATCAAGCGCTCAATACGCTGGACTACAGCGTGGGTAACCTGGGTAATCACGAGTTCAACTACGGTTTGCCCTATTTGAAAAAAGCCCTTGCTGGTGCCCGCTTTCCTTACGTTAACGCCAATGTGATCGATAGTAAGAGCGGCAAGCCACTGTTTACGCCTTATCTGATCAAATCCACTGATGTCGTCGATCGCGATGGAAAACGGCAAACGGTGAAAATAGGTTATATCGGCTTTGTTCCGCCGCAAATCATGGTGTGGGATAAAGCGAATCTTCAAGGCAAAGTGCGGGTAGACGACATTACCGAAACGGCTCGTCGTTACATTCCTGAAATGCGTAAGCAAGGCGCGGAAGTGATTATTGCCATTCCGCATTCTGGCCTGAGCAGCGAGCCTTATCATGCCATGGCGGAAAACTCGGTTTACTATCTCAGCCAGGTCGAAGGCATAGACGCCATTCTGTTTGGGCACGCACATGCCGTATTCCCAGACAAAGATTTCGCCAACATTAAAGGCGCCGATATCGCTAACGGAACCCTGAACGGCATTCCTGCGGTGATGCCGGGCATGTGGGGCGATCATCTTGGTGTGGTCGATCTGGTGCTGAACAATGACGATGGGCGTTGGCAGGTGAGCAGCGGTAAAGCGCAGGCGCGTCCCATTTACGACATCGCGCAGAAAAAATCGCTGGTGGCTGAAGATCCGGCGCTGGTTAGCGTGCTGGCGGATGCGCACCGTGCTACACGAGAGTTTGTTGCCAAGCCGATCGGTAAATCAGCAGATGTGATGTACAGCTATTTGTCGTTGGTGCAGGACGATCCCACCGTGCAGATCGTTAACAATGCACAGCGCGCCTATGTAGAACATTTTATTCAGGGCGATCCTGACTTAGGACGTCTGCCGGTGCTTTCTGCTGCTGCACCGTTTAAAGCGGGTGGACGTAAAAACGATCCGGCAAGCTATGTTGAAGTTGAAAAAGGAGCGCTAACCTTCCGCAATGCCGCGGATTTGTATCTTTATCCCAACACGTTAGTGGTGATGAAGGTCAGCGGCGCGCAGGTGAAAGAGTGGTTGGAGTGCTCAGCTGGCCAGTTCAATCAAATTGATCCCGCCAGCGGCAAGCCACAATCACTGATCAACTGGGATTTCCGCACCTACAATTTTGATGTGATCGATGGCGTGGAGTATCAGATTGATGTGACGCAACCCGCGCGATATGACGCGGAGTGCCAGATGATTCACCCTGAGGCTTCGCGTATCAAGCAGCTTAGCTGGCAGGGCAAACCGGTTGATCCGAAGGCGACTTTCCTTGTAGCGACCAACAATTACCGTGCGTATGGCGGCAAATTTGCCGGAACCGGCGATAAGTACATCGCTTTTGCTTCACCGGATGAGAACCGTTCAGTGGTGGCGGCTTATATCAGCGCAGAGACCAAGAAGCATGGCGAGGTTAAGCCACAGGCCGATAACAATTGGCATTTGGCACCGATTGCTTCCACTGCGTCCGTCGATATTCGTTTTGAGACTGCGCCGGGAGAAAAAGCCAACGGCTTTATCAAACAGCATGCGCAATATCCGATGCAGCAGAAAGGCAGTGATGAGATTGGCTTTGCGATTTGGCAGGTGAATTTGCAGCAGCAGAAGAAGTAAAACAGAGAGGGCGGCATGATTGCCGCCCTTGGGTATTACAGGATTTCGAGCAGCTCGACTTCAAACACTAACGTGCTGAAAGGTGGGATGGATGCGCCCGCACCGCGCTCGCCGTAAGCGAGGTTGTGAGGAATAACCAGTTCCCATTTTGAGCCGACCGGCATCAGGGTCAATGCTTCAATCCAGCCTGCAATCACGCCGCTAACCGGGAATTCCGCTGGCTCGCCACGTGCGACTGAGCTGTCAAACACGGTGCCGTCAATCAGTTTACCGGTGTAGTGAACGCGTACGCGATCCTGACGAGATGGGATTGGGCCTTCACCTTGAGTGATTACGCTGAACTGCAGACCTGATTCGGTGCTGCTCACGCCTTCACGCTGTGCGTAGTCAGCCAGGAACGTCTGACCTTGTGCTGCCATTGCTTCAGTACGCTCACGACGTACGCCTTCCGCACGCTCATGCACTTCACGCAGCGCGCGATGTACCACATCTACCGGGACCGCCGGTGAATTCCCTTCCAGCGCGTCGCGCAGGCCCGCGAGCAGTGCTTCTGGTTGCAACCCTTGCAGACCAGATTCCAGCAACTGCTGGCCAACCTGTAAACCAATACCATAACTTGCTTGTGCTTCGACGCTGTCGAAAGAAGGGGTTGTCATCTTCGTTCCTTTCACTCTGGTAAAAAATTCGAGCGGGCAGCATAGCAGCGCAGGCCGCTGGCGTAAAATGCCCTGCATCGCGGATGACTTTTCGCGATGAAAGAGAAACAATACGCAGGTCAAATTTATCAATGCTGGCGGGCACTTCGCGTCCACATTGCCCATACTGTATCTCAGAACGTTCGAATTGCAGGAAAGCAGCAAGCAGAGAATATCCGGGAGCAAGCAGCCTGGGTATTCGATCCACTGCATATGCAAGTTGAAAAGATGAAAGGTATATCACAACAGACAAGGCTTCTCTTGTCTGTGGCACATAATGAAGAGAGAGAACATGGGCCAGATCGCCCCACGACGCCGCAGGACGCACGCACCGCGTATTTTATCCCGGCTGCAAACCTGGCTGCATCAACGCAAGCCACAGCAATCCGCCGGAGAGGAGGAACCACGAATGGCTTCAGACGCGTCATCCCGCTTACCTAACTGGCTGCATCGTATTTGGCACCTGACAGACACGATTCGCTGGATGGACCCACTACCTGCCCCGCATCGCCGTGGCATTGTTATTGCCCTGCTGCTGATGCTGCTGGCGTTTCTCTGGCCGAGCAGTACGCCAAAATATCCGGTGGAACGTCCTGTGACCTCATCCTCTGAGCAAGAGACGCCGATGCAGGCGGATATCTACGAAAACAAGGCAGCACCTTCACAGCAGCAAACTCCACCGAAAAGTGATTCACAAGGTGCGTGGCGCAGCTATACCGTGGCATCAGGCCAGACGCTAGCGCAGCTGTTTCGCGATAATAATTTGCCGGTGAATGATGTCTTTGCCATGGCGCGTGTCGAGGGCAACGATCAGCCGCTGAGCGCTCTACAAAGTGGACAACAAGTGAAGATAAGACAAGATGCGCAAGGCGCAGTGACAGGATTGACGGTTGAGAGTGCAAATGGCCCGGTGCTGTTTACGCGTCAGCCAGATGGCAGCTTTCTTCGCGCGCAATAAACAAAAACGCCGGCACAAGGCCGGCGTTTTGCGTTGCTGGGTAATAAATTACGCAGCCACTACTTTCACGATCAGTTTCGCGAATACATCGCTGTGAACCTGGAAGTCCACTTCGTGCTCACCGGTGGTGCGCAGAACGCCGTTCGGTAAACGAACTTCGCTCTTAGACACTTCAACGCCAGCTGCAGTTACTGCATCTGCAACGTCGCGGGTACCGATGGAACCGAACAGTTTACCTTCGTCGCCTGCTTTAGACGCGATGGTAACGGTGTCCAGTGCGTTGATTTTCTCAGCGCGTGCAGTCGCTGCAGACAGAACGTCAGCTTGTTTCGCTTCCAGTTCTGCGCGGCGTGCTTCGAAGAATTCAACGTTTTTCTTGGTAGCAGGGACAGCTTTGCCCTTAGGAACCAGGAAGTTACGAGCGTAGCCCGCTTTAACGTTAACCTGATCACCCAGGTTACCCAGGTTTGCTACTTTATCAAGCAGAATAACTTGCATTACCTTATCCTCTTAAAGTCGTTAATGGACAGTTGCCGATTACTGATGACGATCAGTGTACGGCAGCAGAGACAGGTAACGCGCGCGCTTGATAGCACGAGCCAGCTGACGCTGGTATTTAGCGCGAGTACCAGTGATACGGCTTGGGACAATCTTGCCGCTTTCAGTGATGTAGTTTTTCAGCGTTGCGATATCTTTATAATCGATCTCTTGAACGCCTTCCGCGGTGAAACGGCAGAACTTGCGACGACGGAAATAACGTGCCATTTGGCTAGTCTCCAGAATCTATCAATTCAATCTGCTCGGCATGTAACACCATTTTACTCTGGCCATTTCGCGCCTGATGGCAGCTAATGAAACCTTCGAGAATGAGTTGCGTGCCGACCGTTATATGTTGAGTAATCACCTGATGGGTGCTGCCGCTGATAATCACCGGCATCCGACACCAGGCTTGCCGGTGAAACCCGGCTTCCTCCTGCACTGAGTTGTGCTCAAGCACAAACTGACAATGCGGGATTCCTGACGGACTTATTTTTCGAACCGGTGTCTTGCACACGGTGCCAGACAAACGCAGTCGATTAGCCGTCACGATGGATTACTCTTCAGAATCCCCAGCATCTGAGTCATCAGCGGATTCGTTAGCAAAATCTTCGCGACGATCACGACGCTCATCTTTCGCTTTAACCATCGGTGATGCTTCAGTTACCGCGTTTTTAACGCGCATAACCATGCTACGGATAACGGCGTCGTTGAAGCGGAAGTTCGTTTCCAGCTCGTCGATCACTTCCTGCGGAGCTTCTACGTTCAGCAGAACGTAATGTGCTTTGTGCAGTTTGTTGATCGGGTAAGCCAGCTGACGGCGGCCCCAGTCTTCCAAACGGTGGATCGTGCCTTCTGCACCAGTGATAGCACCAGTGTAACGCTCGATCATGCCTGGAACCTGTTCGCTCTGGTCAGGATGGACCATAAATACGATTTCGTAATGACGCATCGAAATTGCTCCTTACGGATTATTCAGCCTCCTGTCTGGGTCAACCGCGGCCCGTGGAAGCAAGGAACGTTATAGACCGTGCCCCAATTTTCATGGGTCACAGCCTGAGAATGCGGCTGAAAAATTGACGCGTAATCATACTGATGTCCCCCACTAAACTCAAGAGCACATTTCAACAAATCGTACAGATCGTGCCAAATACCGCTACCTTTTGTGCTATCTCTGCTAATACAACGCGTTGTATAAGAATTGTTCAAATTAGCTGAAGAAGAGCATCAAAAGGCCGACTGGCGACATAATGACCAGCCACTAAACTTTATTCAGACGTCGCGGCCTTTTTGTCGGCGTCCTGCCAGAGTGTTTTCCCTGTAGTGAGGAGTCGAGCATGAAAACGTTCGTCATCGCCACCTTACTGGGTCTCTTCCTGTCTCCACCCGCCCTTGCCAGCAGTGCTGACTGTGCGCAGCAGATGAGAAGTAACAGTAGCAAAGCGGCTTCAGGCTATGTTTACGTTAATCGATTGGATACGCCAGGCAATAGCAATGCCAACGTCACCATCAGCGCAGCGGAGCGGTTATCGAATTCGTACTAATGCCCTGTAACGTAACGGGCTGGCAGCGTGCTACCAGCCCAATTTCATTTACAGCCGGTGTTTAAAGAAACTCACTAGCGCGGTCAGGCCTGAGGGCGTGATTTTGTGGCCGATATGTTTTTCGGACAGCGAGGTCAAATTAGCGTCCAGCCCTTGTTCGCGCAGGGCCGTATCAAGCCTTGTGGTTTCTGCAAAAGGCACCACTTCATCAGCTTCACCATGCCACAACAGCAACGGCCGATTAGCCAGCTTATCCAACTGTCCGCAAGGATCGTAACCCGCTAGCGGTGCCATGCGTTCGGCAAACTGCGTCTTTTGTTCTGGTGTGCGCGCCACCAGCGGCGGGAACAGCGTATTGCTGAGCTGCATAAAATAGCCCGACCCCATCATACAGGCGACGCTGTGAATCTGCGGATAACGCGCCATTGCACCTAATGCTGTCATTCCTCCCATCGATGCCCCTGCGACCGCAAAACGATCATGACTAATCAGGTCATTCTCGCGCAGCGCGGCTTCCAGTTGAGGGACTTCATCAATGTTCTGTTTCAGGATGTCCCAGAAGTGGCTCATTCGAGACTCGGCATCACCGTTGTAGCGCGCCCCATGCATATCCGCATCTGGCATTACCGCACGAAAACCAGCCTGAGCCAGCGCTACGGCGAAATAGGCATAGACCTCTTTAGACGACGTAAAGCCGTGGTAAAACAGCACGGTCGGCAGCCTGGCGTGGCGCTGACCTGCGGGTGCTGCGTGTAGGCATTCAATACCGGCCAATGTTTCCGTGGTGAGTTCAATCATGTGCTCTCCTGAGTAAGGGGCAAAATCTGCTTTGACGTGTACATTCTGCCAATAAAAATATTAATCAGCCCACCCTTGATCTAGATCAATGCGTCCTAAACTTTTCTTCTTACCTGCCGTTGATCTTGTACCCTCCTATCATAATCAAAGGTAATTTATGAAGCGTCTCTCTCTCAGCAGCCTGAGCCTTGGAATAAAGCTGTCTGTACTGACGTCTCTTAGTGTAGCGCTGCTGTTATTTGTCCTGACTCTCACGCAAAGTCATAACGCATCTCGTCAGCTGGAAAGTCTGGCAATGGACGATATGCATAACCAGGTACAAGGCATCAGCGAAATGGCGACGATGTTTAACGCCACACTGACCGAAGAGGTCAGCAGCTACACCCAACTTTTCGCCAGTTTCCTGCCTAAAAATTTTAGCCGCGACGACAGTGCTCGTATTCAGGTGGGTAACTTCTCGACCCCGACGCTGAGAGCCGGACTGAAGACGCTTAACCTTGATCAAACGGCAGTGGATGATTTCACCGAGCGCACTGCTGCGGTTTCCACCATCTTTGTGCGTGATGGCGATGACTTCGTGCGTATTTCGACCTCACTGAAAAAGGAAGATGGCAGTCGCGCAATCGGTACTCAGCTGGATCGCACCAGCGCCGCGTGGAAAAGTGTGAATCAGAGTGAGGTTTATCGCGGTCTCGCCACGCTGTTTGGTCATCGCTATATCACGCAGTATCAGCCGGTGAAAGATAGCAGCGGTACGGTCGTTGCCATTCTGTTTGTCGGCGTACAGATTGATAAAGAATACGCCTTAATGCGTGAAAAAATACTGGCGCGTCGACTCGGCGAAAGCGGCCACTTTTACGTGCTAAATGGCACGTCAGGCAAATTGCAGGGCCAATACCTGTTTGATAAGCAGCGTGAAGGCCAGCAGCCCGCTTGGGATAAAGCGCTTCTGCAGCAACTGGTCACTCAACCACAAGGTATCCGTGAAGCAGAAATTGCGGGCGAGAATAAGATGCTTGCCTGGCAGCAGTTGCCTGGTTGGAATTGGGTGATTGTGGGTGAAGTCAACCGCGCCAGCCTGCTGGCTCCTATCACCCATAGCCGCAATCTGTTTATGATCACCGGTCTGGTTCTGGTGGTGATCTTCGCGCTTGGTTTTGCCTGGTACAGCCGACGCGCCATTACTCGCCCATTACAGCAGGTTATCCATCTTGCAGAGCAATACGCTGCGGGCAATCTGCAGGTTCATCTTGATACGTCGCGACGTGATGAAGTGGGTCAGTTGATCACGGCCATTAACGGCATTGGTGACGGTTTAGAAAAAATTGTGGCGCAGGTGCGCGGCGCGGCGCAAGAGATCAGCGATGGTACTGACACTATCGCCGCCAGTAGCCAGGATATCAGCGCCCAGATAAGCCGTCAGGCCAGCAGCGTTGAAGAAACCTCGGCCAGCATGGAACAGTTTGGCGCGACGGTGGAACACACGGCAGACAGTTTACGCCAGGCGATGTCGTTGGTATCGGAAGCCACCAGCATGGTGAATCACGGCAGCAAAACAGTGGTGCGCTCGGTCAACACTATGTCGGCGATTAAAGTTTCGTCACAAAGCATTGCCGACATTACTCACGTGATTGAATCGATCGCTTTCCAGACCAATATTCTGGCGCTCAATGCCGCTGTTGAAGCCGCGCGTGCCGGTGAGCATGGCCGCGGCTTTGCTGTTGTCGCGGCTGAGGTGCGTGCGCTGGCGCAGCGTTCGGCACAGGCCGCCAAAGAAATTGATGGCCTGATTGCGACTTCCATCAGTAACGTTGCTGAAGGCCATACCTTGTCTGAGCAAACACGCGAAGCGATGACTAACATTGTGACGCACATTGAGCAGGTTCAGGCATTGATGGGTGAAATCAACGTTGCCGCGCAGCAGCAGGCAGCGGGCATTGGTCAGGTGAATCTGGCCATGAATCAGATCAGCCAGGCGACGCATCAGAACAGCGATTTAGTGGCGCAGGCAGAAACCACTGCACAGAACCTGAGTCAGAAAGGGCATCATCTGACGCAGTTGGTCAGCGTTTTTAACCTCAAATCGTAATTGCCTGCGGGACGGTGTGACATACACTTAATACATCGTCCCTCAGGAGGATTTGCCATGCGTTACGCTTTCCTGTTGTTTTTTGCCTTACTGCTCAGCGGCTGTTCAGTTTTTAAAGATACGCCGGAAGCGCCGCCTGCGCCGACCAGCCATGCACAAGAAATTTCACGATCGCAAACTCACGGCTTGCCGAAGCTGGGCACGATTAGCGTTAGCGTGCGCGGTTCGCCAGATGACGCTGAGCGTGAAATCGATGCGCGAGCAAATCAAGCGGGTGCGATTTACTATCAGATTGTGATGGTTGATGAAACGGTGATGCCAGGCTTATGGTACGCCACGGCAACATTATACGGCGCTTCAACTGCCGCTCGCGCGCAGTAATAAACGATCGGTCAGCGCGTTTTCTAACGGACGCGATCCGCGCAAATCGAGCCATTGGCGACACCATGCATCAGCAATCGGCGGCTCAGCATATTTCAGCAGTTGCGCCGCCGTTGCCAGTTGTAGCAGCTGATGCGTGAATTCATGCGCCTGCACTTCCTGCGCTTTATGCAGCCGCAGCTTGAGTTGACGCCAGCGCGCATCAAAATGGCGATTGCTGCCTTTTACCGCATCAAATTCCTGGTTCAACATGTCGATGATGCCAGATTGCCGGGTGAGTACCCGCAGCACATCCAGGCACATCACATTCCCGGATCCTTCCCAAATGCTGTTAACCGGCATGTCACGATACAGGCGCGGCAGTTCGCTCGCTTCGCAATAGCCGATGCCGCCTAATACTTCCATCGCGTCGGCGACAAACGGCATGCCCGCTTTGCAGATGCCATATTTCGCTGCTGGCGTGAACAAGCGAGCAAAACTGACTTCATGCGGTTGGGCAGGCTGCGACCAGGCGCGAGCCAGACGTAATAAAAATGCGGTTTGCCCTTCTAGCTGCAGCGCTTGCGTCGCCAGCATCTGTCGCATCAAAGGCTGGTCCACCAAATTTTTTCCCTGCACCTGACGCTGATGTGCATGATAGAGCGCCACAGAAAAAGCGCGTCGCATTTGACCGTGGCTGCCAAGAGCACAATCGAAACGCGTCATGCTGCCCATTTTCAGGATCATCCGCACGCCTTCGCCTTCTTCGCCCAATAGCCAGCCAATGGCATCTTTAAACTCAACTTCTGCGCTGGCATTCGAGCGATTACCGAGTTTGTCTTTGAGTCGTTCAATAACGATCGCGTTGCGCTCGCCGTCAGGAAGCAGACGCGGCAGAAAAAAACAGCTTAACCCTTGCTGGGTTTGCGCCAGAATCAGATGCGCATCGCTTTGAGGCACAGAAAAGAACCATTTGTGGCCGACGATACGATAGGCTTCGCCAGGCCCGCGCTGCTCCAAAGGCTCTGCGCGAGTGGTATTGGTCATGACGTCGCTGCCGCCCTGTTTTTCCGTCATGCCCATGCCAATCAACAACCCACGCTTCTGTTCGCCAGGTTGTGCATGCGTGTCGTAACGATCGCTCAACAGGGGATCGAGCCAACCTTCAAACGCGGCGGGAAGCGTCCGTTGTAGCAAAGGAATGGCAGCGTGCGTCATGGTCACCGGACAAAGCGTGCCGGCTTCCACTTGCGCATGGAGAATAAAGCGCGCCGCACGCGCCACGCTGGCGCGTTCAAGCACATTGGGCTGCCAGGTAAGATTATGCAGACGGCTGGCGCAAACGCCCTGCATCAGTAAATGCCAGGCTGGATGAAAGCGTACTTCATCAAGCCGCGCGCCACGCGCATCGTAACGCAGCAGTTCGGGTGGCTCAGCGTTGGCTAAACGGCCCAGCTCCAGTGATTCGGCGCTGCCAAGCTGCATACCAACCGAGGCGAGCCAATCGCGATCCCATTCACCGCCTTCACGCAGTAGCGCTTCACATAACGGCGTATCCGACAGAAAGAGATTACTGTTGCTAAGAGGTTGCGGCTGATTGAATACGGTGTGGGTTGTCCAGGTCATAACGGCTCCTCACGGATTTCACTCCCTAATTATGGGAGTGATGCGCAGTTATGCCTGGTACAGAAACTTTTTTGCGGTGGCGATCACGCCATCAGCGATTACAGCGCGCGTTGACGTACCGCTTCAAACAAACAGACGCCGGTTGCGACTGACACGTTCAGCGAAGAAACGCTGCCCGCCATTGGAATGCTGATCAGCTCATCGCAATGCTCTCGCGTGAGGCGACGCATACCTTCACCTTCCGCGCCCATCACCAAGGCCATTGGGCCGGTCATTTTGCTTTGATACACGGTGTGATCGGCTTCGCCAGCGGTACCCACTACCCAAATGTTGTATTCCTGCAGCAAGCGCAAAGTACGCGCCAGGTTAGTCACGCGAATTAACGGCACGTTTTCGGCTGCGCCGCTGGCCACTTTTTTCGCTGTTGCGTTGAGTGTCGCGGAGCGATCTTTTGGGACGATGACCGCATGCACACCCGCAGCATCGGCGCTACGCAGGCAAGCACCCAAATTGTGCGGATCGGTGACGCCATCCAGCACCAGTAAAAACGGTTTTTCCAGGCTTTGCAGCAGATCCGGCAGATCGCCTTCCTGATACTGGCGGCCCGGCTTCACGCGCGCGACAATACCCTGATGCACGCCACCTTCAACCTGGCTATCGAGCCATTGACGGTTAGCCAGTTGAATCACGATACCTTGAGCTTCCAGCGCGGTTACCAACGGTTGCAGACGACGATCGTCGCGGCCTTTGAGGATAAAGACTTCCTGGAAACGTTGTGGATCGTTTTCCAGCAGCGCCTGCACGGCATGGATACCAAAAATTATTTCGCTCATCGATCTGCTCAGTATTGGGAGAATGAATGGATTACGAACCGCCCTTGCTCTTCGGAGCAAGGGCGGAGATGCGCATCAGACAGGATTTGCCTTCTTCGCGGCGCGCTTGGCCTTAGTGGCGGCGGCGATTTTACGGGTTTTCTCCGAGACTTTTTTACTTTTTTTCTCGGTGTTTGCAGCAGCAGGCTTTTTCTTTTCGCCAGCGGGCTTTTTCTTCTCACCGCGGAACGCGGAATCTGGCTCGAAGTTAGCCTTCTTACTGATTTCACGACGACGCTTCGGCGGTGCTTTGCCTTCACGTTTATCGCGTTCACGAGCCGTTTTACCTTCGCCGCGTGGCTTGCGAGAGCTGGAAATCAGGGCAAAGTCGATTTTACGCTCATCCATGTGCACCGCTTCAACTCGGACTTCTACGGCATCACCCAGACGATAAGTACGCCCGCCTGATTCGCCAATCAAACGCTGACCAATCGGGTCGAAACGATAATAGTCATTGTCGAGCGTTGATACGTGTACCAGACCATCAATGAACAGATCGTTGAGGCGAACGAAGAAGCCAAAACCGGTGACGCTAGAAATGACGCCATTGAAGACATTGCCGACCTGATCCTGCATGAAGTCACACTTCAGCCAATCAGCAACGTCGCGGGTGGCTTCATCAGCACGGCGTTCAGTTAAGGAGCAGTGCTGGCCCAACTGCAGCATTTGCTGCATCTCGTAGTGATAACCGCCAGTTTCGGTAGTAATGCCTTTCACTTCGCCCTGCTCTTTTGCCAGCAGATATTTGATTGCGCGGTGCAAGAGCAGGTCTGGGTAACGGCGAATCGGTGAAGTAAAGTGCGCGTAAGAGGTCAATGCCAGACCGAAGTGACCACGGTTTTCTGGATCGTAAACGGCCTGCTTCATTGAGCGCAGCAGCATGGTTTGCAGCATTTCCGCATCAGGACGATCGGCAACTTGCGTGAGCAGCGCTGCGTAATCGATGGGTTGCGGCTTAGTCCCGCCCGGCAAGGTCAGCCCCAGCTCGTTTAATACGGTGCGGAAGCTTTTAATACTTTCATCGGTAGGACGATCATGATCGCGGAACAGCGCCGGCTCTTCATTTTTTTCAACAAAGCGTGCCGAGGCAATGTTCGCCAAAATCATGCACTCTTCAATGAGTTTGTGCGCATCATTACGCGAAGTGCGCTCTACACGTTCGATACGACGTTCAGCGTTGAAGATAAACTTGGCTTCTTCCGTTTCAAACGATATACCACCACGCTCTTCGCGCGCCGCTTCCAGCGCCTGATACATATTATGCAGCTCTTCAAGCTCTTTGACTCGCGGCGCATATTGCTCGCGCAGTTCCGCATTGCCCTGCAGAATATTCCACACTTTGGTGTAAGTCAGACGCGCATGCGAATTCATCACCGCTTCGTAATGCTTAAAGCCTGTCAGCTTGCCTTTGGATGAGACGGTCATTTCGCACACCATACACAGGCGATCGACCTGTGGGTTCAGCGAACATAATCCGTTGGAAAGCACTTCCGGCAGCATAGGAACGACTTGAGACGGGAAGTAAACTGAAGTGCCACGCTGATGGGCTTCATCGTCAAGTGGCGTGCCTGGACGCACGTAATAGCTGACATCCGCAATCGCAACCCACAAACGCCACCCACCGCCACGCTTTTTCTCACAGTAAACGGCATCATCAAAGTCTCGCGCATCTTCACCGTCAATAGTGACCAGCGGCAGCTGTCGCAAATCAACACGCCCAACTTTGGCCTCTTCTGGCACCACTTCACTTAGCTTGCTTACCTGTTTCTCTACTTCTGGCGGCCAGGTGTGTGGAATCTCATGGGTACGTAATGCCATATCGACGGCAAGGCTAGTGCCCATGTCATCGCCAAGAATTTCAGCGATTTTACCAATGGCTTTCGTGCGGCGTGTTGGACGTTGTACCAGTTCGACCACCACCACCGAACCCATGCGGGCGTTCAGGGTTTCTTCTGGTGGAATGAGAATATCGAAACTCAGGCGGCTGTCGTCAGGCACCACAAATCCGGCTCCCGCATCAGTGAAGTAGCGGCCCACGATTTGATTGTTACGCGGCTCTTGCACACGCACAACGCGCGCCTCACGACGGCCTTTGCGATCCGCGCCCAAAGGCTGAGCGAGAATGACATCGCCGTGCATGCAGAACTTCATCTGTTCTGCAGAGAGGTAGAGATCGTCTTTCTGCCCTTCTGCGCGCAGGAAACCGTAGCCATCACGGTGGCCGATAACTTTGCCGCGCAGCAGATCGAGACGTTCAGGTAAGGCGTAACATTGACGGCGAGTGAACACCAGCTGGCCGTCGCGCTCCATTGCACGTAAGCGGCGACGTAATGCTTCAAGGTGTTCTTCTTCTTGCAAATTCATTTCTTGCGCCAGCTCATCGCGGCTGGCTGGTTTTTCGCGTTTTTCTAACAGCGCCAGGATAAATTCCCGGCTTGGAATTGGGTTTTCGTATTTTTCAGCTTCTCTATCCTGATAAGGATCTTTTGACATAACGGTTCCTCCGATGTCATTTAATTTTCATTGCCACCGGCGGTTCGGACAATATGATTTCATATAAAGGTGTATTTCCTTCAACGAGATCCGCCAGGGTATAGCTATCCAGTTCCCGTAAGAATACCTGCACCGCAGCATGGAGTGCATTCCTTAAACGGCAAGCTGGCGTAATGGCACACGCGCTGCAATCTACTAATTGTAGCGGTTCCATCTTACGAACGACTTCACCAATGACGATTTGATTGGCTTTCATGCCTAAACGAATGCCGCCATTTTTACCGCGCGTAGCTGCCACAAACCCAGCACGGCTTAATTGATTGATGATTTTGACCATATGATTACGCGATACGCCATAGGTATTGGTTACTTCGGTAATGTTAGTCAACTTACCTTCCGGCAAGGTAGCCATATATATCAAGGCCCGCAGACCATAATCAGTAAAACTTGTCAGCTGCACATTAACCTCGGTGAATCATCAAAAGTGGCATTGATTCGTGTGTTCGCCTTGCGATTAATTTCAATTGTTAACCGGTTCGCTTTTTAATTAAGTAAGATGATAAACCAGAGTCTGGGCAGCTGTGCGTTTTTTTAAGCCAGAGGGTGATTTGATAAGCGAAGGGATATTCAGGGGCGTCAAAGCGCGGAAAAACAAAGGCCGGAGATTGTCCGGCCTCAATGTGATTATGCGTCGAACGGATCGCGCAGAATCATCGTTTCACTACGATCAGGGCCAGTAGAGATGATATCAACCGGCACGCCAGTGATCTCTTCTACGCGTTTGATGTAGTTACGGGCAGCTTGTGGCAAGCCTTCCAGTGTTTTCACACCAAAAGTCGTTTCGCTCCAGCCTGGCATTGATTCGTAAATCGGCTCAATGCCTTCCCAGTTTTCTGCCGCCAGCGGTGTGGTGGTTGCTTCACTGCCATCTGGCATGCGATACGCTACGCAGATTTTCACTTCTTTCAGGCCATCCAGCACGTCCAGCTTGGTCATGCAGAAACCGGATAAAGAGTTGATCTGAACGGCACGACGAACAGCAACAGCATCCAGCCAACCAGTACGACGACGGCGACCCGTGGTAGCACCAAATTCGTTGCCTTGCTTACACAGGAACTCACCCGTTTCATCAAACAGTTCCGTTGGGAACGGGCCTGCACCTACGCGAGTAGAGTAGGCTTTAACGATGCCCAGCACATAATCAACGTAACGAGGACCAATACCTGAACCGGTGGCAACGCCGCCTGCGGTGGTGTTTGATGAGGTTACATACGGATAAGTACCGTGATCGATGTCCAACAACGTACCTTGTGCGCCTTCGAACATGATCAGGTCGCCACGCTTACGCGCGCCGTCCAATAGTTCAGACACATCAACAACCATGCTGGTCAGGATGTCGGCAACCGCCATCACATCACTCAGCACTTTGTCGAAATCGACAGCTTCTTCTTTGTAGTAATGCACCAGCTGGAAGTTGTAGTAATCGACCACTTCTTTCAGTTTGGCTGCGAAAGTTTCTTTGTTGAAGAGATCGCTAACACGCAGAGCACGGCGAGCCACTTTATCTTCATAAGCCGGGCCAATACCACGGCCGGTGGTGCCGATCGCTTTGGCACCACGCGCTTTTTCGCGCGCCATGTCCATCGCAACGTGATATTGCAGAATCAGCGGACAAGCTTCAGAAATCAGCAGACGTTCGCGTACCGGAATCCCACGCGCTTCCAGGCCTTTCATCTCTTTCATCAATGCTTCAGGAGAGAGAACCACGCCATTACCAATAATACTGGTAACGTTTTCGCGCAGAATGCCAGAAGGGATCAAGTGGAGAACGGTTTTTTCACCGTTGATGACAAGTGTGTGGCCCGCATTGTGGCCGCCTTGATAACGCACAACGTAATTCGCGCGTTCAGTCAGAAGGTCTACAATCTTACCTTTACCTTCGTCACCCCATTGGGTGCCCAGTACGACGACGTTCTTACCCATTTCTCAAAATCACCGATTGCTTAAAAATGGATTCTACCATCTGATCGGGTCGCTTTCAGCACTTTTAGCATACGATTGCGCGCTTTTTTGCCTGAGTTTTGATCACTACAACATGTGGGGGGAAACGCGCCTTAAAACCACAATTTAGGCTGTGAGCGATCGCGCATCAGATATTGCCGTGCATGCTTAACATGCAATAAATCACTACACCCGCGACCACTAAGCCGCCGCCAAAACGATGCAGCAGGCGATCGGGCAGTTGCGTCATGGTTTGAATTAACCGCCGCCAGGCACGTGGCATAAACATCGGTCCTAAGCCTTCCAGCACCAATACCAACGCTAATGCCATCCAGATACTCGTGTTCATTCCTGTAATCCAAAAAAAAGGCCGACAAAAGTGTCGGCCCGTAGGTTATATCAGTTCTTATCGCGTTGCGTTAGAGGGCGCTTTCATATATCGGAAGAAATCGCTGTCTGGACTCAACACCATGATGTCCTGATTTTCGTTGAAGCTATTTTCATAAGCGCGCAGGCTGCGGATGAAAGCATAGAAATCCGGGTCCTGACTAAACGCATTTGCAAATAACTTCGCCGTTTCAGCATCACCATCACCGCGGGTAATCAACGCTTCACGCTGTGCTTCTGCGATGGTACGTGTTACCTGATAATCGGCCTGAGCGCGCAATTTCTCCGCCTCTTCCTGACCTTGTGAACGCTGACTACGCGCTACCGCTTCACGTTCTGCACGCATACGGTTAAAGATGGCGTCAGACACTTCGGTCGGCAAGTTAATTTGCTTAATACGCACATCAACAACCTGAATACCTAACGCCGCCATGCTGTTCGGGTTTGGCGCAGGTTCACTGCTGTTGGTTTCACGCTCAACGCGCGCTGCCGCGTTAGCAATCGCATCATCAGCGGCGGGTGTCGCAATTTCGTCGTCGTTGCCCGCGCTACCGGTATTCAGTGCATCACGCACGTCAGTGGTTAAGCGGCCACGCGAATCCGTCACGATGTCTTTCACATCCAGACGACCCATTTCAGAACGCAAACGGTCACTGAACTTACGTTTCAGCAGCACTTCAGCCTGTGAAACATCACCGCCGCCGGTTGCCAAATAATAACGGCTAAAATCACTGATGCGCCATTTGATATAAGAGTCAACGATCAGGTCTTTTTTCTCTTTGGTTACAAAGCGATCGGCTTGGTTATCCATGGTCTGAATACGTGCATCCAACGATTTAACCGTTTCGATAAACGGAATCTTGAAATGCAGACCCGGTGAAAACACCTGTGGTTTGTTTTCATCATCGCGCAACACTTTACCGAAACGCAGCACAATGCCCCGCTGGCCTTCTTGCACAACAAACAGCGATGCGTAAAGCGCCACCAGCACAACAATAAGTAAAAAGATTATGGGCTTACGCATCGATTACTCTCTCCCTTCGCGCTGGGTATCGTTGCGCTGAGCATTCACTCGACGCTGATCCAGGACGCTGTCTGGACTGTATGACGAACTTTCACTGCGGCTGGTATTACGGTCTGAAAGGGGTGGCAGCGTTGATGAACTCGTGCCTTTTTTACCACTCTGACCGGAAGAATCCATGCCACGCATCAGTTGATCAAGCGGCAGCACCATCAGGCTATTACCACGATCATTAACCAGCACCTTACGAGTGTGACTCAACACGCGTTCCATGGTTTCGATATACAGACGCTCTTTGGTGATCTCTGGCGCGGCTTTATACTCCGGCAGAATCTTGGCAAAACGCGCTACTTCACCTTGTGCTTCCAGAACAGTACGCTCTTTATAAGCACGTGCTTCTTCAAGCAGACGTTGCGCCTGGCCATTGGCTCGCGGCTGAACTTCGTTGGCGTAAGCTTCCGCTTCACGTACGTATTGCTCGCGGTTTTCACGCGCTGCAATTGCATCATCAAACGCTGACTTCACCTCTTCCGGCGGACGTGCTGCCTGGAAGTTGACGTCAAGCACCGCAATACCCATGTTGTATGGACGAATGGTTTCATCGATTTCACGTTGGGTATCGCTACGCACCACGGTACGGCCTTCAGTCAGAATGCGGTCCATGGTTGAACGACCAATAACGCCACGCAGCGCACTGTCAGTTGCCTGACGCAGGCTGTCATCGGCGCTGGTCACTGCATAGAGATAGCGCTCTGGATCGGTCACGCGGTACTGCACGTTCATTTCTACGCGCACCACGTTCTCATCTGACGTTAACATCACGCCAGAAGCCGCCAGTTCACGTACCGCTTCAACGTTAACCGCGCGGACCTGATCGATAAATGTCGGCTTCCAGTTAAGGCCCGGCTCAACCAGATGGCTGAATTTACCGAAGCGTGTAACCACGCCGCGTTCCGCTTCTTTGATGGTGTAGAATCCGCTGGCGGCCCAGATGACCACAGCAGCAACAGCTACAATGCCAACAATTTTTCCACCGCTGCCGGAGCCGCGCTGACCGTTGTCACTCTGTTTGCCACCGCCCAGTCCACCGAGCTTCTTGCTCAGCTTACGGAAGATATCATCCAGATCAGGTGGCCCTTTATCTCGACCTCCTTTATTTCCCCCAGAGTTGCCGCCTTGATTATTGCTGCTTCCCCACGGGTCGCGGTCCTGTCCGTTATTTCCGGGCTGATTCCACGCCATGTCTCTACTCCATTTATTGTATTTGCGGCTTACCTTCATCTTTCATGCTGGCGCGACGTTAGCTGCTCTCGCTTACCCCAATGACTTACCGCAGTATGCTTTATGGGATTCGCTCAATGACTGCCTTGCTACAACCTGAAATCTATTGGGTAAGTTCGATTGGGCAACATGTCAAACAATGTAACTGGTTAGTGACGGCTCTTGTTTACATAAACGACGCCAGTCAACAATTGGCATCCTGATCTGTAAACCGACACTGCCGTCTTCTTCATTCCACTCTTTTTCAATCGCCTGCAACTGATAGAAACGGCTGCGCAAGCGCCCCGCATCTGGTGGCAGACGCAAATCATATTGGGCAATTTCACCCGACAGGCGCTCTGACAACGCTTGCCACAACAAAGGAATGCCCACGCCAGTCTGGGCTGAAAGCCAGACACGAATCGGCAGGTTTTCTTCGTTGCGATCAATACGCGGTTCAAAATTATCGAGCATATCGATTTTATTCATGATCAGAAGCTTCGGTATTTCGTCCGCTTCAATCTCTTCAAGAACCGTATCTACGGCTTCGATATTCTCATTCAGTCGCACGTCTGCACCGTCAATGACGTGAAGCAGCAATGCTGCCTGACGCGTTTCTTGCAGTGTAGCTTTAAACGCAGCGACAAGGTCATGCGGGAGATGGCGAATAAACCCAACAGTATCCGCTAATACCACCTCGCCAACATCAGCCACATTCAAGCGACGTAAAGTAGGATCAAGGGTCGCAAAGAGTTGATCCGCAGCGTACACATTGGCAGAGGTAATGGCGTTAAACAGAGTGGATTTTCCGGCGTTGGTGTAGCCTACCAGAGAAACGGTGGGTACATCGGCTTTAGCGCGCGCCTGACGTCCCTGCTCGCGCTGTTTTTCAACACGCTCAAGACGGGAAAGAATCTGGCTTATGCGGCCACGTAATAAACGGCGGTCAGTCTCTAGCTGCGTTTCACCCGGGCCACGCAGGCCAATACCGCCTTTTTGGCGTTCAAGGTGCGTCCAACCACGCACAAGACGCGTAGCAAGATGACGTAGCTGAGCCAACTCGACCTGCAATTTACCTTCGTGGGTGCGGGCGCGCTGGGCAAAGATATCAAGGATTAAGCCTGTGCGATCAATCACACGGCATTCGCATAACCGCTCCAGGTTTCTTTCCTGAGCGGGCGTTAAGGCATGATCGAATAATACGACCGATGCTCCACTTGATTTTACCGCATCGGCAATTTCAACGGCCTTTCCTTCACCGACAAAATACTTCGGGTGTGGCGCTTTACGACTGCCGGTAATGACTTGCAGCGCTTCGACGCCAGCAGAAGAAACCAGGGTTTCAAATTCCTGTAGATCTTCTACCTCTTTGTCTTGGGAGAACCAGATGTGTACCAGTACGGCCTGCTCACCGGCATCATAACGGTCAAACAAGCTATAACCTCGCTAAAAATAAAAGACCAGGACGGAAAACGATTAACGTTCTCCAGTCCTGGCTGAACGGCGGCGCCTTATTCTGCGCTATCACCGTCTTGTTGTGGCTGCGGCTGCGCTGATGGCGTGCTGCCGCTATGATGGTAATTATTCGTGCTGCCGCCGGTATTATTGCTATGGTGAGAAACCGGACGTGAAGGCACTACGGTAGAAATGGCATGCTTGTACACCATCTGACTGACCGTGTTCTTCAACAAAATCACAAACTGATCAAATGACTCAATCTGACCTTGCAGCTTAATACCGTTAACCAAATAAATCGAAACCGGAACACGTTCACGACGCAATGCGTTCAAAAACGGGTCTTGTAATGATTGCCCCTTAGCCATTCTATCTTTTCCTTATATGCTTGTTGTTTGTTGCTTTTAGAACCTAGAGTTCTGAAAAAACTGCGTAAAAATTTGCGCACGATAACCAGCCAATTGTACACAATCACCCATGCTTCGCACTAAGAACCTGTAACACCGTTTCGCGGGCTAATTGGGGTTCGTCGCTGTCTAACCAGTGAACGTTTTCCCAACCACGTAGCCATGTCATTTGGCGCTTAGCGAGCTGCCGGGTCGCGCAAATTCCCCGATAAACCATCTCGTTGTAATCAATTTCGCCAGATAAGTAAGACCACATCTGACGATATCCCACACAACGAATGGAAGGCATGTCCGTATGCAAATCACCTCGTGCAAACAGGGCCCGAGACTCCGCTTCAAATCCTGACGCTAACATCTGTTCGAAACGTAAAGCGATGCGCTGGTGTATCAGCTCGCGGCTCGCGGGGGCGATGGCAAACTGGTACACGTCGTAGGGTAACGCTTCGCCGGACGTTTTTGTCAGTTCCGTTAAAGTTTTACCCGAAATAAAAAAAACTTCCAGTGCTCGCGAAAGTCTCTGCGGATCATTCGGATGAATACGACTGCCGGCAACCGGATCGATTTCACACAGTTGGCGGTGTAAGGCTTCCCATCCATCATCACGCGCCATTTGCTCTATACGCTGACGAACCTCCGGATCGGCCGAGGGCAGCGGCGACAATCCTTCAAGTAACGCCTTGAAGTAGAGCATAGTTCCACCAACAAGCAACGGAATACGTCCGCTTCGGACAATATCCGCCATTTCTGCTAAAGCATCGCGACGAAATTCCGCAGCCGAATAGGCCTCTGCGGGATCGCGTATGTCTAACAAACGATGGGGTGCCAACGCTAACTCTTCAGCCGACGGTTTCGCCGTGCCAATATCCATCTGACGATAGATTAAGGCAGAATCCACGCTGATAAGTTCCACAGGCAACTGCTTGCGCAGCTCAATCGCTAAGGCGGTTTTGCCCGAAGCGGTGGGTCCCATCAAAAAAATAGCCTTGGGCCGGCCAGCCTGGTTTAGTTCACTCATGCTTCAACGCGTTGATCGCGCTCTCAGTTTCAAGGGCTTGTAATAAGCCTGAAGGCGGCGATTTTAATAGCTGTGGGCAAAGCCGTTCCAGCTCAGCCAACAATGTAATCGCCTGCGAGTGATTCCAGTTTTGAGACTCTGCATCTTCGCGTCGTGCCAGCCATTGAGCCAGCTGCGCGGCAGAATTCTCTTGCTGTCGGGCCAAATAGCCTAACAGCTCAGGAATCAAGATTTGTAAATTTTGTGTTCGTAACGGTAAAGGCACTGCGCGTAAGGTCACATGGTCGCCTTGTGGCTGCAAATCAATTGCCATCTGATTGAGTAAGCTGGCATTTTCTTGCGCCGCCTTGCGCTCAACCTGTGCAATTTTCAGCCGGACCGGAATCAACAATGGTTGCGGTTTTAATCCCGCTTCGCCAGGCTGAAGCTGGGCCTGTTTCAACCAGCGAGATGCAACCGGTAGCGCCATAAGCATCAGGGTTTCATTTTGTTCCAGCAGCGCATATTGGCCCTGTATTACCGTTAATACGCGACCAAAACTTTGTGCATGCGCTGCCAGCGGAGCTTCTTTTACCGCTGGACGAAGCGTGGTTTCTGGCGCGCTAACCTGCGGCGTTTTCAGCAATTGCTGATACACCGAGCCTTCACGCTTACTGTAACTGTTCTCTTTCGTTTGCCACGCAGGAACCTGAGCGGGAGCTGGAGCTGAGACACTTTCACTGCGGCGCGGCGCGGGCTGGGCAAAATGGTTGCCTCCCGCCGCCTGGCGGTTTTCGGGCTGCCAGCGCGGAGCCGGTTCTTCAGCTTGCAACGTAGGCAACGTTGGCGCGGCGCTCGCCTGTAAAGCGCTGATTACGCCCTGATAAATAAAATCATGCACCAGTCGCGACTGATGAAAGCGCACTTCATGTTTTGCCGGATGAACGTTCACATCGACCTGATGTGGGTCGATCTCCAGATAAAGCACATAAGCGGGTTGTTGGTCGTCCTGCAGCTGCGTTTGAAAAGCCTGGCGAATGGCATGATTGATCAACTTGTCACGCATCATGCGGCCATTAACATAGCAATATTGCAGCTCGCTAACCTGACGTGAACCGGCGGGATCGGCGACCCATCCGCGTAAAGAGAGATCATCATGTTGCCAGTCAATACGCATCGCATGTTGCATAAAGGTGGTGCCGCAAATCGCGCCCAGACGGCGTTCGCGCTGCCCTTCATCAGTGACAGCACGATATTGGCGCATCAATTTGCCGTTGTGGCTAAGTGAAATAGCCACGTCAAAACGCGCCAGCGCAATGCGACGGACAACTTCATCGATATGCGTAAATTCGGTTTTTTCGGTACGCATAAACTTGCGGCGTGCAGGCGTGTTGTAGAACAGGTCGAGCACCTCAAGCGTGGTGCCGCAAGGATGTGCCGCCGGTTTGACTGTGACCGCCATATCGCGCCCTTCTGCATAGGCCTGCCAGGCTTCATTTTGCTCAGCAGTACGTGAAGTCAATGTCAGACGCGAAACGGAACTGATACTCGCCAGCGCTTCGCCACGAAAGCCCAGGCTCATAATGGCTTCAAGATCGTCAAGTGAGGCGATTTTACTGGTGGCATGACGTGCCAGCGCCATCGCCAGTTCTGCCTTGTTAATGCCGCAGCCGTTATCGCGAATGCGGATCAGCTTGGCACCCCCCTTTTCAATATCCACATCAATGCGTGTCGCACCAGCGTCGAGGCTGTTTTCCACCAGCTCTTTTACAACCGATGCGGGACGCTCAACCACTTCGCCTGCGGCAATTTGATTAGCCAGCTGCGGCGGTAAAATTTGAATCGGCATGATGGATATCCTTTTAGCGGGTAGCCCGGCGCAGTGGCCGGGCAAACAATCAGGACGTTGGAATCTTCAGATTTTGACCTAGCATCACATTGGTCGATTTCAAATTATTCGCCTGCATAATCGCTTTCGGGCTAACACCGTAATGCGCAGCAATGCCCGTTAACGAATCACCTCGAACCACTTTATGACGTACCGGTTTTTGTGCGGCCGTCGTGCGGCTGGCTGCGGCGCTAGCGGGCACTTTTAAACGTTGGCCAACCCAAACTACATCACGCTTCAGGGTATTCATCTCACGCAACGTCGCCATGCTAACGCCATATTTTTCCGCAATCCCGGAAAGCGTTTCACCGCGTGTCACCGTATGACGCTGGGTAACGCCCGTGTACTGCGTTACGCCCGTGGCCGGATTACTGGCAACACTAATCGTCGGCTGCGAGCCGACTGGGCGGTTTTCCTCCTTTGGGACCGATTGTAGCGGGTGCGCCAGGAAATAAGTGCGCAGACCTTTATAGATCGACTGCGCAATTTTTTCCTGGTGTGCGCTACTGCCAAGCAGTCGCTCCTCCGAGGTATTACTGATAAAACCGGTTTCCACTAACAGTGAGGGAATATCCGGCGAACGCAGCACGCCAAGGCTGGCATGCTCAGGTAGACGCTTGTGAAGGGTTGCGACACCCCGCATCTGTTGCAATACTTTTACCGCGATGTCATATCCCACGCGTTGCGAATGACCAAATTGCAGATCAAGCACCGCCTGGCTGAGATAAGGATCGGCCTGACTGTTTGCCAGCAAATCGCCCGCGCCGCCGAGCAGTTCAGATTGCTTCTCTTTCTGTTCCAGCCAGTTCGCCATTTCGCTGTTAGCACGCCGATTCGACAACACCCAAACTGACGCACCGGTCGCCGCATGGCTTGGTGCCGCATCGGCGTGAATCGAAACCAGCACGTTAGCATTGGCTTTACGCGCTACATCCGAGCGCCCCATGACCGAAATAAAATAGTCACCGTCACGTGTCAGCACACCTTTGAACATCGGGTCATTGTTCAATAACACTTTCAGCTTGCGAGCGATCGCAATGGTGACATTCTTCTCTTTTAAGCCATTCTGCCCCATCGCGCCGGGATCCTGACCGCCATGCCCGGCATCAATCGCCACAATTACCGTATCGTTAAGACTGGATGCGGAGCCAGGCCGAACCGTGCTTGCAGTACTGGTTACAGCGGTCACCGGACTCGCATCGAAAGGATTGCGGGTTGAGGTGCTTTGTGTCGGAACGCGAGAAGGTGTTAGCGTGCGGGAAGGTGTGCTTCGTGTTGCAGGCCGCGTACCGTTGATGGTAAACACCACGTTGTAATTGTTGCCATTGCGCTGCGTCACTGCACGCGTTTTGCCTGGCTGCGTTAGCTCAAGCACCAACCGAACGCTTTGCTTATCTTTCGGCGTGCTGGTGCGGATGCGTTTAACGATGTTTTCGCCACTGAAATTCAGCGGTAAACCTTGAATAACGCCGCTTTGACGAATATCCAACACCACGCGATCGGGATTACGCAGCGGGAAGAAACCGTAAACCGGTTGGCCGGCAAAGCTAAGTGTCACCGTTGCCTGACTGTCGCCATTCGCCACTTTAATATCAGAAAGATTTGCGGCAAACAGCGGGGTGGCAACCAGTAACAACAGCGTTACCAGCGCGATTTTCATCCGTGACATCATGCTTGATTCCTGCCTTGCTCAATCTCATCAATCCATGTTTGACCTAATGGCGATTGCGCCACCAGCTCAGCTTCACGTGCCGTATCAACGTAGCGCAGCGTCAGTGCCAAATCGGGCGGCGGCAAAACGCCTGCACCCTGCTGCGGCCATTCCACCAGGCAAATTGCGTCTCCCGTGAAATAATCACGAATTCCCATGAACTCAAGTTCCTCGGGATCGGCAAGACGATAAAGGTCGAAATGGTAAAGTGAGCGATCGCCCAAGATGTAAGGCTCAACCAGCGTATAGGTTGGACTTTTTACATTGCCTTGATGGCCTAACGCCTGCAGAAAACCACGGCTAAAGGTGGTTTTACCCGCCCCGAGATCGCCATACAAATAGATAACCGCCGCGCGGTGACATGCGCGAGCGAGTTGTGCACCCAATTCCAGCGTTGCCGCTTCGTCAGGCAGAGAAATAACACAGGTTTTCATGCTTTATTATTGATTCATCTCTGGATTAACAAACTGCCACAGCAGATCGAATAAGTCTGTCGCTAGCATGCCGCGGGTGCCGCGTTTCGCTGCCACCGCATCGGCTGCAGCGCCATGCGCCACACAACCCGCACAAGCTGCATCGAACAGCGCCAATTTTTGCCCCATCAGCGAGGCGATAATACCGCTCAGCACATCGCCCATTCCGCCTGAAGCCATCCCTGCGTTTCCTACATCGGCAAAAGCCATTTCACCCGCTTCGCTGGCGATAATCGTTCCCGCGCCTTTTAATACCACAACACCACCATAGCGATTTGCTAAAGCTTGCGCGGCATGTAAGCGGTCACTCTCAATTTCGCTGGTCTTTATTCCCAGCAGGCGAGCCGCTTCACCTGGATGTGGCGTAATGATGCGATTCTGACGTTTCTCCGCACTGATTGCCAGCAGGTTAAGAGCATCAGCATCCCAAAGCATCGGCTTTTCGCTTTCAGCGACGCTTTTCAGTGCCTTCTTACCCCAATCTCGCTGTCCTAAACCTGGGCCAATGGCAATCACATCTGCCCATTCCAGCGCCTCGCTCAACCGTTCATCGGTTAATTCATCTACCATAATTTCTGGCCGTGCAGTCAGAATCGGCGCGATGTTATCTTTGTGAGTGAGTACTCGCACTAAACCACTGCCGGTGCGCAGTGCAGCTTCTGAAGTCATGCGAATAGCGCCTGCGGTTCCTGCATCGCCACCCACGACCAGCAAACGTCCCTGATTGCCTTTATGTGAGGTAGGTTTACGTGGTTTCAACCAGTGTGACAAAAAGCAGGCGTCAAAACGTGCCATAGGTGCTATTTCACCGGACAAATAGGCGCTCAAGCCTAAATCTGCATAATTCAGCTCGCCAATGTAATCGCGGGCTTTACCGGTGATTTGACCCGGTTTCAGCGCAATAAAGCTCAACGTATGGGTTGCATCAACGACATCGCTAGGCGCACTGCCGGTGGCGGCAGACAGACCGGACGGCATATCAATGGATAAAACCGGCGCAGCATGCCTGTTTGCCTGCTGAATCAAAGTGGCATAAGGTTCCGCTGGCGCCCGATTGATTCCGGTGCCCAATAGCGCATCAATAATGAGATCAACTTTTTCGGGCCAGCTCGCATCGGCCGCATGGATTTCTCCCCCCGCCTCAAGCCAGGCGTCACGCGCGGATTGTGCTTCTTCAGGAAGCGGCTTTTTCCCTTCACAGGCCAGCAGCGTAACCTGTTTTCCCGCCGCTTGTGCCAGCCGCGCCACCACATAACCATCACCACCATTGTTACCGTGACCGCACAAAATTAACCAGCTCTGCGCCTCAGGCCAATGGGTTTGACTGTGCTCATAGGCAGCCTGACCGGCGCGCAGCATCAGTTCATATAAGGTAATCCCGAGCGTATCGGCGCCTTCACGCTCTAGCTGCGCCAGTGCCTGCGCAGGCCAGACAGAATATGGTAAACTGCCCCTGTTTTTCTTCGAATCCTGGTTACTCATGTCATACCCTCTCGATCTTCATCAACTCGCTCAACACATTAAACAGTGGGGATTAGATCTCGGCTTTCAGCAGGTCGGCATTACCGATACCGATCTCAGCGCGGAAGAGCCGCGTCTGCAAGAGTGGCTGGATAAGCAATATCATGGCGAAATGGATTGGATGGCGCGCCACGGTATGATGCGTGCCCGGCCGCACGAGCTGTTGCCCGGTACACTGCGCGTCATCAGTGTTCGCATGAATTATCTTCCGGCAAAAGCCGCCTTTGCCAGTACGCTGAAAAATCCCCAACTGGGCTACGTCAGTCGTTATGCTTTGGGACGTGATTACCACAAAGTATTGCGCAATCGACTGAAAAAGCTCGGAGAAATGATCCAGGCACACTGCGGCGAGCTTAACTTCCGCCCGTTTGTTGATTCTGCGCCGCTGCTTGAACGCCCGCTCGCCGCCAAAGCGGGCTTGGGCTGGACCGGCAAACATTCACTGATTCTCAACCGGGAAGCGGGCTCATGGTTTTTCCTTGGCGAATTATTAATTGATCTGCCGTTGCCGATTGATGCGCCACAGGAAGAAAACTGCGGACGCTGCGTAGCCTGCATGACCATTTGCCCAACCAATGCGATTGTCGAACCCTACGTAGTGGATGCACGCCGCTGTATTTCCTATCTCACCATTGAGTTGGAAGGGGCGATCCCGGAAGAGTTCCGTCCGTTAATGGGCAACAGAATTTATGGCTGTGACGATTGCCAGCTGATCTGCCCATGGAATCGCTACGGGCAATTAAGTGATGAACCCGATTTTTCACCGCGAGCAGCGCTGCATGCGCCTGAGTTGATCGATCTTTTTGGCTGGGATGAAGCAAAATTTCTGCGTATTACCGAAGGTTCTGCCATTCGCCGGATTGGGCATTCCCGCTGGCTGCGTAATATTGCTGTCGCGTTAGGCAATGCACCCTGGTCAACGGAAGTGGTAGCAGCGTTACAACAGCGTCGGGGAGAACAGGCTTTGTTAGATGAGCATATTGAATGGGCATTACTACAGCAGCAGCAGAAACGTGAGCAGCTGGCTATTGAAGTGCAGCCGGCTCAACAAAAACGGCTGGTTCGTGCAGTGGAGAAAGGATTACCGCGTGATGCATGATTGAGCAACATGCTAGTCAAAAAAGTTTTTCCACACCTTGTGAATAAAAATAAAAAGCTGTTGTCATTCAAACGACATAACATTATCAAGTCGCTTAAATAACAAATTGAAATATTTTCATTAACTTATTATTCAATAGGTTACGCTGAAATTGTGTTTATTTAAGAATTGGGCTATCGCTTGGCTTGCTAATCAAAGCTGTGGATAACTCTGTTTAAAAGAGTTTTGTAGATCGCTGTGAATGGCATAGATGACGGCGTGTAGCGCTGTGGATAACCTTTAGAAAAGCGTCGACAGCAACAACAATCAACGTGTTATATAACTGGCTGATTTTATGTCATCAAAAAAAATTTGGAGCGGGAAACGAGACTCGAACTCGCGACCCCGACCTTGGCAAGGTCGTGCTCTACCAACTGAGCTATTCCCGCGCCTTGTACCGTTAATAAATTCTTCACCGGTACGGGGTGCGCATTATACGAGAAATCGTTGCTGCTGCAAGTGCCTGAAAGCAAAATTTTTCGCTTTCGATGCGTTTGCTGATTAAATCAACAAACTGGCGATTTCCTGCGCACCGCCTGACGCTTAAAGCTGCAAAAAGTGCTCGCGGTAATAAACCAGCTCGGCAATGGATTCACGAATATCATCCAGCGCCTGATGCGTTCCGGTTTTTTTGAAGCCTGGCAAAATACCCGGCTTCCAGCGACGCGCTAACTCTTTCAGGGTGCTGACATCCAGATAGCGGTAATGGAAGTAGGCTTCCAGTTCCGGCATGTATTTGAACAGGAAGCGACGATCCTGCCCAATGCTGTTACCACAAATAGGCGAAGTATTGGCTGGCACCCATTTTTTCAAAAACTCAATGGTCGCCAACTCTGCCGACCGATCGTCAAATTCGCTGGCTTTTACGCGCTCAACCAAACCGCTGTTGGTATGGGTACGCACGTTCCACTCATCCATCAGCGCCAGTTGTGCATCAGACTGACGCACCGCCATCACTGGGCCTTCTGCCAGGATATTCAAATCGGCATCGGTCACGATGGTCGCGATTTCAATAATACGATCGCGTTCCGGATCGAGGCCGGTCATCTCAAGATCAATCCAGATCAGATTGTTTTCATTTCCAGTAGCCATGCTGTTACCTGCCGTTGCTGTAGTCGTCATTAACTGTGATTAGGGTGTATCATAGACGTTTTGCCCAGCGGGGCGAAACCAGGCGAAAGCCGTGTGAGGGTTAGTGAGCAAAAATAAACTGTCGAAAGGTCAACAACGTCGCGTAAGTGCTAACCACGATCGTCGTCTTAATCAGCGGAAAGATCGCCCGGAAGCTGACGACAATCTGTTTGGTGAAGCTGCTGATGGCGTGGTGGTCAGCCGTTTCGGGATGCATGCCGACGTCGAAGACAGTGCGGGCATCGCCCATCGTTGTAACATTCGCCGCACCATCCGTTCATTAGTGACCGGCGATCGCGTTTTATGGCGTCCTGCCCACAGCGGTGGCAAAGGGATCGTCGAAGCGGTGCATGAACGCACCAGCGTATTGACCCGTCCCGATTTTTACGATGGCGTAAAACCCATCGCTGCCAATATCGATCAAATCATTATTGTTTCGGCGATTCTGCCAGAGCTGTCGCTTAACATTATCGATCGTTATCTGGTCGCCAGTGAAACGCTGGATATTGAGCCGCTGTTGGTGCTGAATAAAACCGACCTGCTGGACGAAAAGGCACGCGCCTTTGTTGATGAGCAGATGGATATCTATCGCCAGATTGGCTACCGCGTGTTGATGGTGTCCAGTCGGGCAAAAAACGGCCTTGATGAACTGCAGGAAGCGCTGAACGATCGCGTCAGCATTTTTGCCGGCCAATCGGGTGTGGGTAAATCCAGCCTGCTGAATGCGCTGCTCGGCCTTGATCGCGAAGAGCAAACGGCCATTCTGACCAAAGATGTTTCAGATGCCTCCGGCCTCGGCCAGCACACCACCACCGCTTCACGTATGTATCACTTTCCCAATGGCGGCGATGTGATCGATTCACCGGGCGTGCGCGAGTTTGGTTTATGGCATCTTGAGCCGGAACAAATCACCCGTGGATTTGTCGAATTCCGTGAGTTTCTTGGCGATTGCAAATTCCGTGATTGCAAGCATGACACCGATCCGGGTTGCGCTATCCGCGAAGCGGTAGAAGCAGGTAAAATTAACATTTCCCGTTTCGAGAACTATCACCGCATTTTGGAAAGCATGGCGCAGGTAAAGACGCGTAAAAACTTCGCCAGCGAAGAATAACGGCCGGTATTCGCCATCTGACCGGGGCGCTGCTACAATCCGCCCCCATTTTTCTTAACGTCACGATAAATAGCCAGGAGGCTAAGGTGTTTGATCGTTTAAAACTCGGCTTGAATCATGTTCTCCCGAAAAAATGGCTGACTGAACTTGCCGGTTGGGGCGCCAGTCGCCGCGGTGGCTGGTTGACCAAACTGGTCATCGACATCTTCGTCTGGTTCTACAAAGTTGACATGGCGGAAGCGCGCAAATCTGATACCGCTAGCTATCGCACTTTCAACGATTTCTTTGTTCGCCCGTTGAAAGATGACGCGCGCCCGATTGACCTTGATGCAAACCTGATCGCCCTGCCCGCCGATGGCGCAATTAGCCAGCTTGGCCATATTGATGGCAATCAGATTTTTCAGGCTAAAGGCCATCATTACACCCTCGAAGCACTGCTGGCCGGTAATGAGCAGATGGCGGCGAAGTTCCGCGATGGCGAGTTTGTAACGACTTATCTGGCACCGCGTGATTATCACCGTGTACATATGCCGTGCAATGGCATCCTGCGCGAAATGATTTACGTGCCAGGCGATCTCTATTCAGTAAACCCGCTTACCGCGCGCAACATTACCAACCTTTTTGCTCGCAACGAGCGCGTCATCTGCTATTTCGAGACGGATATTGGCCCAATGGTGCAGATCCTGGTGGGTGCCACCATTGTCGGCAGCATTGAAACTGTGTGGGCAGGTACCATTACGCCGCCGCGTGAAGGTGTGATTAAACGTTGGCACTATCCTGCGCCTGCGGCTGATGATGAAGGCGCAGTGGTGTTATTGAAAGGTCAGGAAATGGGCCGCTTCAAGCTGGGCTCGACGGTCATTAACTTGTTCGCACCAGGCCGCATAAAACTGGCAGAAAGCCTGGAAGCTGAAAGTAAAACACGTTTGGGCCAACCGCTGGCGATGACGCTACCGATGGCGCCCCACGTTTCTGACGTTATCGTCGACTAAATTGAGTGTTCCCTTTGCGTTCGATCCTCTTCTTGCTGCTGAGCCTGTGGCTCAGCACCTCAGCCTTGGCGGCCAGCGTTCCGGAAGCCAGTTCTTTAAAACAGCAGCTGGAAGAGGCGAAAGCCGCTAAAAGCTCTCCGGCACAGGCGGAACAGATTCAGTCGCTTGAAGCTGCGCTAAATTCCCTTTCTGAACGTGATGAATCACTGGAACGGGCCCGGCAGTATCAGCAAGTTATTGATGACTTCCCGCGCCTTTCCCGTGAAATACGCCAGCAAATTGCCTCGCTAAACGACAGTCCTAAAACTCTTCGAACGACGATGAGCAGCGCTGAATTGGATCAAGAGATCCTGCAGGTCAGCAGCCAGTTGCTGGAAGAGGGACGGCAAGCTCAGCAGGAGCAAGATCGCGCGCGTGAAATCAGTGACTCCCTCTCTCAACTGCCGCAGGATCAGACAGAAGCGCGTCGCGCCATGACTGAAAGTGAGCGTCGTTTGCAAAGCGCAGGCAACGGCGGCACCACGCCGCAATCACAGACGCAATTGGCCGCACGTCAGGCAGAAAATGCCGCGAACAAAGCGCGCGTTGATGAGATAGAGCTGGCACAGCTGTCAGCCAATAATCGCCAGGAGCTGGCACGCATGCGCGCGGATGCGCATCAACGCAAAGCCGCGCAGTTAGATAACTATCTTCAGTTACTGCGTAATCAGCTCAACGACCAGCGCCAGCGCGAAGCTGAACTGGCGTTAGCGCGGACAGAGCAGTTGGCGGAAAACAGTGGCGATCTCCCGCCATCAATCAGCGATCAGTTCCGGGTTAACCGCGATCTTTCCGGTGCGCTGAATCAGCAGGCGCAGCGTATGGATTTGGTGGCTTCGCAACAGCGACTGGCTACCAATCAAATTATTCAGGTGCGTCAGGCGCTCACCACGTTACGCGAGCAGTCGCAATGGCTGGGTGCATCGAGCTTACTGGGCGAAGCGTTGCGGGCTCAGGTTGCCCGCTTACCGGAGATGCCTAAGTCTCAACAGATTGATAACGAGATGGCGCAGCTGCGTGTGCAGCGCCTCTATTATGAAGATTTGCTGGAACGTCAGGATGCGTTACGTAAAGCGCATCAGGCCGATGGACAGCCTTTCACCAATGATCAAAAACGTATTCTTGATGCGCAGCTGAAAACCCAGCGCGAACTGCTGAATTCGCTGATCTCCGGCTGCGATACCTTGATCCTTGAAATCACCAAGCTGAAGGTCGCTAACACGCAGCTTCAGGATGCGTTAACAGAAGTCAAAGACGCGACACATCGCTACCTTTTCTGGACTGCCGACGTCAGCCCCATTAGTTTGAGTTATCCGCTGGAGCTGGCTAAGGATCTGTCGCGTCTGCTGTCGCTCGACACCTTAGGCCAGCTCGGCAAAGCGCTGGCGATGATGTTTACCAGCCGCGCCACGGTGCTGCCTATTATCGGCGCGGTTTTATTGGTGGGTTTCAGTATTAGTTCACGCCGTCATTTCAACGGCTTCCTTGATCGCTCTGCCAGCAAAGTCGGCAAGGTAACGCAGGATCGTTTTCGCCTGACGATTCGCACCGTGTTTTGGTCGATTCTGGTGGCGTTACCGCTGCCGGTATTATGGGGCGCGCTGGGATATGGTTTGCAAAATGCCTGGCCTTATCCGATCGCAGTTGCGATTGGCGATGGCATTACCGCCACACTGCCGCTGCTGTGGGCGTTTATGATCAGCGCTGCGTTTGCACGTAAAAACGGTTTGTTTATTGTGCACTTCCGCTGGCCCCAGAGCCGCGTGGCGCGCGCAATGCGTTATTACTCGCTGAGTATAGGCCTAATTGTGCCGCTGATTATGCTGCTGATCGCCTTTAGCAACCTCGAGGATCGCCAGTTCTCCTCCTCGCTAGGCCGCCTCTGTTTTATCCTGATCTGTGGTGCAATCAGCCTGGTTACCGTTAGCCTGAAACGCGCCGGTATTCCGTTACATCTGGATAAAGAAGGCAACGGCGAAAACATCATTAACCGCGTGTTGTGGAATTTGATGATTGCGATCCCCCTGCTCGCCGCCCTCGCCTCGGCGATTGGTTATCTGGCGACCGCGCAGGCGCTGTTGGCACGTCTGGAAACCTCAGTAGCGATCTGGTTCCTGTTGCTGATCATTTACCACATTATTCGTCGCTGGATGTTGATTCAGCGCCGTCGCCTCGGCTTTGATCGTGCCCGCGCACGCCGTGCCGATATACTGGCAAACCGCGCGCGCAGCGAAGAAGAGAAAGAGCAAGGCGCGCAAAATGTGGATGCGATTGAGATAGAAGAACCGGTCATTGATCTTGATGCCATTAGTGCGCAATCGTTGCGGCTGGTGCGTTCTATTCTCACCTTGATTGCTTTGGTTTCGGTGATTGTCCTGTGGTCAGAAATTCATTCGGCCTTCGGCTTCCTTGAGAATATCCGTCTGTGGGATGTGAACACGTCTATACAAGGCGTCGAGAGCATTCAACCGATCACGCTTGGCTCAGTATTGATTGCGATCCTGGTGTTTATTATCACCACGCAGCTGGTACGTAATATGCCCGCACTGTTGGAGTTGGCTCTGCTACAACACCTTGATCTTACGCCTGGCACCGGTTACGCCATTACCACGCTAACCAAATATGTGTTGCTGTTAATTGGTGGCCTGCTGGGTTTCTCATTGATTGGTATTGAGTGGTCGAAACTGCAGTGGCTGGTCGCCGCACTCGGTGTTGGATTGGGCTTTGGTTTGCAGGAGATTTTCGCCAACTTTATTTCTGGCCTGATTATTCTGTTTGAAAAACCTATTCGCATCGGTGATACCGTGACAATTCGCGATCTCACCGGCAGCATCACCCGAATCAATACCCGTGCGACCACCATTACCGATTGGGACCGCAAAGAGATTATCGTGCCTAACAAAGCGTTCATTACCGAGCAGTTTGTTAACTGGTCCTTGTCAGATTCAGTAACACGTGTGGTGTTAACCATTCCAGCGCCTGCGAAAGTGAGCAGTGAAGAGGTTACGACCATTTTGAAACAGGCCGCCGAGCGCTGCAGTTATGTTCTGGATACTCCGCCACCAGAAGCATTCCTGGTTGATTTACAGCAGGGCATTCAACTGTTTGAATTGCGTGTTCATGCCGCTGAGATGGGGCATCGCATGCCGCTGCGCCATGAATTGCATCAGCTCATCCTGCAAGGCTTTGACCAGCACGGCATTGAAATGCCCTTCCCTCCATTCCAGATGCGAATGGAAACGTTGGGCAAGAAAGCGCCAGCGACCAATGGCGCGCCCGCGTCACGTAATTTCAAATCAGGTGGTTTGTAGAAAAAGGTTTGTAGGGACAAAGAGCAAACAAAAACGCCCGGTTAAGCCGGGCGTTTTCCTGTTTATCTCACGCTTACGCTTACTGCTTCACAAACTCTTCACCCTGCGCGATATCTTTCTTCAGGGTTTCTAACATGCCATCCAGTGCCTGCTGTTCAAAACTGCTTAAGTTACCCAATGGCTTGCGTTCAGCGACGCCATTTTTGCCCAGCAGCAGCGGTTGTGAGAAAAAGCGCGCATATTCCCCATCGCCTTCGACATAGGCACATTCCACCACGTTCTCTTCGCCTTGTAAGGCGCGTACCAGTGACAAGCCAAGGCGCGCTGCCGCTTGTCCCATGGATAACGTTGCTGAACCACCACCCGCTTTGGCTTCTACCACTTCAGTACCTGCATTCTGAATGCGTTTGGTTAAGTCCCTGACTTCCTGATCGCTAAAGCTGACGCCTTTAACCTGTGACAGCAGCGGCAGAATAGTCACGCCCGAATGCCCACCGATGACCGGAACTTCAATATCGCCCGGTGATTTGCCTTTTAGTTCAGCAACAAAAGTATTGGCGCGAATGATATCGAGCGTAGTGACACCAAACAGGCGGTTTTTATCATACACGCCATGTTTTTTAAGCACTTCAGCGGCAATGGCTACCGTAGTGTTGACGGGATTAGTGATGACGCCAATTAACGCTTTAGGTGCAGTTTGAGCAACCTGATCAATCAGGTTACGGACAATGCCCGCGTTGACGTTAAACAGGTCAGCGCGATCCATGCCAGGCTTACGTGCAACACCGGCAGAAATTAATACTACGTCAGCGCCTGTCAGGGCTGGCGTGGCATCTTCTCCACTGAAACCTTGAATTTTTACCGCAGTAGGAATATGGCTGAGATCGACAGCGACGCCAGGCGTAACCGCGGCGATATCATAAAGGGTGAGTTCTGAACCCGCAGGAAGCTGCGTTTTGAGTAAGAGTGCGAGCGCTTGGCCAATGCCACCTGCAGCACCGAGGACGGCAACTTTCATTCGTGACTCCTTATTAAGGTGGGGCAGAGAAGAGCCGAAATTCCATCTGAGTCAGACCTTAATCAACAGCTCAGGCGATGACGATTATCCGCGCTCATTCTACGTGCTAACGCGCTTAATCTCCGGATTCAATAATTACTTATCATCTCATTACCTGAATGACCGACAACTTCGCCGTCTGCAGACAGAGAACGGCTGTGTTCGTTATCTGTTGCTACATCTCCAATAGTATAACAACTTTGCAACCTTTGCCCTGATGCGTCATAAAGCGCGGTTTTGGTCTGAACAAAAATCTTTGCTATTATCCACGCCCGCTGGCCGCTTCAGATAGCTCACTTGCTAACCAATTGAATAAAAATTCATTTAAATGCATAATCATCGCTCTGCCGTGGGCTGAATCCCGGTTATTCCCCTTTTTTATTGGTAACCTATGCGAAACCCATCCAAACAAGACGATCTGATTAAGGCCTTTAAAGCCTTATTAAAAGAAGAAAAGTTCAGTTCCCAAGGCGAGATTGTTCAGGCGCTGCAGGATGAAGGCTTCGAGAATATTAACCAGTCAAAGGTTTCTCGTATGCTCACCAAGTTTGGCGCAGTGCGTACTCGCAACGCCAAAATGGAGATGGTTTACTGTTTACCTGCAGAATTAGGCGTGCCCACCACCACCAGTCCACTGAAAAATTTGGTGCTGGATATCGATTACAACGATGCGCTGGTGGTGATTCATACCAGTCCCGGCGCGGCTCAGTTGATTGCACGCTTGCTGGACTCCTTAGGAAAATCAGAAGGTATTCTTGGCACTATTGCAGGTGATGACACCATCTTTATCACCCCTGCCCGCGCCTTCACAGTTAAACAACTGCACGACGCTATTCTGGTTTTATTCGAACAAGAGCTATAAACCCCGCTTTGGCTGCCGGCAGTTAACCTGCCGGTTACGCGTTCTTTTCTCTCTGTTACACAAGAAACTCAAATTTTTTATTAAAATTCAATACATTGACATTAAAACGCTTCATATTTAGCGCTGCGCGAAAATGGTTAAACCTTTGCGCCAACTTAACCTTTTGCGCTATTTTACACTGCTTTACATCACAGACTTAGCGTCATTACCCAGATCTAAATCAACCTGCAGCCATATCGACCACTACTTTTCGCACAAAAAGATAAAGTGATGCATGTCACTGTTTTAACATGAAATTAACCACCTACGCTCATTTTATAACCACTTTTTATAACTTAAGGTTATTAAAATATGTCATAAGGATAAAGAATCGCAAAAAAACATTATTAGCAGAGTATTAATTTCTTCCGTTATTAGTTCTATACTTGTTTTCGTGATGCGAATCACACAAACAAAAAGATAAAAACAGACGACGAGGAAATATATATGAACGTTAAAACCACTATCGCCACCCTGAGTATTCTATCTGCCCTGTCATTTGGTGCTGTTGCAGCTGATTCTATCAATACTTCGCAAGCGCAAAATTTGCAGTCCGTTGGCACCATAAGTGTTAGCGGTGTCGCTGGCTCGCCAATGGATATCAACCAGAAGCTGAGTGATAAAGCCGATCAGCAAGGCGCAAAAGCCTATCGTGTGATTGAGGCTTACAACAACGGCAACTACCACGCGACGGCTGAACTTTACAACTAAGTTCAGGCGACAAGACAACAGATAACGGGCGGCCTTTTTGAAGCGCGCATATGCACTTCGGGTTGCCACCTCAAATTTCAGGAGAGTGAATCATGAAAACCAAATTAACCCTTGCCGTATTAAGTCTGGCTTCTGTTCTGTCATTTGGCGCTAGCGCTGCCAGCTTGGTTTCAAATCAACAGGCGCAGACTCTACAGCCTATGAATCAAACCATTACCGTAAGTGGTCGTGATGGTGATCAGACGAATATCCGTGAAGTGCTTTCTGAGAAAGCCGATGCGCAAGGTGCCAGCCACTATCGTGTTATCGAGAACAATCAAGACAACACCTATCACGTGACAGCTGAGCTGTATAAATAATTAACCGAACCGGTGTTTAAACGACACCTGACACATATCGACGACCCGCTTCATCTTTGAATTCCGCAGGTTGTTGATTGTAATGAGGAGACGAATTATGAAAATCAAAGCAACCATCGCTACAGTTAGCCTGCTTTCAGTTATCGCTTTTGGCGCATCTGCTGCCCAGCTAGTGACTGAACAGCAAGCACAAAATATGCAGCCTGCGGGAACCATCACCATTAGTGGTACGGCTGGCGCACCAATGGATTATCGTGCGCAGCTTTCTCAGAAAGCCGATGAGCAAGGTGCCAGCGCTTATAAAGTGATTGAAGCACGTACCGGTGATAATTATCACCTCACCGCTGAGCTCTATAAATAATTCCTCGTCAGTTTCTTGACGAACCCTTTGGCCCCGCTCGTCGGGGCCCTTTTTCGTTGTTATTTGACATTGAAATGGAGTTGACCTTCCAGCTCCTCTTCTGCTTCATCAAATAATAAAATTAGCGCGCCGTAGCGTCTTTTCTGTCCCTTGCCTAAGTTCACAAATTCGATGTGTAGCGGCATAGGCAATATTTCACCCGTGACAACTTCCCATAATCCATCCAGATCACAGATACGCCGATCTTCCAAAGCAAAACGTTCGCTGAACTGGCGAAAGAAATGGGCTTGATCAACGATCTCATTAAAGTCAAAACACTCGTTTTTCATGCGGACAGCTCCCATCCTCCCACTGCGGACGACCGCTTTCGTCGTCCGTAGTGATGAAACTAGTTCAGACCGCCCAGATGCAGCGCTTTGATTTCCAGGTATTCTTCCATGCCAAGCACCGATCCTTCGCGCCCTAATCCAGACTCTTTAACGCCGCCAAACGGCGCCAGTTCAGTTGATACCGCGCATTCATTAATACCAATCATGCCGCTTTCCAGCGCGGCTGAAACGCGGAAAACGCGCTGCAAATTCTGCGTATAGAAGTAGGCAGCCAGGCCAAACTCTGTGTCATTAGCGCGGCGAATAACGTCATCTTCATCATCAAAGCGGAAGCATGCTGCCACAGGACCAAACGTCTCTTCCTGTGCCAGTTTCATCCCTTCATGCGCCTCAGTAATGACCGTGGGTTGCCAGAAATTGCCACCCAATGCGTGACGTTCTCCTCCCACCAGTACTTTGCCGCCTTTAGCTATCGCGTCTTTAACATGCTGTTCTACTTTTTCTACTGCTGAAGACTCAATCAACGGTCCAACAATCACACCCTCTTCCATACCATTGCCTACTT
Source organism: Pantoea sp. T14 (assembly GCF_036663535.1). Classification (NCBI taxonomy): domain Bacteria; kingdom Pseudomonadati; phylum Pseudomonadota; class Gammaproteobacteria; order Enterobacterales; family Erwiniaceae; genus Pantoea; species Pantoea sp. T14. The sequence goes on from NZ_JAWUEB010000015.1 coordinate 211,817, forward strand.
TAAGTTTTTTCACTTCGTCGGCGAGTTGGTTAACAAAGCGGTCGTAAACGGCATTATGGATATAAAAGCGATTGACGCTGACGCAGACCTGCCCGGCATTGCGAAACTTATTGGCAATCGCGCCCTGTACCGCTGCATCAATATCTGCATCATCAAACACGATGTAAGGCGCGTTGCCGCCCAGCTCCATCGACACTTTTTTCATGGTTTCGGCGGCGTTACGCATCAGCAGCTTGCCGACTTCCGTGGAGCCGGTGAAAGAGATCTTGCGCACCACTTTGCTGGCCATGATCGCGTCGCTGATAGCATGTGTGTCGCCAGCGACAGCATTCAATACGCCATCCGGCACGCCCGCTTTTTTTGCCAACGCCAGCAAGGCAAACGCACTCAACGGCGTGTTATTTGCGGGTTTAATAATACCGGTACAGCCCGCTGCCAGTGCGGGTCCCAGCTTGCGCGTCAGCATTGCCATGGGGAAATTCCATGGCGTGATAGCGGCCACCACACCAATCGGTTCACGTGTAGCAAGAATGCGCGATCCCGCTTTGGCCGGAGGAATAATTTCACCATTTGCACGCTTGGCCTGCTCAGCAAACCACTGAATAAAACTGGCGGCATATTCCACTTCGCCTTCGGCTTCTTTTACAGGCTTACCTTGTTCAGCCGTCATTAGCTGACCAAGCCAGTGTTTGTTCTCAATCATCAGCTGATACCAGCGATTAAGAATGTCTGCGCGGGCTTTAGCCGTTTGCGCTCGCCAGGCAGGAAAGGCGCGTTCAGCCGCAGCAATCGCCTGTTCGGTTTCGCTTTTCCCTGCTTTTGCGACCTGCGCTATTACCTCGCCTGTAGCGGGATTGGTCACGTCAAAGGTAGCGGCAGCGTGATGCCATTTGCCATCAGCCAGGTAGCCGGTCTGAAACAGTTCGCTGTCTTGTAGTGAAGTACTCATTGATTCGCTCCTGTCAGTTTCACTTTCCGTTAAGAAAGTATAGTTGGCAAAAGCGACAGGTTTTATGAAGGAGTGGCATTGCGCAGGCCGCTGCTGTACGCAGCGGCCAGTTTCAGATTTGGATGAGCGTATTCTGGTATTTACTTAACATCAGCGCCAGCCGTTTTACCGGCTCAGTGACGCTAGCTGGCGCTTCGTACTGCTGCAATTTTTCTTGATAAACATCCAGTTCTTGCAGCAAACGCTCAAAGTAATAACGCCGCTTGTCATCGCTGCTGGCAGAGATCACTCGATCAGCGGTATAGCGAAGCTGGCGATGATAGGCCGATAAGTCAGCATTAACCGGCACTTCGGCATTACGTAGACGCTGATGACCGATAATCAACGTGAGCGCGATGCGGTACTTATCTATATCGCCAGGAAACAGATTCAACAGTAGAAAGAGTTGCTGATAGAGCGCAGGCAGGTGGTTTTCACGACGTCGTGCCTGATTGGTGGTCATCGCTGATACGGCTGCATACATGAAGCGGTTCAACAACTTGCGGCCGGTGCGCTCTTTTGATTTATCGCGAATCAGCAGAATTACCATCATCGCCACAAAACAACCAATGACCTGGCCCAACACGTTATCGAGGAAAACGTTGAACTCGAACTGCATCGGATTATCCAGCACCAGCACGTTGATGGTGCCGATCAGCGCACCCAGCGTACCCAACTGGCGTCGCTGAACAAAGATACCGCCGATGAAACCCAGCAATCCAATGGCAATACACAACAGGAGCGCGCTTTGCTGGGTGCCCGGCAACACATACATAAAGTAGAGTGCACCCAATGGCACCGCCACCGTCATGCCATACAGAAAGTCTTTGGCCATCATCAACGGATTTGGCATACGCATCGCCAGCGCGGTAATGACTGCCAGCATCACCATGCAGCCGCTACCAGAAGTCCATCCGGTATAGAGCCAAAACAACGAGCCCAGCGCCGTTGCTACAAAGGTACGGATACCGTTGATCATTGCATGATGCGTTTCTGCTGATCGTGCCTGAATCACTACCTCACGCTGTAAAATCTCCTCTTCCAGCGCGGTGATACGACTATTACTTCTGATGCCGTTGATCAACAGCAAATATTCTGTGGCTGCGCCGACCCAGCTCGCCAGCGTGAGCGGCGAGGTTTTACTGCTGACGCCCAGCACCCGACGCATAATCTTCATACGCTGGTGCACGTCTTCGACGCTTTCAACCTCTTTTTCAATCAGCAAACGATACTGCGGCGCGATGTAATCTGGTCGGGCGTTTTGTATCAAAAACGTTTCCGCCGCTTGGGTAATCAGCGTCAGCGATAAGGTATTCAGCATTTGCAGGCGGCGATTAGCGTTCTGCCAGCGCGAAGATTCCATCATCAGCTGGCTGCGCATGCTGTTAAGTGCAGTGGTACGACGCACCAAGGCGGCCCACGCTTTATCCACTTCTTCTTTATCACCATGTGCAACGCAGAGTTGCAGCAATTTGTAGTGCGCCACCAGCAGTGAATCAACTTCCTGATCGATCACTTTTTTAATCGATCGCGGTGAGAAGATCATGTCGGCGAGGATCGCACACAAGATCCCTAAAACGATTTCGCTGCAACGCTCTACGGCATATTGCGGTGCTAACGTCAGGCCGCCGCTGGCATCCGCAGTAACCACGATAATCAACGCGGTATACCCGGCTAATCCCAGCGCATAAGAGTTTTCAACTTTAATCAGCGAGGAGAGCCAAACGCATAAACCGGCCCAGATGCAGCACAGTAGTAGCATCACCACCGGCGCACGCACGGTCGCAATCATGATGGTTAGCGCAGCGATACAACCAATGAAAGTACCGATAATACGGAGGATGCCGCGATAGCGCAGCGCGCCAGAATAGGGATCGCCACCTGCAGCAAAGGCGGTGCCGCCAGCGACAATCCCTGCGGTCATCACCGCCCAGCGTGGCGTTTCAAGATTGAGGTGAAAGCCGATCATCAACGCTGCGACCAGCGCGAAACTGAGCTTTACCGGGAAACGCAGAAACTCAATCATAACCCTTAACCGAACTCACGCAGGCGATTGAACAGCTTGCTCATCGGCGAGGCATTGGTATGTTGGCGATCCTCTTTTCCGGTGATAACCACTGTTGCGGTGGTGCCCGCCGGGAAGCGATTACCGGGCTGCTGATCGAGACGAATACGTACCGGCACACGTTGTGCCAAACGTACCCATTCAAGATTTGAATCCACGGTTGCCATACCTTTGGTATCTACCGAACTGCTGCTGTTTGTCACACCCGCGGCAACGCTGTCTACCGTGCCGCGTAACACCACGTTACTGCCTAAAGGTGTGACTTCTGCGCGGAAACCTTGCTGAACGCCGTGCAGCTTGGTCTCTTCCAGATATGCCAGCACATAGAACGAATGTTGCTGCACCAGCGCCACCGCGACTGAGCCGCGCGTGATGTATTCACCTTCAAAAACGTTAAGGTTGGTTACCCAACCGTCAGACGGTGCCTTGATCGTGGTGCGGTCGAGATCAATTTTCGCCAGATCGCGCGTAGCAATGGATTTCGCTAACTGATGCTCGCTGGTTTGCAGATCGTTGTTGGCTTGATCAATCGCTTCACGCGACATCGCAGAAGTGCCCAGCTGATTACGTCGTCCAGCTTCACGGCGTTTTTCGCTGACCAACGCCTGATAATACTCAACATCCGCCTGGGATTGATCCAACGCCTTTTGATAGCGCGGGCGATCCACCACAAACAGCGTGTCACCCTTCTTCACTAACTGGTTGTCGTGAATCGGGACATCTGTGATCAAACCAGTGACATCGGGTGAGATCGCTACGATATCGGCTGAGAATTTGGCATCACGCGTCCACGGCGATTCGGTGTAAAACACCCAAGCGCGAAAAATGATGATGACTGCGATGATGACTAACAGAATGGTAATCGCGTAACGCGCGATTTTTCTTATGAGCGTTTTCACTTAAACCTCAGACAAATAGACGGGATACAAGGTAAAACACACAGCAGTAAAGTGCTGTATTAAAAAGTGCCGGATGCCAGACAAGATCGTAAATACCGCTGGGCGTCAGCACACGCTTCACCAACCAGAACAGCATCAGTGAAATAATCAGTTCAATGAAAACGGGCGGAAAAGAGAGCCCAAACATGACAAATACCGGAAGCACACTCATCAGAAATCCTTAGTTCGACCTTGCCGGGATAATCCGTTGCCTAATTGAACCCATTAATGTTATCGAAGATAACAAACAGCTGAACACCACATCCGAACCACGGATGGCTTAATAATAGCGTATCATCGGGTGATATCAGGCAATGAAGAATCACCGGGTAATACCCCGGCGCGCATATAGTAACGCGCTTGACTATACGTTTTCTACCGAATGTGATCTAAATCACTTTTTAGCCAGAGTAAACAATGGAACGACTAAAAGGCATGTCCATTTTCGCCAAAGTGGTTGAAATGGGTTCTTTTACCGCCGCTGCACGTCAACTTCATCTTAGCGTTTCGTCTATCAGTCAAATTGTTGCGAAACTGGAAGATGAGCTGCAGGTTAAACTTCTTAATCGCAGCACGCGCAGTATTGGACTGACTGAAGCAGGAAAAATTTATTATCAAGGCTGTCGCCGTATGCTGGCAGAAGCGATGCAGGTTCATGAGCAGCTTTATGCCTTCAATAATACGCCCATTGGTGTACTGCGCATCGGCAGTTCATCCACCATGGCGCAGAACGTTCTCGCCGGCATGACCAGCGATATGCTGCGTGAATATCCCGGGCTTAGCGTTAATTTGGTCACCGGTATTCCCGCGCCAGACTTAATAGCGGATGGGCTGGACTTAGTGATTCGTGTCGGTGCATTGAAAGATTCCAGCCTGTTCTCCCGCCGCCTTGGCGCTATGCCAATGGTGGTCTGTGCAGCAAAAAGTTATCTGGCGCAGCAGGGAACGCCGGAAAAACCCAGCGATATCGATAACTTTGCCTGGCTGGAATACAGCGTGCGGCCTGACAACAATTTCGAGTTAATCGCCCCGGAAGGTTTGGTTACGCGGTTATCACCGCAGGGACGTTTCGTCACTAATGATTCACTGACGTTGATTCGCTGGTTAAAAGCGGGCAATGGCATCGCTTACGTGCCAATGATGTGGGTGATTGAAGAGATTAAAGCAGGCGAGATCGATATTTTATTTCCGCAGTATCAATCCGATCCGCGTCCGGTTTATGCGTTATATACCGAAAAAGATAAACTGCCGCTTAAAGTACAGGTCTGTATCGATTATCTGACAGAGTATTTTGAACAGGTCGCCGAGCAGTATCAGCAGCACCGTAAAAGCTAACAACCCGCCGGGTGGCGGGTTGTTTTTAACACATCAGGCGGTGCCGCCGATGGTGAGTTTGTCGAGTTTCAACGTGGGCTGACCTACGCCAACCGGCAGGCTTTGGCCTTCTTTACCGCAAACGCCAACACCTTTATCCAGTGCCAGATCATTACCGACCATGGAAATCTGCTGCATAGCTTCAATGCCAGAACCGATCAGCGTCGCGCCTTTCACCGGTTTAGTCACTTTACCCTTTTCAATCAGATAGGCTTCCGACGTTGAGAACACAAATTTCCCGGACGTGATATCGACCTGACCACCACCGAAGTTTGGCGCATACAAGCCGTACTCAACGCTTTCGATGATCTCTTGCGGGGTAGATTTACCCGCCAGCATGTAGGTGTTTGTCATACGCGGCATAGGCAGATGCGCATAGGATTCACGTCGACCATTGCCGGTTGGCTTCACACCCATTAAACGCGCATTGAGCTTGTCCTGCATGTAACCTTTCAGCACGCCGTTTTCGATCAGCACATTGTATTGGCCAGGCACACCTTCATCGTCAATTGCCAGCGAACCGCGCAGGCCATCAATCGTGCCGTCATCAACCACGGTACAGAGATCGGAGGCGACCAGTTGCCCCATTTTACCGCTGAACACAGACGTACCGCGGCGGTTGAAATCACCTTCCAGACCATGTCCAACAGCTTCGTGTAACAGCACGCCCGGCCAGCCTGCGCCCAACACCACCGGCAAGGTGCCAGCAGGCGCGGCGACGGCAGAAAGATTAACTAACGCCATGCGTACCGCTTCACGTGCCCAGGCATCAGCACGTACGTCACCGTTTTCATCGGCGAGGAAAAATTCATAACCTGTGCGGCCACCGCCACCGCTTGAGCCACGCTCGCGCTTGCCGTTGTCTTCCACCTGAACACTGATAGAAAGACGAACCAGCGGACGGACATCCGCCGCCAGCGTACCGTCGGTTGCGGCCACCAGCACTTGCTCATAAACACCGCTCAGGCTGGCGCTGACTTCCTGCACGCGCGCATCGGCAGCACGCGCAACCTGGTCAACACGGTGCAGCAGTGCAATTTTGTCTTCACGCGTCAGACTATCCAACGGATTAGTCGGTGCATAGAGCGAGCGGTTTATCACCGCTGACAGCGTATGCGCTTTGCCATCACCTTGCTCACGCACGATACTGCGTGCTGCTTCAGACGACAGACGCAGCGCATTCAAAGTGATTTGGTCAGCATAGGCGAAACCGGTTTTCTCACCGCTAACCGCGCGCACGCCAACACCTTGATCAATATGGTAGGAGCCATCTTTAATGATTTTGTCTTCCAGCACCCAGGATTCGTGGAAACTGGACTGAAAATAGAGATCGGCATAATCCAGACGACGTTCTGAAAGCTGCCCTAACAGGGAAAAAAGGTCCTGCTGATTAATGCTGTTAGCAGTTAGCAACTGCTCACTTACCAGGTTCAGAGTCATCGTTTCTCACTCATTATGTGCTCGGATAATCATAGCCTGCGGCAATTCCGGTACGGCGTCAAATTCACTTGGTGCCGTTTTCACGCGGTTTGCGCAGCACTTCATTGATTTCCGGTTTATCCAGCGGTCCGCTGATGTGATAACGCAGCAGCGATATTTTGTTCCACAGTGGTCCCAATACCTTACTGGCGGCAAATACTGCGGCACCCACCACCGGATTCACGACAAATGCCGCCGCAACGCCGACCGAGGCGGAAATTTCCGGCGCAACCACCGCTTCCATATCAATGCGACGCTGCACTAAATCCATCTTGCCTTGCATGGCAATGTCCGCTTCAAGCCCGTCCACCAGCAGGTTATCCGTTCTCATCACGCCATTTTCAATCCATGCGGTGCCATTAATTGAATCGAAATAGAATCCCTGATTGAAGGTGTCATTGAAATCAAAGCGGAGCTTGCGTAGCAGCGCGTCAAAGCTGAACAGCCGCAGAATTTGTCCGGCGGTACCGGTATTCACATCAGCGATTTGGCCTTTGCCGAAATGCGTTTTTAACGTGCCGCTCAGCGTTTTCTCTGAAGGCTGCCACGGCGCTGAACGCCAGTGCAGATCGTAATCGATGTTAAACGGTGCGTCGCGCAGCGGCGTGTTCATCCCAAACCAGTTGGTCGCATTATTGATGTTTTGGCCTTTCAGGGTGCCTTTTAGTGAAGTGCGCTGGTCGTTAGGTCGGTTTACCCATTCACCCTGAATGTTGAGTTTTGAGCTACCCGTATCCACTGAACCGTTAGTAAGCGCTAACGTATCACCTTTAGGTTGCAACGTGGCCTGCATGCGGCCATATTTTTGGCCCATTAACCAGCACTCGCTGCAGCGAAGTTGTAACGCCGGCCAGCCACTGAAATTAATTTGGCTGGATTGCTGCGACAACGGTGACGCGCTTTTCGCCTGACTATCACCCCACTGTGGATTGTAATAAAGGTAATCGAGTGCAATCTGCCATGGCGCAGAAGGTGATATGGCCAGTTGCCCTTGGATTTCTTTACCTTTTACTGAAACCTGCGTATTACCGTTGGCATTTTCTGCCAGCGTCGCATCAATATCATGCCACTGCTGTCCCGCCAGCTTGACCGCTGGGCTACGTAGAATGATGTTGCCAGGAATAGTCGCACCGCCAACTTGTCGCGCACTTTGCGTCGTTTTAGTGCCGCCATTACCGTCGCTGCTACCGGCCATCAACGCCGTCCAGGCTTCGCCATCCAGCGCCGGTAAGTTCAACACCATGCCGGTGTTTTCAGGCAGCGCGGGTGTACGTTTCGCATCATTCAGCCAGATGCCGCGATCAACGCGCAACTGCGGTTCCAGCAACCACCGGCTGTTAAAGCGATGGCGCTCATCAATGCTGCCACTGAGTTCAAAACGCTTCAGATCACCGCTGGCTTTGATAGTGATCGGCATCGCTTCGCCGCCTTTTTTATCCAGCGGCTCAGGTAAGCGACTACTTACTTCTTTCGCTTCGCCTTTAATCCCAATCTCATAACGTGCGCCGCCTTTATGCGGCAGCGTAATATCAACATTGCCTTGCCATGGCAAATGACCGCCGAGCTGGCTACGAAATTGCTGTGGGATTTGCGTGATTTTGCCCGGCTGCCAGTCGCCCAACAGTTTGACGTTCACACCAAAATCGTCGGGATTTTCTTTGGTGCTGAAAGTGACGCCCAGCGGCTGACCAAACCAGTTCGCCTGCATTTCCTCACTGTCTAAATTACCGTTGTTGTAACGGAATCGGCCCGTCAGGTTGGTCAATGTCGTGTTGAGCGGCTTGATATGTAGCGAGTTATTATTCATTACCACGTTACCGCTGGCATGCACCAGTTTGCCATTCAGCGGGATATCCAGATTAAGGTGGCCGCGTGTATTGCCGCCAATCTGTAACTGCTCTAATGCCGCGCCCAAAGAGCTTTTCAACGGCGTTTGCTGGAAGTAATCAGCAATTTGGCTGCCCTCGCCGCTTACGTCGCCATCAATAATCAGCTTCTCTTTGAGATAATCAGGAATAATAGCGCTGATATTGCGAACATTAACGTCGCCCAGCTTTGCGGCTGGCGCATTCATCCACAAACCGTCATTGATGAAGTTGAGATCGATGTCGAGATTATTGATAGCTGGCCATTTAGGCTGGAAAGCATACGTTGCCTGACGCAGCGGCACCCAAACCTGGAACATGCCATCGTTATGTTTGAACGGGAACAGTTTGGGATTACCGGCAAACAGCAGCGTGGCATTGTCCACCTTGCCGCCTTTAATCGCACCGCTGAGATAATGGGTTAAGTTATGCCCCATCAGCGGAACCGGGAAATAGCGCCATGCATCTCCGGCATTGGTCAGGTTAATGCCAGCAAGAATATCCAGGCGTGGCTCGCTGCCCCTGTTCTGTTGATAACGGAAACCGCCGCGCGCCCAGAGCGAACGTGCCTGTACGTCGAGATCTTTGCCATCCAGGGTCAATCCATGATCATCACGTAGCCAGCTCATTGACCCCGTGATTTGATCAATTTCCAGCGGAGCCTGGAACATGTCGCCATACGGCACATCGGCACGGCCCATATCCACTTTCACTTGACCATTCACCAGGCTGCCGCGTGCTTCACCGTTCAGCTTGCTGATCCCTGGCAACAGCTTCCAGTGTTGCCAGCTAAAATCGCGCCATTTTACCTGCATGCGGGTATTTTCTGGCTGCTGTAACGGGATATCCAGTGCCAGCCCTTCAATGGTGCCTTGCGGTCGCACGGCGCGCCAGTTATCGAACAAGGCTGGCGATAACGGCGCAAAAAGCGGCACCAGCGGCGCAATGTGCTCTAAATTTAACTGCGTCGCACGGACGCGCACTTCAGCCTGCTGATTCGCTCCCAGCAATTGTTTGTCTTCAGGTCGCCACAGCAACGCGAAATGTCCCGCGGGCCAGGCTATACCATCGGTGCTGAGTTTGGTTTGCGGCACATTCACCGCCCAGCCATTTTGATAACGTGAAAGATGTGCAGTCAGGCCATCAACCTGCAGCTGATGCGGCCCCCCCTCGCCCTGCCAGCGCGCGCCGCCTTTGCGCAACAATAAATCACCTGCATAGATTTCGCCTTCACGCAAATTAACCCATGCCGCAAGGCTAAAGCGCGCGCTGTCGAGACGCGTGTTATCGCGCATCCAGCGTCCTAACCATGGCCGTACATCTACGTCGTCCGCCTGCATCCAGATGCGCCCGTCGTTAAGTAAACCTTCGCTATCGTTGAGATTGAGGCGCACCTGCACCACGCCATGTTGGCCGGTAAAACTGGAAAGACTGACTTCACCTTCGGCGCGGTGACGCGTTTTTTCGTTTACCCAGGTGAGCTTAGGGATCGCCAGTTCGGCGTGTTGGCCTGAAGGGGTGAGAAAGCGTATTGAGCTGTCGCGCAGATCGAAGTGATCAAACTGGCGCAAAAAGAGTTCGTTGATTTGGGCTGGCTTGAAGCTATTTTTCTGTTCATCACTCGCCAGCAGCGGGCGGTTGCTGTCGAGATGCAGCTGCCAGAAGGTCAGATCGCGGAACTGCCAGCGCCAATGCAGCAAAGATTGCCACACATCCAGCGCCAGATTAACCCGGGCAATGGTCAGCTTGTCGCTGTCCTTCATTTCTACGTTGAGGTCGTGAATTTCCAGCGTTGGGCCGAAGTTCTCCCATTTGCCCTGCAGCTTGCTCGCCTTTATCGGCATGCCGCTGGCATTGGAAGCAAACTGCAAAATGTTACTGCGATAGCTGTCGAGATGCGGCATCGCCAGACGCAGCCCACTGACAAGCAGCGCGACAATCACGATGACTGTCGCGACCAGCAGTAACAAGATCCTCGGCAACTGCCTCACTCACACTTCTCCTTGCCTTCCGCGAATGACGGAGGATTCATTCTCATACCCAACCGTCATCAGACAAAAATAAGCGGTATGAATGTGCATTTTAACCCAAACATGGGCGCTTTTTTAGCCCGACCAACTTGGTCGGGCCAGCGTTAGCAAGACGCTACATCATCACAACATCAAACTGCTCTTGAGTGTAAAGCGCTTCGACATGCACCTTAACCTGTTTCCCGACGAAAATTTCCACCTCGGCCAATGCATGTGACTCATCGGTTTTTAAAGCTTCACCGACGGTTGGCGAGACGTAGACCAGGAAACGATCGGCGTCGTAAGCATGGTGAACGCGGACTATCTCACGCATGACTTCGTAGCAGACGGTTTCGACGGTTTTCAAGGTGCCTCGCCCTTTGCACACCGGGCAATCTTCACAGAGTACGTGTTCAATGCTTTCGCGCGTGCGCTTACGCGTCATCTCCACCAGCCCCAACGCGGAGAAACCGCTGATGCCGGTCTTCACCCGGTCTTTATTTAGCGCACTTTCCAGCGAATGTAGAACGCGGCGGCGATGATCTTCATTACTCATATCAATAAAGTCGATGATGATGATGCCGCCGAGATTACGCAGCCGCAGCTGGCGAGCAATAGCCTGCGTTGCCTCTACATTGGTATTAAAAATGGTTTCGTCGAGATTACGATGGCCGACAAAGGCACCGGTATTAATGTCAATGGTGGTCATCGCTTCGGTTTGATCGATGATCAGATAACCGCCAGACTTCAACTCGACCTTGCGATCCAGTGAACGCTGAATCTCATTCTCTACGTCAAACAGATCGAAGATTGGCTGTTTGCCGTTGTAGAGCTCCAACTTACGGGCCATTTCTGGAATATATTCGCTGGTAAATTCCAACAGCAAATCGCAGGTCAGACGTGAATCAACACGAATGCGATCCAACGCGGCATCCGTGAAATCACGCAAAATACGCTGCGCCAGCGCCAGCTCACCGTAAAGCAGGCAGCGTGTTTGGTTGCGCTTTTTACGCTCGCTGACTTTGGTCCACAAACGTTTTAAAAAGGCGGCGTCTTGCGCCAGCTCTTCGTTGCCGATGCCTTCTGCAGCAGTACGAATAATGAAGCCACCGAGATCGTCACAATAATCAGCCACTACAGCTTTCAGCCGTTCGCGCTCGCTTTCGCTTTCAATGCGTTGTGAGACACCTACATGCGACGCACCAGGCATGAACACCAGATAACGCGACGGCAGTGTGATATCAGTAGTCAGACGTGCACCTTTGGTGCCCAGCGGATCTTTCACCACTTGCACCATCAGATCCTGGCCAGGACGTACCAGTTCAGCAATATCGCGTACGATAAAATTCTTTTTCTCATCGCCGGCTACGCATTCGGTGTGCGGCATGATATCGGAAGCATGTAAGAAGGCTGCTTTTTCCAATCCAATATCGACAAAAGCGGCCTGCATGCCAGGCAATACGCGACTAACGCGTCCTTTATAGATATTACCAACGATACCGCGGCGCGCTTCGCGCTCGATATGGATTTCCTGCAGAATGCCGCCGTCAATATAAGCGACGCGCGTTTCGGATGGCGTGACGTTTACCAGCAGTTCAGCCGTCATTGTTGTCCCCTTAAGGCACGCAGTGACTGAAAATGGCTGAATAACTCTCCTGTCTCAACCAAAGGTAATCCGACAACCGCGTGATAGCTTCCATTGATTTTGCGGACAAAGTTTCCACCTATGCCCTGAATGCCGTATGCCCCGGCTTTATCCATCGGCTCGCCGGTCGTAATGTACTCGCGAATATCTGATGCGGTTAAGTTTCGAAACGTGACATCAGTTGTAACCAGACAATCCAGCGCTTGCTGACGATCAACCAGCGCGACGGCGGTCATCACTTGATGCGTTTGCCCTGAAAGTTTGCCCAGCATTTCTGCCGCATGTTCTGCGTTGCGCGGTTTTTCGAGCACTTCGCCGTTTAACACCACGATCGTGTCCGCGCCCAGCACGGGTAAATCATGCTCAGCCAACATAACGCCCGCGCGAGCTTTGTCATTCGCCAGACGGCGAACATAGGCATCAGCCGCTTCATTCGGCTGACGCTGCTCTTCTACATCGGTAATGAGACGTTCAAATGTGAGGCCAAGCTGAGTCAACAGCTCACGCCGACGCGGTGAACCGGAAGCCAAATAAAGGGATACCATAAATTTCCTTATTGAACAGCGAACTGACGACGAATCTTTCTCATTAATAAGAATAGCCAAGGCCAGAGAATACCGTCGACGACACTGCTCCAGAAAATCTCGGGTCGAAATGAGACGTTGATCACTAAGAATTCCGCCCAGAATACAATCACATCCATCGCCAGCGACAGCACCATAACCATTAACGCCTGCTGCCACAACGCTAAGTTACGGAAAAGCTGGAATTTAAAGGCTACAAGGTAGGCGATGATGCTTAGCGCTAACGCGCGTACACCGAGCGTCGAACCGGCAATCAAATCCATGATTGCACCCATCAAAAATCCACTACCTACGTTTACCCGATGCGGTAGCGCTAAAACCCAATAGATGAGAATTAACAAAAGCCATGAAGGCCGGAACATATAGAGCTGGTCCGGCCATGGCATGATTTGCAAGATGAGAGCAACCAGAAAAGACAGCCAGATAACCCAACGTCCCTGGCTGCGATATCGACTCAAGGCTGACCTCCGCGTGAGCGGGCTGGCGTACCTTGTGTGTTGCCTTCGTTACGCGTTGGTGCTGGAGGTCCCATCTGCACAGCAGGTGCCGGTGGACCCATTTCTCCCGCAGGCGGTAAAACTTGCGGCATCATCTGCATCAATCGTTCGTTAGCAACACGATGGACATCTGCCGGCGCCATAGGCATATCCCCATTGCGATCGGCTCCCCACAGCAGCAGCAAATAGCGCAGACGCTGCAAACCTGCGGCTGGACGCGCCTGAATCACAGTGTAAGCACGTTGCGTATCCACTTTCACGGAAGAGACCACACCAACCGGATAACCTTCCGGGAAGCGCCCGCCTAATCCTGATGTGACTAACACATCACCTACACGGATATCAGTATTACCTGGCAGATGCTCAAGTTGCAGATCTTCGGTGCAGCCATTTCCGGCCGCAATAACACGAATATCGTTACGCAACACCTGGATAGGTAACGCATGCGATGCATCACAAATCAGCAACACGCGGCTGGAGACTTGCCCTACGGCAATCACTTGCCCTACTACGCCTTTATCACTGATAACGGGCTGACCTTCATAAACACCGTTAACACTGCCTTTGTCGATGACCACTTGATCGGTATAAGGATCGGTGCCGGTGGAGATCACCTGCGTCACCATTTTTTGCTCATCCTGACGTAGCGGTGAACCCAACAGTTCACGCAGACGTGCGTTTTCCTGCTTATATTGCCCCAGCATTAACAGGTCACTATTTTTCAGGAAGAGTTCGCGACGTAAGGCTTTGTTTTCCAGCTCAAGCTGCTGACGCGATGCCAGCGTTTCTGACACGCCGTCTAAAAGCTGGCGTGGCCCGTTAGCCAGAAAGTAAAACGGACTGACCGACGTATCCAGATAGTTGCGTATTTGATTGAATGAACTCACACGGCTGTCGGCAATAATGATAGCTATTGCCACAATCACCGCCAAAAAAAGACGCAACTGCAGGGAAGGCCCCCTGCTAAAAATCGGCTTCATATAATCTGCGTGTTCCTCGACAACAGGTAAGGAAGCACGGTAATGACCGTACTCCCTTGGGCTGGACGTATCTAACCGACGCGTGCCGCGCCGGTTTACACGCTATTCCCTGCGCATGATAATTCACGGTCTCAGCCGGTTGAGGCGATTATTCTTCGCTGAACAGATCGCCGCCATGCATGTCGATCATTTCCAGTGCTTTACCGCCGCCGCGTGCTACGCAAGTTAATGGATCTTCTGCGACAACCACCGGAATACCGGTTTCTTCCATCAGCAGACGATCCAAATTACGCAGCAACGCACCACCGCCAGTCAATACCATGCCGCGTTCGGAAATATCAGACGCCAGTTCTGGCGGACATTGTTCCAACGCAACCATTACCGCACTAACGATACCGGTCAGTGGCTCTTGCAACGCTTCAAGAATTTCATTGGAGTTCAGCGTAAAGCCGCGCGGTACACCTTCAGCAAGGTTACGACCACGCACTTCAATTTCACGCACTTCATCGCCCGGATAGGCTGAACCGATCTCATGCTTGATACGTTCTGCGGTCGCTTCACCAATCAATGAACCGTAGTTACGACGCACATAATTAATAATAGCTTCATCGAAGCGGTCACCACCGATGCGCACGGAAGAGGAATAAACCACACCGTTCAGGGAGATCACAGCCACTTCTGTCGTACCGCCACCGATATCAACCACCATTGAACCGGTTGCTTCAGAGACAGGCAGGCCAGCACCGATTGCCGCAGCCATTGGCTCTTCAATCAGGAACACTTCACGCGCACCAGCACCTTGAGCAGATTCGCGGATGGCACGACGTTCTACCTGCGTCGCCCCCACCGGCACGCAGACCAGCACGCGTGGGCTGGGACGCATAAAGCTGTTGCTATGCACTTGTTTAATAAAGTGTTGCAGCATTTTTTCGGTGACGAAGAAATCAGCGATAACGCCGTCTTTCATCGGGCGAATGGCTGCGATATTACCTGGCGTACGGCCAAGCATCTGTTTTGCGTCATGACCGACGGCCGCAACACTTTTCGGTGAACCGGCTCGATCCTGGCGGATAGCAACCACGGAGGGCTCGTTCAGCACGATGCCTTGTCCTTTCACATAAATCAGGGTATTCGCGGTACCCAGGTCAATGGACAAGTCATTGGAAAACATGCCACGAAATTTTTTAAACATACTAAGGGATAATCCTGCAAGCTGGGGGCGGAAAATAAAATCCGCTTACTTTACCAACCACACGAAGCTGCCACAAGGCGCAAAAACGTTCTGCTTCGGTGAAAAAACACGCCAAATTGCGTTTAAGTTATCTGTACGAGGCTTCTGCACCAGCGGAATGGCGAAATGACGCCCTGTTAGCCGCTTTTAGCTGCAATGTTTCAGAAGAGCTTCGACATAAACTTTAACATTTCCGGCCAGATATTCTGGACTCTGCGTTAGGTTCATTGGCAAAAAAGCGAGTGTAAAGCCTATAAAGCGGCGCAATGGGCTAAATACGATAACGTTGAGAATACTTTTTAACGTTACTGTTTACCGGTTGAGATGGCGCAAATAGGTCGCCTTGCCCCCCTGCTACACCTAAGCCCACCAGCGTTTGCCATTCGGCGCGCGTTCGTACGCCTGTGGCAAAAACTTGGGTCTGCGTCGATTTACACACTTCCATCAAATTCTGCACAAAAAGCTGGTTTTCAGTTCGGTGCTCAATGTTGCGAACTAAGCCGGGATCAAGCTTGATCAATTCCACCGGTAATTGCTTGATATAGGCGCTGCTTACCACCGTCAATCCAGCCTGGCTTACCGCAATCCGGCAACCAAAAGCTTTTAACGCACGAAAAACTGGCGTTAAACGGTTGATGTGTTGACATACATCTGCCTCGGCAAGTTCAAATAAAAATCGTTTTCTTTGTCCTTTTGGACATTGCAGCAGCATATTCTGCAGCCAGAGCACAAAAGAACGCTGTAACAAAGAGTCTATATTCACGGGCATGACCAGCGTTTCTTCCGGCCACCATTCTGATAAAGCCGCGATTCGCGTCACTAATTGGCGGTCCCAAACCTCTGCCATGCCGAGCTGCTGTACCAGCGGCATATACTCTGCCGCTTGCACCTCTTTATCGCCATCAAAGATGCGCGTCAGCATTGTCCGGTGCTGCACTTTGCCTTCTCTGTTCACTGCAGGTTTTTGATATAAGCGTGGCCCACCGCGGCTCAGCGTATTTTCCAATAAAGTGCGCCAGCGCACGCTACCTCGCCCGGCATCAAGAGGATTGCCTTCGCCATTCGACCAGTTATTCCCGCCAAGTAGCGTTGCCCGCCGTGTCGCCATTTCGACATTTTCCATTACCTGCGGCACGCTTTGTCCGCTGTGCCAGGCGCTGATACCGATATGTATCAGATCGTCACGATTCACCATGCGCATGGGTGGCAGCGAATCGACAGCATTAATCAATTTATCGGCAATGCCATTCGCCTCTTTTAAGCTACGATGCGGCAGTAATACGGCAAAATCACTGCGGAAATAACGGGCCAGCAGCGCGCCTGGATAGCGCAACACAAAAGTCGACAACATGTTGACCAGATCGAAAAGATATTCTTCGACTAAGGAGGGACCCAGTGTTTCATTCAGGATATCGAAATCGGGCAGGCGCACCATCATAACCACCCCGTGCGTGCCGACAGCCTCCTGATCTTCAAGCAGCGTAGCCAGCTGGTTATCGAAAAACAGACGATTATTCAAACCTGTGCGGCCATCCTGAGCGGCAAATGTGCGAATCAGGGTATCGATGCGAAGCCGCTGCTCACCCGCTTCCTGTAAATCTGTCAGCAGCACGTCCAGCGCACGACTGGCTTTGGGTGGCCACTCGTCGATATGGCTGTTGCGCATTATCTGGCGCTCACCTTCAATAATTGCATCTGCACGCACTTCTAAATGTTCCATGCCTCGCCATTGTCGGGTTAACCAGCGATGCATAATGAACAACAGTAGACTCATCACCAGCACAACGGAGAGTAAGGCACCAAGCGTATAAGCCGCGGTAATAGAACGCAGCCAGGTTTTCGCCGGATCGAGCATCAGGACACGTAAACTCACGCCTGTTTGGTGCATTAATGGCACATCAAATTGAATAAAACGATTGGGTTGATCTTCAATCATTTGATGTTCGTGGCGAGAGAGTGTGAGCAGCGTGTGACTACCGCTGTGCAAGGTGAGTTGCTCGGCATTCATGACCGGCATCAAGCGAGATAGCCAGCCGTTGAGTTGATCGGGTGTTTGGTTAAAAAGTGATTTATCCACTTCGGTCGCCAGCACTTGTACTCTGTTTTCAACCCGCTGATGGCTCAGCCAAAAAACGCTGAAAGCACAGCCTACCAGCATAAGTAACATCGCCAGTACGCTGAGAAATGTAATAAACGCGGATAGTTTGGTGGTTAATCGCATCCCTGTGCCTGTATTACTGCGGTGATAACCAGATCACGTTCCTGTATGGCATCGCCGAGCCGATGAAAACGCGAGCAAAATAGCATAATTTGCGTCAGGCGGCAGCGTTGCAATGTGTGAGCGATCAGTATACCGCCGGCAGATGACCGCTGAACTTTATCGCGAAACTTTTCGGTGTATTCTGATTGGCAAGACTTGCCAGGAAATTTCACATTTTCGCGGCGAAATTCGCCAGCATCAGGGTTTTTAGCCATGCTGGAAGACAAAATCGAGTCTGGAGAATAGAGCATGAAAACAACCAAAAGCCTGACTGAAAACGACGTTACCCCTGAAAGTATTTTTAATATGCAGCGCCGTCAGGTCTTGAAAACTTTAGGTTTGAGTGCTGCGGCCATGAGCGTACCCAGTATGGCGAATGCAGATATCCTCAGTTGGTTTAAAGGCAACGATCGTCCTGCAGCACCGGCTGGCCGCCCCCTGGATTTCAGTAAACCAGAGCAATATCAAAATAATCTGACATTAACGCCAGAAGATAAAGTGTCGGGTTATAACAATTTCTATGAATTTGGCCTGGATAAGGCCGATCCTGCCGCTAACGCTGGCACACTGAAAACCGATCCCTGGAAACTGACGATAGACGGTGAAGTGGCTAAACCCATTACGTTAGACATGGATGAGATTTTTAAACGCTTTGCTATGGAGCAGCGTATCTATCGCATGCGCTGTGTCGAAGCCTGGTCGATGGTCGTTCCATGGGTTGGTTTTGAGTTAAACAAACTCATTAGTCTTGCGGAGCCCACCAGCAATGCGCGTTTTGTCGCTTTTCAAACACTTTATGCACCAGACCAGATGCCGGGCCAAAAAGATCGGTTTATTGGCGGCGGGCTGAACTATCCCTATGTTGAAGGATTACGCTTAGATGAAGCCATGCATCCGCTGACTCTTCTCAGTACTGGCGTCTATGGCAAGGCGTTGCCCCCTCAAAACGGTGCGCCAATTCGCCTGACCGTGCCGTGGAAATATGGATTCAAAGGGATTAAATCGATCGTCAAAATTACGTTAACGCGTGAGCAGCCACCGACAACCTGGAACCAGATCGCCAACAACGAATATGGCTTTTATGCCAATGTGAACCCGCATGTAAATCATCCACGCTGGTCGCAGGCCACCGAGCGTTTTATTGGTCCCGGCGGATCCTTGAAAGTCGAGCGTCAGCCAACACTGTTGTTTAATGGTTATGCGGATCAAGTCGCCTCGCTCTATCGTGGATTCGATCTACGGGAGAATTATTGAGTGCGCCTTTCTATTAAGCAGATTACCTGGCTAAAGGTGGTGCTGCATTTAGTGGCATTTTTACCGCTGGTTTATCTTTTCCTGGCAGCCAGCCAGGGAGGATTGAGCGCTGACCCAGCCAAGGATATCCAACATTTTACTGGCCGTATGGCGCTTAAATTGCTGCTGGCAACGCTGTTGGTCTCACCCTTGACTCGCTACGCTAAACAGCCGCTGTTGATCCGCACACGCCGCCTGCTTGGCGTCTGGACCTTTGTGTGGGCCTGCCTTCACTTACTGAGCTATTACCTGCTGGAACTTGGCGTCGATAATCTCCGTTTGTTGGGGAGCGAATTAATTTCCCGTCCTTATCTTACGCTGGGAATTATTTGTTGGTTGATACTGCTGGCACTTACTGTCACTTCATTTCAACGTATGCAGCGCAAGCTCGGCAAACGCTGGCAAACTTTGCATAACTGCATCTATATCGTGGCCATATTGGCACCAATTCACTACATCTGGTCAGTGAAAACTGTGTCGCCCCAACCGTTGATTTATGCCGGTATTGCTGCACTGCTATTAGCGTGGCGTTACAAAAAATTCATTAAATGGTGGCCTTTTTAACCCTTCCTGCGTTGTTTTCTGCCTCTACTCTCTGATAAAAGATGTGGCCCTTGGGCCACGTCCAATCATCTTCGCAGATAAGACCAGTATTTTGCTGCGAAATGCTACGAAACGGATATAATGCCCGGCTTTATTGCAAGCCATGTCTTCTTTTTTACCCTGACGGGTGACAAACGAAGAGAGGCAAGGTATTTTACGCGATGCCTCAATGATTGCGGGAGATGGCAGCAAGATGGCGCATAAATTACACATTCTGCTCTTAAACGGTCCCAACCTTAATTTGCTGGGAACGCGCGAGCCTGAGAAATACGGTCACACCACGCTAAATCAGATTGTCACCGATCTGACGCAGCAAGCAAACCAATTGAATGTGACGTTAAGCCACTTGCAATCCAATGCTGAATTCCAGCTTATTGATCGCATTCATGAGGCCAAAGGCAATGTGGATTACATCATTATTAATCCTGCCGCGTTTACGCATACCAGCGTAGCACTGCGTGATGCACTGTTGGCGGTAGATATTCCGTTCATCGAAGTGCATCTCTCAAACGTGCATGCTCGCGAGCCCTTCCGTCATCATTCCTATCTTTCTGATGTTTCTGCTGGCGTGATTTGTGGACTTGGCGCTGACGGCTACGCATGGGCTTTACAAACGGCAGTAAAACGCCTGTCTCAAACAAATTAATCAAACTGAGTACGGAACCCCACTCATGGATATTCGTAAAATTAAAAAACTGATCGAACTGGTTGAAGAGTCTGGCATCTCCGAGCTGGAAATCTCCGAGGGCGAAGAGTCCGTTCGCATCAGTCGTGCACCTGCAAATGTTGGTTATCCGATGATGCAGCAGGCTTATGCTGTTCCTGCTCCGCAACCTGCCCTGGCTAACGCTATTGCACCGGTTGCTACCGTGGCGGAAGCCGCGCCAGCGGAAATCAGCGGCCACATCGTACGTTCTCCTATGGTCGGTACTTTCTACCGCACCCCGAGCCCAGATGCCAAAGCCTTCATCGAAGTGGGTCAGAAAGTGAATGCCGGCGATACGCTGTGCATCGTTGAAGCCATGAAAATGATGAACCAGATCGAAGCCGATAAGTCTGGTGTGGTGAAAGCGATCCTGGTGGAAAGCGGTCAACCGGTTGAATTCGACGAGCCGCTGGTCGTCATCGAATAACGAGGCGAACCATGCTGGATAAAATTGTAATTGCTAACCGTGGTGAGATCGCGCTGCGTATTCTGCGTGCCTGTAAAGAACTGGGCATCAAGACCGTAGCGGTGCACTCTAGCGCGGATCGTGACCTCAAGCACGTGCTGCTGGCGGACGAAACCGTCTGTATCGGCCCGGCTCAGTCGGTCAAAAGTTACCTGAACATCCCGGCCCTGATCTCCGCAGCGGAAATCACCGGCGCCGTGGCGATCCATCCCGGCTACGGCTTCCTCTCTGAGAACGCCGATTTTGCCGAGCAGGTTGAACGCTCAGGCTTTATCTTCATAGGCCCGAAAGCGGACACTATCCGCCTGATGGGAGACAAAGTCTCCGCTATCAACGCGATGAAGAAAGCTGGCGTGCCAACCGTACCAGGCTCTGACGGTTCGCTGACCGACGACATGGAAAAGAACCGTGCCTTCGCGAAGCGCATCGGCTATCCGGTGATCATCAAAGCCTCCGGCGGCGGCGGCGGTCGCGGCATGCGCGTCGTGCGCAGTGACAAAGATCTGGAAGAATCCATTAACATGACAAAAGCGGAAGCCAAAGCGGCTTTCAACAATGACATGGTTTATATGGAGAAGTTTCTGGAGAATCCGCGCCACATCGAGATTCAGGTACTGGCCGATGGTCAGGGCAACGCCATCTATCTCGGCGAGCGCGACTGCTCTATGCAGCGCCGTCACCAGAAAGTCGTTGAAGAAGCGCCAGCGCCGGGCATCACGCCTGAAATGCGCAGCTTCATCGGCGAACGCTGCTCTAAAGCCTGTATCGAAATTGGCTATCGTGGCGCAGGTACTTTCGAGTTCCTGTATGAAAACGGTGAATTCTACTTCATTGAAATGAATACCCGTATTCAGGTTGAGCATCCGGTTACCGAGATGATCACTGGCGTCGATCTAATCAAAGAGCAGCTGCGTATCGCTGCCGGTCAACCGCTGTCGATCAAGCAATCTGACGTAGAGATTCGCGGTCACGCAGTTGAGTGCCGAATCAACGCCGAAGATCCCAATACCTTCCTGCCGAGTCCGGGTAAAATTACCCGCTTCCACGCGCCGGGCGGTTTTGGCGTACGTTGGGAATCGCACATCTACGCTGGCTATAGTGTGCCGCCGTACTACGATTCTATGATCGGTAAACTGATCACTTACGGTGAAACCCGTGACGTGGCCATTGCGCGCATGAAAAACGCGCTGGCGGAACTGATCATTGACGGCATCAAGACTAACGTCGAGCTGCAGATGAAGATCATGTCCGACGAAAACTTCCAGCACGGTGGTACCAACATCCACTATCTGGAGAAAAAACTCGGCCTGCACGATAAATAAACGCAACGCTGAGACAATGAGAGGCCGGTTAATCCGGCCTTTTTCTTTTGCCGCTGGGATTGGGGTGAATGATGGATCCTCGCTTTTTACAGGCACATAAAGAAGCGCGCTGGTCGCTATATTTGACGCTGGCCTGGCTAGTCGTTTGGGGCTTATCTGCCTGGCTGGGCGGTAATCAAATCGGCATTATTGGCTTGCCTCGCTGGTTCGAACTTTCCTGCGTTTTTGCGCCGCTGCTGTTCATTTTTTTATGCTGGTTGATGGTGCGGCTGATATTCCGCAATATGTCGCTGGAGGATGAAAATGGAAACTGAAATTGTCCTTCCTTTATTAGCCTACCTGGTGGGGATCGCCGCTCTGTCGGTGTTTGCCGCGCGTAAACAGCGCCAAGGTAATTTCCTTACTGAATATTTCCTCGGTAACCGCTCGATGGGCGGCTTTGTCTTGGCGATGACCATTACGACTACGTATATCAGTGCCAGCTCATTTATTGGTGGCCCCGGCGCAGCCTATAAATATGGTTTAGGCTGGGTGCTGCTGGCGATGGTGCAAGTTCCAGCGGTATGGCTTTCGTTAGGCGTATTAGGCAAAAAATTCGCTATCCTGGCGCGACGATACAACGCAGTAACCCTGAATGACATGCTCTATGCGCGTTATGGCAGCACACTGCTTATTTGGTTAGCCAGCCTGAGCCTTCTTATTGCTTTTATTGGGGCGATGACAGTCCAGTTTATTGGTGGTGCACGCCTGCTCGAAACAGCGGCCGGCATTCCTTATGACACTGGATTGCTCATTTTTGGCGGCACCGTTGCGCTCTATACCGCTTTTGGTGGTTTTCGCGCCAGTGTACTCAACGACGCTATGCAAGGTGTCGTGATGCTGATTGGTACTTTTCTGCTGCTGTTTGCTGTTATTCATCAGGCGGGTGGCTTACACGCAGCGGTGGAAAAACTTCATGCCATCGATCCTAAACTGCTGTCGCCAGAAGGGCCGGGCGATATTATTAACCCCACCTTTCTTACGTCGTTTACCGTGCTGGTCTGCTTTGGCGTTATTGGCCTGCCGCACACCGCGGTACGCTGTATCTCCTATAAAGACAGCAAAGCAGTACATCGTGCGATTATTCTTGGCACCATCGTAGTGGTGATCTTGATGCTTGGCATGCATCTGGCGGGTGCCTTTGGTCGGGCCGTTTTGCCCAATCTCACGGTACCCGATAGCGTGATTCCAACATTGATGATTACTGTGCTTCCACCGTTAGCCGCTGGACTTTTTCTGGCAGCGCCCATGGCGGCCATCATGTCGACGATTAATGCACAGCTGTTACAAGCTTCAGCGACGCTGGTAAAAGATCTTTATTTGCGTGTTGCGCCGCACCAAATGGAAAATGAAGCGCGACTGCGCGCCTTGTCTGGCACCATCACTTTTGTGCTCGGTATTCTGCTGCTGGTCGCTGCCTGGAATCCGCCCGATATGATCATCTGGCTCAATCTGCTGGCCTTTGGTGGCCTGGAAGCGGTGTTCTTGTGGCCTCTGGTTCTGGGTCTGTATTGGGAGCGCGCCAACGCCGCAGGCGCGATCAGCGGTATGGTGGTAGGCGGCGGCTGCTACGCTTTTCTGGCGAGCCTGAACTGGCAAATAGGGGGATTTCATCCCATCGTACCTGCCCTGCTTTTAAGTCTGCTGGCATTTTTAGTCGGCAATCTATTTGGACGTGTCCCGCAACCGGTTGATGCGCCACAACACTGAATTTAAGAGAGACATTATGCCGTGGATTCAAATTAAAATTAATAGCGCAGGTGAACATGCGGAGACGCTGAGCGATGCGTTAATAGAAACAGGCGCGGTGTCAGTGACTTTTCAGGACACCAATGACACACCCGTCTACGAACCGTTACCGGGCGAAACGCGCCTGTGGGGCGATACCGACGTGATTGGTTTGTTTGACGCAGAAACGGATATGAAAGCGGTAGTCGCTGAGCTGTCACAACATCCGGTATTAGCAGCTGATTTCCGCCACAAGATCGAACAGATTGAAGATAAAGACTGGGAACGTGAATGGATGGAGAACTTCCACCCAATGCGTTTTGGCGAGCGTTTGTGGATTTGCCCAAGCTGGCGCGATGTGCCGGATCCCAACGCAGTCAATGTGATGCTTGACCCCGGTTTGGCTTTTGGCACCGGAACACACCCAACAACCGCGCTATGCCTGGCTTGGCTGGATGGATTGGATCTAACCGGTAAAACTGTGATCGATTTCGGTTGTGGTTCAGGGATCCTGGCGATCGCTGCCTTGAAATTAGGTGCAGCGCAGGCGATTGGTGTTGATATCGATCCGCAAGCGATTCAAGCCAGCCGCGATAATGCGGAGCGTAATGGCGTTTCTGAACGTCTTTCTCTTTATCTGCCGCATCAACAGCCAGAGAATCTTCAGGCTGACGTTGTGGTCGCGAATATCCTTGCGGGTCCGCTGCGTGAATTAGCGCCACTGATCAGTGTGCTGCCAAAACAAGGAGGCCATTTGGGCTTATCGGGTGTTTTGGAAAGCCAAGCTGAAGGTGTGTGTGAAGCTTATATAGAGCAGTTCGATTTGGATCCGGTTGCCGTTAAAGAAGAGTGGTGTCGAATTACCGGCGTAAAACGCAACGCTTAATAATTTAGGCTCATTATCAAGTCAGTTAGCAGTGATAATAAGACCCTTTTCAAAACGCCTTGGTAATAAATTCCAGGGCGTTTCCTTACAATTTCTCCATTAAACTCCCCGCACAGGTACAGCGCCATCACTATTTATAGGGCCATCAACCGGCACCGCAATCTCAGTTTTTTATTCAATTAAAAAAGAAATTTAAATTGAGCATGGCTGCGCTATTACTGGTTCTGGCACCGTTAACCTATGCCCATAATATTCACTCCCCTGAGCATTAGGGTGATTTAGGTGCTGCTTATTGAACCTGTAAAACCACGGTAAATCAGTTGCCTGTTGATATTATCAGCGTGGTTAACGGCACGCTGAATCCTCTGAATTTGGACTATTATGCCAAAAAAACATTGTTAATAATGGTCATACTATTCAGGTTTGTATTAAAGGTGGCGGCACAATTAAATGAGATAGAGAGACTTTTACATTACGCCCATTCCATTTCCATGCGGCAAGTGAAAAGCGCATCCAGAGTAAATCTCTCCCGTTAGAAGTGCATTTTTTTATGCAAGCGAGCAAGGTCAATTGCCCGTTATCAGTGTCATGTTCGAAGCAGGTCAAGCAAAACCTGCTGTTGAGGCGGTTTAAAAGCATGTTCCTTCTAAAGTGAATCAAGAGAAAATGCTTAATAAACCATTGAGTCTCGCTGAACTGATTCCAGATAATAAATATTACTATCGCTTCAATGGCTCACTGACCACATTTCCTTGTTCAGAAGGCGTACGCTGGATAATAATGAAAAATTCAGTAAGCGCTTCGCCTGCGCAATTACCGCCCTTTGTCCGCTTATTAGGCGATCACGGCAATAACCGTCTGGTTCAGCCACCGGACGATCGCCTTATAGTTGAGTAAAGCGTTGACGTCGCCTGACTGCATCCTGACATGCGACATGACCGAACCCTCTTCTAAACCCTTTTCTTCCGCCACATGTATCGTTAATCACGCTAAGTGACGTTTAATATCTGGCATTTTGTTGAACTTTATCGGAAAAACGTTTGTTCACAATTCCAGCATAAACCAGTAACTGTTTGAATTTAAATAATAAAAGTTAATGTAAGCTTACAACATCCCGATTCGCTTGATCTTTCCATGCTTATTGTTCAAAGTTTGGCCTTTCATCTTCCTGAAAAAATGCGTAATATACGCCGCCTTGCAGACACAGTATGGCATCCCGACTTCATGCGTATTGGAAACCTTCAGCTGAGAAATCGATTGATTGCAGCGCCTATGGCCGGTATTACCGACAGGCCTTTCAGGACGCTCTGTCATGAGATGGGTGCAGGCATGGCGGTTTCTGAGATGCTGTCATCAAACCCTGAAGTTTGGGCGAGTGACAAATCTCGGTTACGTATGGTGCACAGCGATGAGCCAGGTATTCGTGCCGTACAAATTGCCGGTTGCGATCCCAGCGAAATGGCCCAAGCTGCACGTGTTAACGTTAATGCCGGTGCACAGGTCATTGACATTAATATGGGCTGCCCTGCAAAGAAAGTTAACCGTAAAATGGCGGGTTCGGCCTTACTGCAATACCCCGAGACAGTGGAATCTATCCTCTCCGCGGTGGTTAATGCAGTGGATGTGCCGGTAACGCTTAAAATTCGTACTGGTTGGGATCCTGAAAACAGGAACTGTGTCGCGATTGCCCAATTGGCTGAACGCTGTGGCATTCAAGCCCTGACGATACATGGCCGCACTCGTGCCTGCCTGTTCAACGGGGAAGCTGAATACGACAGCATTCGGACAGTTAAGCAGAGTGTCTCTATTCCGATTATCGCGAATGGAGACATAACTGACCCGCATAAAGCCCGAGCGGTGCTCGACTACACCGGAGCCGATGCTCTGATGATAGGACGTGCTGCTCAGGGAAGACCGTGGATCTTCCGGGAAATCCAGCATTATCTGGACACTGGGGAGCTGCTTGCTCCGCTGCCCTTGGCAGAGGTGAAGCGCTTGCTTGTTTCGCATATACGTGAGCTGCACGACTTTTACGGTTCAGGCAAGGGATACCGTATAGCGCGAAAGCACGTCTCTTGGTATCTCCAGGAGCATGCCCCGAATGACCAGTTTCGGCGCACATTCAACGCCATTGAGGATGCCAGCGAACAGCTGGAGGCGTTGGAGGCATACTTCGAAAATCTTGCGTAACGAAATAAAGAGCTGAAAGAACTATGTTCGAACAACGCGTAAATTCTGACGTACTGACTGTTTCTACCGTTAACTCACAAGATCAGGTAACGCAAAAGCCGTTACGTGATTCGGTAAAACAAGCACTGAAGAACTATTTTGCTCAACTGAATGGTCAAGACGTTAGTGACCTGTATGAGCTGGTTTTGGCTGAAGTCGAGCAGCCTCTGTTGGACATGGTGATGCAGTATACCCGTGGCAACCAGACTCGCGCTGCCTTGATGATGGGTATCAACCGCGGTACGCTGCGTAAGAAATTGAAAAAATACGGTATGAACTGATTTTTAGTTCAACCTGCTAATCACGCCAACCTTCGGGTTGGCGTTTTTATTTGTGCTTTATGCAACAAAGCCAAATAAAAACGCGTGAAACGATCAAGCGCCTAATGGTAACGAGTGTTGCAATCGCAAACGTAATATTTTCTCATCGCCTTGCTTGCCTCCCCTTTCTGTTTCTTCCCCTATGTTGCCGCTTATTGCGCGGTCTATGAGCTTTTGTGATCCCTCCCGACCTTATTAGCAACAAGTCCTGTCTGTACATTTTATCCTGAGGCTCTTCTCACACTGCTTCCATATAGTGAAACTAATTGCACTAAATGTGATCGAGTCGGCTCGCTATGCTTCCTTTTGGTGCGCGATATTAGCGGAACTTTCTAAGTGCTTCGGAGTATTAACAGATCTTTCTAAGGAATTCATGATTCTGCAAACCTGGCATCAGCTTTGCAAAGTCGTGAATGGCTGACTGCCGCAGACAGGAAAAAACGCACAAAAAAGTGCGCAATACATAACAACACGATTCCGCCACACAGGATGCTTTATGAAAAAGATGATGCTCTCCACTTTGGTCGCTGCTGCTTCTTTCTTTGCCGTTGCTCAGCAAGCGCATGCAGGAACCACATTGGATGCGATTAAAAAGAAAGGGTTTGTTCAGTGCGGTATCAGTGACGGCCTGCCGGGCTTTTCCTACGCTGATTCCAACGGCAAATTCACGGGAATTGATGTCGACGTTTGCCGTGCAGCGGCGGCGGCAGTCTTTGGGGATTCCACTAAAGTGAAATACACCCCACTGACGGCTAAAGAGCGCTTCACAGCGCTGCAATCAGGTGAAGTGGATATCCTTTCACGTAATACGACCTGGACCTCCGCGCGTGATGGCGGCATGGGCTTTTTGTTTGCTGGTGTGAATTATTATGATGGCATCGGCTTCCTGACACATCAGAAAGCGGGTCTCAAAAGCGCTAAAGAGCTGGATGGCGCTACCGTATGTATTCAGGCAGGCACCGATACCGAGCTGAACGTGGCGGACTTCTTTAAAGCCAATAAAATGCAGTACACACCTGTCACCTTTGATCGTTCTGACGAATCAGCTAAAGCGCTCGACAGCGGCCGCTGCGATACGCTGGCTTCTGATCAGTCTCAGCTCTATGCATTGCGCATTAAGCTGGGTAAACCAGACGAATTCATCGTGCTTCCTGAAGTCATTTCAAAAGAGCCGTTGGGACCGGTGGTACGCCGTGGTGATGATGACTGGTTCACCATCGTGAAATGGTCGCTTTACGCAATGCTAAATGCTGAAGAGATGGGCATCACTTCTAAAAACGTTGATCAGATGACGGCCAAACCTACCACGCCGGATATGGCGCACTTGCTGGGTGCTGAAGGCGACTTTGGCAAGGATTTGAAGCTTGATAACAAATGGGCTTACAACATCATCAAGCAGGTTGGTAACTATCAGGAAAGTTTTGACCGTAACGTTGGTAAAGACAGTGCGCTGAAAATCGCACGTGGTCAGAATGCGCTTTGGAACAACGGCGGTATTCAATACGCGCCACCGGTACGTTAATTACACCTCGCCAATCGGGCACCGTATTCTTCGGTGCCCCACCAAAGCTTTTGTCATTGAGGTTTCAACATGTCGCAACGCCCAATCGTGAAAAGGGATTTTTCATTCGGTAATCCCAAAGTTCGCGCCTGGCTTTACCAAACAATCGCGATAGTAGCGGTCATTGCGGTGGTGGGGTATCTCATCCACAACACAGTGATCAACCTGTCTAATCGTGGGATAACATCCGGTTTTGGTTTTCTGGAACGTAATGCTGGCTTCGGTATCGTCCAACATCTTATTGCTTATACAGAAGCAGATACCTATGCGCGTGTCTTTCTGGTTGGTTTAACTAACACTCTGCTGGTCTCCGCCCTTTGCATCGTGTTTGCCTCTTTTTTAGGTTTTTTTATTGGCCTTGCTCGCCTGTCTGAAAACTGGCTGCTGCGTAAAATCTCTAATATCTATATCGAGACCTTCCGTAATATTCCGCCACTGCTGCAAATTTTCTTTTGGTATTTTGCCGTTTTGCGTAATTTGCCGGGACCGCGCCAGGCATTAAGTGCATTTGATATGGCTTTTGTTAGTAATCGAGGTTTATACGTTCCCTGGCCTACGTACGCAGCGGGAACCTGGCCTTTTGTTATCGCATTGCTGCTAGCCGTTGCCGCTAGCTATGGGATGTTTCGTTTTAATCGGACGCATCAGCGCAAAACCGGCCAATTGCGTCGTACCTGGCCCGTAGCGATCGCTATGCTAGTCATTTTTCCATTCATTGCACATTTGGGATTTGGGGCCGCTACCCATTGGGATTTACCACAACTGCGTGGATTTAACTTCCGCGGTGGCTTCGTGATGATTCCTGAACTGGCCGCGTTAACGCTGGCATTGTCGATTTATACATCGTCATTTATCGCTGAAGTTATACGCTCTGGTATTCAGTCAGTACCGTATGGACAGCATGAGGCTGCGCGTTCGCTGGGCTTACCGCATCCAGTCACGTTACGTCAGGTCATTATTCCACAGGCGATGCGCGTCATCATTCCACCGCTGACCAGCCAATACCTCAACATAGTGAAAAACTCCTCTCTGGCCGCAGCTATCGGTTATCCCGATATGGTGTCGTTGTTTGCCGGGACCGTGCTCAACCAAACTGGCCAGGCGATCGAGACCATTGCGATAACTATGGGCGTTTACCTGATTATCAGCTTGTTGATTTCATTATTGATGAACCTCTACAACCGCAAAATTGCGCTGGTTGAGCGTTAAGAGAACGGGATAACTATGTCTGTTACTACACATGAAACACCGCCCGTACCTACCACGCCAATAAGTCGCGCCTGGAGTTGGGCACGTAAGAATCTGTTTTCAGGTTGGGTGAACTCCCTGCTTACCCTCTTTTGCATCTGGGTGATGTGGAGTGTGATTCCACCGGCATTGAATTGGTTAATCTTTCAGGCTAACTGGTTTGGCACAACCCGTGCTGACTGCACGAAAGAAGGCGCATGTTGGGTATTTATCCATTCGCGCTTTGGTCAGTTTATGTATGGGCTTTACCCACATGAGCAGCGCTGGCGTATTAACCTGACGCTGATTATTGGCCTGCTTTCAATTGTTCCGATGTTCATCAAGAATTTGCCATACAGAGGGCGCTATATCGCTGCTTGGGCGGTTACTTATCCCATTATCGTCTGGTTCATGTTGTATGGTGGATATTTTGGTCTTGAGCGCGTGGAAACGCGTCAATGGGGTGGTTTAACGCTCACGTTAATTATCGCTGCTGTTGGGATCGCCGGTGCATTGCCATTGGGTATTTTGTTAGCGCTAGGACGCCGTTCACACATGCCAGTTGTACGCTCGCTTTCAGTAATATTTATTGAATTCTGGCGTGGTGTTCCGCTAATTACTGTGCTGTTTATGTCTTCGGTGATGTTGCCGCTGTTCATGGCCGAGGGCACCACTATCGATAAGTTAGTGCGCGCATTGGTTGGCGTCATACTTTTCCAATCGGCGTATGTCGCAGAAGTGGTAAGAGGCGGGTTACAAGCGCTGCCGAAAGGCCAATATGAAGCTGCGGAGTCGCTAGCGTTAGGATACTGGAAGACTCAGATGCTGGTTATATTACCTCAAGCATTGAAGCTAACTATTCCCGGCCTGGTGAATACTATCATTGCGCTATTTAAAGACACTAGCCTGGTAATCATTATTGGCCTTTTCGATCTCTTCAGCAGCGTTCAGCAGGCAACTGTCGATCCAGCATGGCTAGGCATGTCCACTGAAGGCTACGTATTTGCCGCGCTTGTTTATTGGATTTTTTGTTTCAGCATGTCGCGTTATAGCCAGTATCTGGAAAAGCGCTTTCACACCGGGCGTAAATCGCACTGAGGTTTTTTAAATGACACAAATTATCACTCCATCTGCCAATGCTATGATGATTACGCTCGAAAATGTGAATAAATGGTACGGACAATTTCATGTTCTCAAAGATATTAATCTTCATGTAAAACCGCGTGAGCGCATTGTATTGTGCGGCCCTTCCGGTTCAGGTAAGTCGACGACTATTCGTTGTATCAATCATTTGGAAGAACATCAGCAAGGTCGAATTGTGGTAGATGGCATCCATCTCAACGATGACGTCCGCAATATTGAGAAAGTTCGAACAGAAGTAGGTATGGTATTTCAGCACTTCAATTTATTTCCCCATCTGACAGTTTTGCAGAACTGTACGTTGGCTCCTTCATGGGTACGTAAAATGCCAAAGAAGGAAGCTGACGAGCTGGCTATGCATTATCTGGAGCGAGTCCGTATTGCTGAGCATGCCCACAAATTTCCGGGTCAGCTTTCAGGTGGCCAGCAACAGCGTGTGGCCATTGCTCGCTCTCTGTGTATGAAACCGAAAATTATGCTTTTTGATGAACCTACCTCAGCACTCGATCCCGAAATGGTAAAAGAGGTTCTCGATACCATGATCGGTTTGGCTGAAGATGGTATGACAATGCTATGCGTCACGCATGAGATGGGGTTTGCTCGTACCGTGGCTGATCGAGTGATCTTTATGGATCGTGGTGAAATCGTTGAGGTTGCTCCACCGCAGGAGTTCTTTGCGAACCCTAAATCGGAACGCACGCGCGCTTTCCTGTCGCAGGTTATCCATTAACAGGATGACAATTATGCCGTTCACACCCGGCCACGCGCCGGGTTTTTTATGGGTATTTTTACGGTGTCTCGATCACGTCAATCTTTCCATCCGATTGATTAAATAGACGTTATTTTACCGTAGAATTTATAGACGCAAGGACAGGAAAGGATTAAAAATGTTGTTTTTATTAACGTACAAAACGAAAAAAGCCCTTTGCAGATGCAAAGGGCTTTTTCTTATTTGATGCCTGGCAGTTCCCTACTCTCGCATGGGGAGACCCCACACTACCATCGGCGCTACGGCGTTTCACTT
>NZ_JAWUEB010000016.1:0-54736 GCF_036663535.1 Pantoea sp. T14
CAGCGCAGCTCCAGGTTGTAGTTCAGGCCGCCGCGGATCAGGTGAAGGTGAGAATCGTTGAGGCCGGGCACGGCGGTGTGGCCCTTGAGGTCAATGACCTTGGTGCCTTCGCAGTGATGCTGCATAACGTCGGCCAGGCTACCAACTTCAAGAAATTTACCGTCACGAATGGCAACGGCATCTGCGATGGGATTCGCGCGATCGACCGTATGAAACCGGCCGTTAGTCAAAATGACGTCTGCTTTACCGAGAGTAACCATTGAAACTCCTAATGAGGATCCGCAACGGCAGCGATAGCTGCGGACAAAGATATCTCCTGCTACACACGCAGGATAAATGAGTAGCGAGATTATGTTCAGGCGGCACGAAGAGCGTCTAGTTATACGAAAGGATACCTATACCTTCGTATAGTTATACCTATAGATAATAGTTTGAAGAATGAAAGGTTCCTACACTGCGCTCAGACCGTTACCGAACCAGAAGGGCAGCGGCAGAGCAACATAACGCTATTCGGATACTGGGGATGTATGTCTCTTAACGCTGATTATCCTTTTACAGAATTTATCAACACTCACCTCAATGGGCATAAACATGACTATTAGCAAACTTGAAGTACTGACGCCGCAGAACAGCCAGATTATTTTTATCGATCAGCAGCCACAGATGGCCTTTGGCGTGCAGTCAATTGACCGCCAGGTGCTGAAAAACAACGTCGTGGCGCTGGCCAAAGCGGCCAAAGTCTTCAATATCCCGACCGTCCTGACCACCGTTGAGACCGAAAGCTTTTCCGGCAACACCTTCCCGGAGCTGCTGGACGTGTTCCCGGGCCAGGACATCCTTGAGCGTACCTCAATGAACTCCTGGGATGACCAGAAAGTGCGTGACGCACTGGCCGCTAACGGCAAGAAAAAGGTGGTGGTTTCCGGCCTGTGGACGGAAGTCTGTAACAACAGCTTCGCCCTGTGCGCAATGCTGGAAGGCGACTACGAAATCTACATGGTGGCGGATGCGTCAGGCGGCACCACCAAAGAGGCCCATGACTACGCGATGCAGCGCATGATCCAGGCCGGCGTGATCCCGGTGACCTGGCAGCAGGTGATGCTGGAGTGGCAGCGTGACTGGGCACACAAAGAGACGTACAACGCGGTAATGGATATCGCGAAAGAGCATTCAGGCGCTTACGGTATTGGCGTTGATTATGCCTACACCATGGTGCACAAAGCGCCTTCCCGTCAGAAGAGCGAACACCAGACTCTGGCTCCGGTACCTGCACCGGTTCGCTAATTGCTAAGCTGGCTGGTCCGTTTCGCGGCTGGCCAGCCATTATAAAAAGGAGGGCCTATGAGTCCTTTATTAATATCTCTGGGAGCGGGCGTGTTTATTGGTCTTATTTATGCGCTGCTCAATGTACGATCTCCGGCTCCGCCGGCAGTGGCGCTTGTCGGTCTGCTGGGAATGATTTTTGGTAGTACGTTAGGTATAAAGCTGCTGCATCATGATGCCACTGCCTGGGTTCCAGCTCATGATCACAGGCTGCATGTTGTTGATAAACGTCCGGCACTCGATCTATCAAATACGCAGCAGGTGAGCTAATCATGCTGAAAACCTACGTTATTTCTTTGGTGATGGGCGTGCTGGTCGGTGTTATTTACGCCTTTATGGATGTCAACTCACCGGCTCCGCCAGTCATTGCGTTGCTGGGACTGTTTGGTATGCTGGTCGGCGAACAGATTATTCCGCTGTGTAAGCGACTGATTAATCGTCAGCCGGTAACTCTGGCTTGGTTTCGTCATGAGTGTGTGCCGAAAATTAGCGGTACGCCTCCGCCCTCTGCTGACAAACCCTCCTAAGGAAGCGCCTCAGGGAGTTGTAAAAAATATTTAAGGAAAACAGCATGCAGCTGTCGCAGCGCATTGTCATTGTTGATGATGAACGTTCTGTTCGCAGTGCCCTGACAAACCTGCTTCAGTCGGAAGGTTACTCGACGCAGTCATTTGAATCGGCAGAAGATCTTTTATGTAATGAAACAGCGCTTACGGACGCTGCGCTGTTCATTATTGATGTCCAGTTGAAAGGTATGTCTGGTTTTGATTTATTCAGAGAGCTTATCAAGAGACTGCAAAATCCCCCAGGCATTATTATCTCCGGTAACGGTGATGACAAAATGCTCTGGTACGCAATCAATTTAGGCGCCATTACTTTTATGCGAAAGCCAATTGATATTGATGCTTTATTCGATCATATCCGGCTGGAGTTTTCTATCCGGTCTTCGCGCCTATGAGTTCAATTTTATTGTCTTTACATAGCGCCGATGAAACAGACTTCGCTATCAGTGACGAAATTGTTTTCACGCCTCTGGCTCAGGAAGGCAGCGTAAATTGGTTTCTCTGTCGTCATGCCAGTTCTGGTGAAACATTTGTTTTGGCAACTGCAGCGAATGAGGAAGCGCTCTTTCAGGTAACACAACGGCTGAAAAATGAGTTTTCATTACGCAATACGTTATCTGAAAGCTGGGCGCTTAAGCCTTTAAGACAGGCTTTCTACCAGGGACGTTACTCTCTCATTTATTCCTCTTTTGTTTACAGAACGCTGGCCGACTCTTTATGCGTGCCGCCTGACACCATCAGGACCTTTTTCAACAGCGCAGCGATGCTATGTAACGCCCTCGGTAAGATGCATCAGCAAGGGCTGGTTCACGGCGACATTAAGCCCTCTAACTTTTTCTTTACCGACGAGGGCACCGTTCAGCTTGGTGGCTTCGGGCTAGCATCAATGGAGAGGGATCTCCTACAGCAAGCCCTGTTGCCAGTGTCAGGCGGAACGCTTGCCTATATGTCGCCAGAGCATACTTCACGGACAGCACACCGTGTCAGCCGGGTGAGTGATTTATACAGCCTGGGCATCGTTCTTTATGAATTACTGACGGGCAAGCTTCCTTACGGCAATGCCGAGGGCGGATTGGCAGAATGGGTTCACCACCACATTGCATCAGAAGCGCTGCCGCCGCATAGGCTGCGCAAAGACGTTCCGGTCGTGCTCTCTTCCATTATTCTGCGGCTACTGGCTAAGTCACCTGAATACCGATATCAAACGGTGGAGGGGTTACTGGCCGATCTCAAGCGCTGTGAGTCAAATCTGATGCCTGATGGGATTATTGAATCCTTTGCATTGGGTTTGCAGGATATGCAGCCTTCGACGTTATCCACTGATTCACTCTATTCCGATCACACTCAGGCAAGCGACATCCTGGCGGCATTTGATGAAGTCTGCAGCAGCGGAAAACATAGCCTGGTGGCAGTCTGCGGAGCGCCGGGTTCAGGCAAATCATCTGTGATTGCTTCGTCATTAAAAATACTGCGTAGCAAAAAAACATTGCTGACGATGGTGAAAGCAGACCAGCATTCTCCGATATTACCCTACGCAATTTTCACCTCTGCCTTCAAACAGCTGACCTTACATCTGCTGGGCCTTCCCGCTGAAGAGATGGCGCGCTGGAAAGCGCATATCTCACGCGTGCTGGGAGATTATGCCGGCCTTGCGGTGAACCTGATCCCCGATCTGGGCATACTGGTAAACCAGAAAGCAGCCTTCCAGACAGACGCCGGCTCGCTTGATGCACGAAAGCGCGTAAATCTTGTCGCATGCAGCCTGGCTAAGGCATTCACAACACCGGGAAGGCCACTGGTCATACTTATTGATGACGTTCACTGGGCTGATCAAGCGACCCTGCATTTGCTGCAGAATCTTCTGAACTCAAGCGATGATATCCCGTTGTTACTGGTGGTAACCTATCGGGACGACGCTTCGTTACCCTGTCCGGCCGTAGCCGCTAACCTTACCCGTATCCGGGCAGCCGCAAACCGCATTGTTGATATTACGCCAGAGCCGCTATCGATAAAAAATATTGCACACTGGCTGGCAGGGCTTTTTCACACCCGAAGTGCAGCAACCATAGAGCTTGCGCAAATCATTCATGAAAAAACGGCGGGTAACCCGCTTGCAGCGCGTGAGTTTTTCAGGCAAGCCGTGCAGGATAATCATATAACGCACAAAGCCCCGTCTAAATGGACGTTTGATTCTCAGGTGCTTAGAAACAGTCATTACACCGCTAATGTAGCTGCGGGGGTATTACAGCATCTGGAAACGCTTCCTCCGCCGCTTCGCAGCCTGCTGGGAAAATTAGCCTGCACAGGAAGCGCGGGTGATCTGAACATAATCAGTAATATTCTTTGTATACCTGTCGCAGAAATCAAAGCCATGCTGCTGCAAGCAGCGACAGCCAGACTCATTTCACTGACCGATACGGGTTACTCTTTTATGCATGCCAGCATGCATGAAGGCGCGCTTAATCTCATGACGGTTGAAGAGAAAGATAACTTTCATTACGCAGCCGCGCTGTATTACAGCTATGAATCCAACCGGGATATCACCAGCGCCACACTCTTCAGGGCTGCGCATCATT
This sequence comes from Pantoea sp. T14, assembly GCF_036663535.1. Taxonomy (NCBI): domain Bacteria; kingdom Pseudomonadati; phylum Pseudomonadota; class Gammaproteobacteria; order Enterobacterales; family Erwiniaceae; genus Pantoea; species Pantoea sp. T14. The sequence goes on from NZ_JAWUEB010000016.1 coordinate 4,463, forward strand.
TAATCACTATTCAAAATACCGCACTGTTAGCCGCCGAGGCCGAGACGTTTGCACAGCTGATTTTTGACGCGAGTAAGCGGGCTAAAATTACCGGCGATTACGTTTCTGCGCTGCGTTTTTTACATACATCGCGCGCGCTCAACACCCTTTCAGGCACCAAAGATAGCGGCATGTTTATGCTTGAAGAGGCCGAATGCGAATTCTTAAACGGCAATTTAACCGCTGCGCTGGTGATAAGCTCAAAAATCCTCACGACACCCGGTGATGTGACGAATAAAGCGGAGGCTGCCAGCCTGATTGCAGAGATTCATATGCGCCAGTCGGACAGTCAGTTGGCGCTGGAAACAGCACTCGCCTGGCTGGCAGTTTTTGGCATACAGCTGAACCGTTATCCCGATAAGCAAGAGTGCGATGCAGCCAGGATATTGCTGAAAGAAGATGTGGGTAAAAACCCCTATACACGGTTCCGTTCACTGCCGCGGCTGACCTGTGAAAAGACAGAAGCTGTGATGAATCTGATGGCCAGTGCCAGCACTTTCGCTGCCTTCATCAGTCCGCGTCTTCAATTCATGATCCTGTGCAAACTGCTTCATCTGACCATGGCCCGCGGCATCAGCGGCGCTTCGACCCTTGCGCTCTCCTGGTATGGCGTTGTCTGTGGCGATCAATACGATGAATACAGCCGTGGATTCGCCAGTACACTGCTTGCGCGCGAGTTGGTCTATAAACACGACTTTGTCAGTTATAAAGCCCGAACGCTGCTGCCCCTTGACCAAGTCAGCGTATGGACGATGCCCCTGACTTACGCCATTGAGTGCGCTAAAGCGACGTTTGATGTTGCTGTTGAAGGGGGGGATCGGACATCCGCGTGCCTGGCGTTGCGTCATGTCGTTATGAATTATCTCGCACGCGGGGATCATTTGGATGGTGTACACACCTCCATCACGCGCGGGATAACTTATGTGCGTAAGGCGCAATACCCTGATGTGGAAGTGATTCTGGGCATGCAGCTTGACTACGTTATGTTCTTACGTAAGCCAAGAGGCGATACGTTTTCAGGCGACCATTTTATGACACCCGTTTTAAACTTGTTGAAGCCGGAAAATGCTATCGAACCCGTGTTGCTCATGCAGTTTTGGTCACGTCTTTACAAAGGGATGGCGCACTTTTTCGCTCATGAGTATGACTCGGCCAGTCAATGTTTTGCGAACGCAGCACCGTTGACTGAATTTATCCCGGGTCATGTGCATATGTTGGATTTCCATTTATACAGTGCGCTGGCTCTCTCCGTACCGCTTAAGCCCAACACTTTTGACGAAGAGATGCGTCAGCAGTTGATGCGCCATCTGGATAAGATCGTCACTTGGTCAAATGAGAATGAAAAAACATTTTCAGACAAGGAAGCGCTGCTGCGTGCCGAGCTGCTGAGGCTTGAGGAAAAGACAGCGCAGGCGATGGAGCAGTATGAAAAGGCCATTGAACTGTCGCGTAAAGAGCAATTTCATCACATCAATGGTCTGGCCTGCGAGCTGGCGGCTCGCTTTGCTTATGACAGAAACCTGGTGTTTGCTGGAGATGCCTACATTAAGGGTGCGCTGTCAGCATGGGAACGCTGGGGGGCTGGCGCGAAGGTGCGCCAGCTTGAAAGCTTATATCCTAATCTGGCTAATCCGAACCCACAGACGGCGCTCAACACAGTGACCTTTGAGCAAAGCGCGGTTATCAGCGATTTGCAGAGCATGGTAACGGCTATGCGTGCGCTGACAGAAGAGATCAATCTGGATCGCCTGATTCATATCCTTATGGTGATGCTGGTTGAAAGAGCCGGGGCGCAGCACTGCTTGCTTATCCGCCTGACTGACGGCGATGTACCAGAAATTCAGGCCAGGGCCACCACGACTGTTGACGGGATTCGGGTGAAAATCGTCAAAGAGCTGCCGGTCTCTACGGATCTTCCGCTTTCAATATTATCTGCAGTCATTCGCACCGGGCAGGAAATCCGCACGGGCAAACCGGAAGTGTTCAGCCCGTTCAGTCAGGACAACTATCTGGTCGCATCTGGTGCTGCGGTCATGTGCGTGCCGATGTTCAGGCAAGCACAAATGGTCGGGGTGCTTTATCTGGAGAATCGTTTGATGCCGGACGTATTTACCGCCGAACATTCAAGGATAGTGTCGATGCTGGGCGCGCAGGCCGCTGTTTCACTTGAGACTGCTCGTTTGTACGCCGAGCTGGTGGATGAAAACATCCAGCGTCGGAAAATTGAAAAACAGCTTCGCGCCAGCCAGACCTCGCTGATGCTCGGTGAAAAAATAAGTAATACCGGCACGTGGCATTGGCTTCTGGATCCAGACATACAGCTGATTTCAGATGAATATAAACGCATTATGGGCCTGCCCGCCGAACAGAGCAGCACGTCAATGGTTGAATTCCAGAGTCGTGTTCACCCAGATGATATTCACTGTCTTAAAGCGCTGATAGAAACGAGTGTTCGTGATGGTGTCAGCATGAAGGCTGAATTCCGCATCATTCGGGATGATGGTGAATGCCGGTACATTAAAGGCATTGGCGAGCCCGTCGAAAACTGGCCAGAAGTGGCGGAATATTTTGGCACGCTGACGGACATCACGGCGCAACGCCACTCTGAGGATGCTGTCAGGATTGCTCAGGCTGAACTTGCCCGCGTCGCGCGCGCCACGACTGTCGGGCAGCTAACATCCTCTATCGCACATGAGATCAATCAGCCGCTGATGTCTATCGTGGCCAATGCCGGTGCCAGCCTACGCTGGCTGAAACGTGAACCTTCGCAACTCGAGAATGCCAGTCAGAGTCTGGAAGAGATTATCAAGGAAGGTCGCCGGGCGGGGGAGATCATTCGTGGGTTGCAGGCGCTCACCCGTAATAACGTCTCTGAATTTGCCCCCGCCAGGCTTCATCTGCTAGCACGTGATATTTTAACCCTATCGCGTCTTGAACTTGAGCGTCGACACGTTGCGCTGGAGCTGGCTTTTAAAGCGGAACTGGATGAGATATTTTGCGAGAGCGTACAGATACAGCAGGTTCTCCTTAACCTGGTTATCAATGCTATTGAAGCAATGACTGATAATCAGGGCGCACGTATTCTGCGACTCGCTTCCTCCCATCCCGCTGATAACCTTATTAAGATTGAAGTCGCAGATAACGGTACAGGTCTGGCAGAAGAGGTTATCGGTAAAATTTTCGACTCTTTCTATACCACCAAAGCGGAAGGGATGGGAATGGGGCTCACCATCTGCAATGAAATTATCAAACGACACGGCGGGGTACTTTGTGCTGAAAACCGGCAGGACGGAGGAAGTCTGTTCTGGTTTACGCTTCCGTTGAATATAGCGTAAGCGCGTTAACGTAACCCTCCCGGCGTGTCCCGCGGGAGGTTTTTTTAATTAATTCTATTTAAATTAAATATTATCTGACTAAATTGACCACGTTATAATCAGTTAATACGCTTGGCTTGATGATATTTATCATTATTATTTGTGTCTGGATAAATAATGATAAATATCCTGTCAGCGTCGCGCTATCTATTTTAGACGTTCCTTTCAAATTATCTCAACAGCTTATGGGCTTATGAGTGATTCGATAGCGTGTTAACCGTTCTGCCAGAAATACGGTTTTGTTCGCCCGGACGGCTGCATTTTTTTAATGTGATTAAGTAAAGTGCGACAAAGAGCAGCACAACACAATTTTTGAGCATATTCATCTTATTCTCTCCATTGAATACGGCCGCAGGCTTAACGCTTTAGCTGCGGCCCTTTTCATCACTTAACCAGCTCTGCTGAGATATAAGCACCGTTTGTAAAGCGTGCGCTGGTGATCTTATATGAAGTGCCCGCTTGCTTGGCCTGAAGCGCAATTTTAGCTTCAGCACTATCAAGCGTCGAGGCGCTTGCAGTCACGCTCTGCGCAAAACCTGAGAAAGAGAACAAAGAAAAAGCAGCTAAAGCAACAATGTTTTTGACGATATTCATGGTCGGTTCCTTATTGAGATTTTCAGTTTATGAGACGATTTGTCTCGATGGAATGAATAGTAGGTCGATAAGGTTCCGGTTAAAATAGCTGTTTTGTGGTGAAGTAAATCAAAATATTTGAACCTTCATTGTCAGTAAAAATTTTATCGATAGACGGGTTTTGCTCAGACAGTCAACCGCCAGGTTGAATATTTAGGGTATGTCATACTTCACAGCCATTTATAAAGAACAAGGCCGCATAAAAGTTAAGTTCTCCTGTCAGCGGCTTTTTCAATTATCTCTTCGTATAACTATCTGTTTGTATACCTATCCCTTTGTATAACTTCCTTTTGCTTAAAGCAGACCTGATAATTTATCCACCTTAAGTTCGCTCAGTCATTGCGCTAAGCGCACTTTATATCGAGTTAACCGAACGGGAAATCGATGTGAACATGACTCATCCTGGCGAGAAGATGATTACGGTACGCAGTAAAATTGTGGATACCGTAGTCAGGGACCTGCTTCCATGGATTGAAGATAATTTGTCTGATGAAACGATACGGGTGAAAACGGTCACGCAACGAAGTGGCTATGGGCATTGGCATTTTCAGCGGGTATTCAGAGTGCAAATGGGGTGTAACCTTGCTGAGTACATCCGGCTGCGAAGAATTTCCAAGGCAGCCTTTTCAGTCGCCTTTACCAATAGAGATATTCTCGACATAGCCATTGAAAATGGCTTTACCAGTCAACAAAACTTTAGCCGAATTTTTAAAAAGTATCTTCTGATTGCACCGACGATATTCAGAAAAGAGTGTTCAGCCCAGGAAGTCGCGTTCAGGGAGATCACGCGAAATTTGCATGAGAATCATATTTGCCAGATATCGAAGCAAATGTTTTTTAATGAATTAAGAAAATAAAATTTTTAGGTAGAAATTAAAAGATCCGCTGGGGTAGTTGAGATTCGAAGCAAATATTTAGACTTAATGTTTATGCCGCACCAAGAGGAATTAATGGATATAAAATATTTGGCGCTTATGGCGTCCTGCATCATTTTGTCGGGGAATGTCTCTGCGGCCGAAATCTATAATAAAGATGGCAACAAGCTTGACTTATATGGTCTGGTATCGGGGTTGCATTATTTTAGTGATGACGCCAGTCAGGATGGCGATCAGTCCTACATGCGTATTGGATTTAAGGGCCAAACCCAGATTTCAGACCTGATCACCGGCTACGGCCAGTGGCAGAGCCAGTTCAACGCTAACCAGCCGGAGAGCGACAGCAACTCCATGTTCACCCGTCTGGGCTTTGCCGGTATTAAGGTAGGCAGCTACGGATCATTTGATTATGGCCGCAACACCGGCGTGCTTTATGACGCGCTAAGCCTGACAGATATGCAGCCGGAATTTGATGCCCTGACTTATAACACCGATCAGTTTATGTTTCGCCGCGGAAACAGCCTCGCCACTTACCGAAATAGCGATCTTTTCGGCTTAATCGATGGCCTGGACATCACACTGCAGTATCAGGGAAAAAATGACGGCGATGGTGAGCCTGGCGCTCGCGACGTGTTGCGTCAGAACGGTGACGGATATGGTATGTCGGTTTCTTACGCTTTTGGCGACGGGTTTAAGGCCGTGGGTGCTTTCACAAATTCCGATCGTACCCGTGAGCAGAATGGCAGCAGCGGCATTATGGGGCGCGGTGACAGGGCAGAAGCCTACTCTGCAGCGCTAAAATATGATACGAACAATGTCTATCTGGGCGTGATGTACACGCAGGCGTATAACGCCTCACGCTTTGGCTCTAGCGCAAATGCTGGCGTGTATGGCTACGCCAATCAGTCAGACATCTTTGAGGCCTTTGCGCAGTATACGTTTGACTCAGGATGGGTTCCCTTCATTGCTTATAACCAGGCGCGCGCTAAAGACCTGGGAATGGCCGGTAACGGTAGAACGTATGGCAATCAGGATCTCGTGAAGTTTATCGATTTTGGCGGCTCCTATCTGTTCAACAAAAACATGCTGGCGTACGTGGATTACAAGCTGAACCTGATTGATAAAAGTGATTTTTCCGAGGCGGCAGGCGTATCAACCGATGACATCCTGGCCGTTGGCCTTGTCTATCAGTTCTGATAACCCAGCCTGCATAACATGAATATGAAAACCCTGAGGGCAAACATGAACACGCCAGACCTTAAATTTGTCACGCTGACCTGCAGCTTGCGTACCGGCTCTGTTAACGCAATCATTGCCAATACTTTGCCGGAGCTGGCTCCAGAGGGCGTCTCTTTTACGCCGCTCGGTTCTCCTGGTGAATTTCCGCATTACAGTTCCGATACAGAAGCGGCGGGTTTTCCCGAGGAAGTGCTAGCCATGGCTGAAAGTATTATCCAGGCCGATGGGCTTATCATCATTACACCCGAATACAACCATTCGATACCAGGCGTGTTGAAGAATGCACTGGATTGGTTGTCACGCGTATCCCCTCAACCGATTGCAGGTAAACCGGTTTTGATTCAGTCAGCTTCACCCGGGAAGTTAGGCGGTGTCAGAGCGCAGATACATCTGCGGCAGATTCTGGGCTATTTCGATGCCCGCATAATGAATAAACCTGAGGCCATCATTGGTGATGTCAGCGAGAAAATCAGCGGTAATAGGCTGACAGATGAGAATACGCGGGCTTTTCTGGCACGTCAGTTAACGGCTTTTACCGAGTTTGCTGCAAAGTGAGTTGTCGCTGAATAAGGCGCAGAGAGCATTACAGTATTTTCTCTGCGCTTTTATTTACACGCAATTCACGGGTGCAGGCGCTGAATTTTACTTATTCCGGCCATGTTGCATGCCGGAAATGAACACGCGTTTATGTCAGTAATTAACATATTAATGAATCCCGAACGCCTTATATGACGACAGGCTTTTGTGATCTATCAATACCAATGAAATTTAATTGAGATCCCCGCATTGAGTGGTGCGTTATATATCAGTTAATAACCTGATTTTTGGCAACCGTATATAGCGCAACATTTAACTGCAATTAATGACAGGGAATTATGATGAATATAAAAATGAAAGTAGGCGCCTTGCTGCTGGCTGCTCAGATCTCGGCTGCTTATGCTGCAACGGCAGATAACACACCTGCACCTACTGCGGGTGTAGCACGTTTTCTAACTGTGCTGAACAGCAGCGGCGGTAAGCCTATTGAGCAACTCTCACCGAAAGCGGCACGCGACGTGCTGATTGGTGCCCAGAAAGGCGTTAAACTTCCCCCGGCTGTGGTAACTGAAAAAGTCATCAATGTCTTGGGCAAACCCTTAACGCTTACCGTAGTGAAACCTGAAAACACGTCGGGGACGCTGCCTGTGTTTATGTTTTTCCATGGCGGTGGCTGGGTTCTGGGTGATTACCAGACGCACGAGCGTTTAGTGCGCGATCTGGTCAATGAGTCTGGTGCGGCGGCGGTATTTGTAAATTATACGCCTTCTCCAGAAGCGCATTATCCTGTCGCCATTACGCAGGCGTATGAAGCGACTAAATGGGTTGCTGAGCACGGCGCTGAAATTGGTGTTGATGGTTCACGCCTGGCGTTGGTCGGAAACAGTGTCGGCGGTAACATGGTTGCGGCAGTAGCGCTGCAGGCAAAGCAATATCACACGCCAGCCATCCGTTATAGCGTTATGCTTTGGCCCGTTACTGATGCAAATTTTGACGATGCTTCATACCAGCAGTTTGCTGAAGGACATTTCCTTAGCCGCAATATGATGAAATGGTTCTGGGACAGCTACACCACTTCCGAAAAAGATCGTAATAACATCTTTGCCTCTCCGTTACGGGCAACCGCTGAGCAGTTGAAAGGCTTACCGCCAACCCTGATTCAGACAGCCGAACTGGATGTATTACGTGATGAAGGCGAAGCATTTGGACGTAAGCTTGATGCGGCGGGTGTCCCTGTTACCGTGACCCGCTATAACGGGATGATCCACGACTACGGCTTACTTAACGCGTTGAGTCAGGAACCCACGGTACGAACGGCACTACAGCAGGCGTCTTCAGAAATCCGTTTGCATTTGAAGTAAATAACCCTGCCAGCCTCAGGGCTGGCATGATGTTTTCACTCATGATGCCTATGAGTGAACATCGAACCTATCCCGTTCTATCGCCGGTTATCATTCACCGACCTCTCGTTTACACCATCATTGCCGTAAGTCTTTGCAACGGAACGCCAGTTAAGAGGGTTTTGCCTGACAACGGCTTCAGTTAGCGCCAGCTTCAGCAAACTTCTGTAAAGCTGCACCATCAAGGCGATAACGAACCCATTCATTTAAGGGCAGGGCATCAATGCTGAGATAGAAATCTTTAGCGGACTGATCCCAGTTCAGGACACTCCATTCAATACGACCACACTGACGTTTTATCGCCTGCTGTGCGATGAACTGAAGCAGGGCTTTACCTGCGCCTAAACCGCGGTAATTTGGAGAGAAATAGAGATCTTCCATGTATAAACCGCTGCGTCCCAGCCAGGCTGAATAGCTGGTTGATACCACAGCATATCCGGCAGTGATCCCGTCAATCTCACAAATGAAGGCTTCAGTATTACTATTGGAACCAAACAACGTATTCCTGATCTCCTCTGCGTTTGTTAGAGGTTGCTGCAGACCCTGCTCGTAAATGGATAATTCAACGATCATGTTGTAGATAATTTCTGCATCTTCGGGATACGCCTGTCGAATAGTCACGCCCATAAGTTATCGCTTTCTCAATAAGATTGAAGCTAACCAGCATAATCGTTATTGTTCGATGAAATAAGTGCAATAAAATCAACGAAAGGTGAATCTCATGCATCATGTGCTGAGGAGACTTGATTTAAACCTTCTGCCGGTTTTCGACGCCGTTTTCAGGCATAACTCAGTGAGGCTGGCCGCGATAGAGCTTTCTATGAGCACGTCCGCGCTAAGTCATGCACTTTCCAGACTGCGGGAATTTCTAAAAGATCCGCTGTTTTATCGGGACGGTCATAAAATGTGTCCCAGCGTCTATGCTTGCCAGTTAGCGCCCTACATTGCTGAAGCACTCATGGCGCTTAATAAGCATCTTTGTCCCGCTCAGCCCTTTAACCCACGAACCAGTGACGTCAGCTTTAAAATTGCCGTTACGGATTACACGGCCTTTTGCTTATTTCCCGGCCTAATGAAGGCGCTAAAAGACGAAGCGCCACACCTGAGTTTTGAGCTCTGCCATTTACCCCACAATCCGGCTCTCAATGAATTACTCGCCGGTGAGATTGATATGGCGCTTAGCTTCAGCGAGCCGGGCGGACTTAATCATCCCGATTTGGAGGAAACGGATTTATTCAGCGACGAGTTTATCGTCATCAGCACTGAGCAGCGTTCCAGCCTGGATTTGGCCGAGTATCTGTCTGCCGGGCATTTAGTCGTTACGCCCTGGAATGAAAAGCAGGGGCTGCTTGATTCACACCTTGAACGGTTGGGGTTAAAACGCAAAGTTGTCATTAAAACCCCGTCAATGCTTGGCGCTCCCTTCATTATTGCGGAAAGCGAACTGCTGATGGCAATTCCCTCTTATGTGGCGAGCAAAATTTCACAGACCGCCAAGGTCAGGATCTTCAAACTCCCTTTTGAGGCACCCAGATTCACAGTGAAAATATACTCACACAAACGAAGCGGTAAAAGAGAGCCGACGGAATGGATTAAATCAAAAATTGTTAGATCGGTAACGGAGAAAGAATATTGTTATACCTCCGTAGAATGTCGCGAAGGTTAACTATTTCGGAAAAAATCCAGGTATTCAACGCACCTTAATCATCAAATTTCGGCACCCGCCAGATCCGCGACGGGTGCGCACGCTTTCCCTGTACATTTGCTGCCTCAGTTAATCTGCGCGGCCAGATCTTATCAAATCCGTAAGCTAAAATGAGGTAGTGAGTTGACGTAAAAAGACTAAAAACGTAGCGCTAGATTGATGGGACAGGTATGACCGAATTTAAAGGCAATAAAAAAGCGTTACCTGTGCGTTATTGCAAATGCTGCATGAAACCGATGACCTGGCGTAAGAAATGGGAAAGGTGTTGGGATGACGTGCAATATTGCTCCGAGCGATGCCGACGGCAGAGAAAGCAGCAGGTTGTCAGCAACGTTGAATGAAAAACGTCATAGCAGGCAGCTTTAGGCGGAAAAGCACTCTGTAAGTCTGAATAGGGGGAAAGAATGAACAAAATAACCTTGTTACAAGGCGATATAACCAAAGTCTCTGCTGAAGCTATTGTGAATGCAGCTAACTCGTCGTTATTGGGCGGCGGCGGTGTTGATGGGGCAATACATCGTGCGGGGGGGCCAGCGATTTTGGCAGAGTGTCAGATAATAAGGAACCGCCAAGGCGGCTGTAAGGTAGGGGATGCTGTCATCACAAAAGCCGGTAACCTACCCGCTGATTATGTCATTCATACGGTAGGGCCACGCTGGCAAGATGGGCATCACGGCGAAGATGAACTGTTGAGAAGTGCCTACTTAAATTGTTTTAAAATTATCGATGAATATGACATTAAAACCGTCTCTTTCCCAAACATCAGCACCGGAATTTATCATTTTCCCAAAGAGCGGGCCGCTAATATTGCTCTGGATGTGATTACGCGTTGTTTGCGTGAAAATGCCAAAATAGAAAGGGTTAATTTAGTCTGTTTTGATGCAGATAATTACAACCTGTACTCAGCTCTAATGGCTGAATAGAGAGGGGGTTAGATTCACCGCCTGTTTTTAAAGCTTACTATCGATATAAATTAATATTCATTGAACGTGCTCACGCAAAAACACAATGGCCTCTTCGCTATGTCGTGAAAGCGGCCATCCTGCCCGGTGAATCAGCCAGAGGGTATCAACGACCCTGTATATCCATGGGAATGCCGAACAGTGGCAACATTTAACACCGCAAGCTCAGCTAATGCTTATTGCGCTGGCCCAAGGCAAACTACTGGGTGAGACGGTGCTAACGTTCTCGTTAGAAAAATTGCCAGAGCAATTGCTCGCGCTGAAATATCGCAGCTTTAGCGGCAAAGTTGTTATTGAAATTGATACTAATAAAGAGGCTTGAATGTCAGGGTTATTCTCTCCGTTTTCATTGAAAGATGTCACATTACGCAATCGAATTGCCGTTCCGCCGATGTGCCAGTACAGCGCCGAAGACGGCGTGGCTAATGACTGGCATCGCGTGCACTACACCAGCCTTGCGCGTGGTGGTGCGGGTTTAGTTATCGTCGAAGCTACGGCTGTTTCCCCAGAAGGGCGGATTACGCCAGCTTGCCTCGGCATCTGGAATGACGCGCAGGCCGCTGAACTGGCCCACATCGCACGTGAAATCAAAGCGGCAGGCGCGGTGCCTGGCATTCAGATTGGCCATGCAGGACGTAAAGCCAGTGCCAACAAACCGTGGGAAGGCGACGATCATATCGCGGCGGAAGATGGACGTGGTTGGGATACGATCGCTCCCTCGGCCGTTGCTTTTGGCAACAACCTGCCGCAGGTGCCTGCAGAGATGACGCTGGATGATATCGCCCGAGTGCGTAATGACTTTGTGCTGGCTGCAAAGCGCGCGCGCGATGCTGGTTTTGAATGGCTGGAGCTGCATTTTGCACATGGTTATCTGGCACAGAGCTTCTTCTCTGTTCACGCTAATAAGCGTACCGATCAATATGGCGGTGATGCTGCGGGCCGCAGTCGTTTTCTGAATGAAACGTTTAATGCCGTGCGTGACATTTGGCCCGAAAATCTGCCCTTAACCGCGCGTTTTGGTGTGCTGGAATTTGATGGCCGTGACGAAGAAACGTTAGAGGAGTCTATTGCGCTGACTAAACAATTACGTTCAGCCGGCTTGGATTTGCTCAGCGTGAGTATTGGATTCTCAACACCGGATGCAAACATTCCGTGGGGACCCGCATTCCTCGCCCCGATCTCGGCGCGTGTGAGAAAAGAAGCTCAGATCCCGGTTGCTTCTGCCTGGGGTATTGATTCGCCGGTTATCGCCAATCAAACGATTGAAAAAGGTGAACTGGACTTGGTGATGGTAGGCAGAGCGCACCTTGCTAATCCAAATTGGGCCTACAATGCCGCACTCGCGTTGAAAAAAGAGAAAGCATCGTGGGTATTACCCGCGCCTTATGCACACTGGTTGGATCGCTATCGCGTGAGTGAATAAGATGTCGGGTATCGTCAGCTTTATTATGGCGATACCCGATCATTCTAATGGCTTAATAATACTTAACTCACTGTTTATAGCTTATTTTTTACAGGCTAAAACCCGCCGACTCTCCGCTCTTTAGTCCTAAACGGCACAAACAATGATCATTGATACTCATATCTAAACTACCTTTTATCTCATGCGTACAGCGACGGAGGTGATGAACACCTTTTTAGATTCGCTGCCTATCTCTTTGAACACTTGATGTTTTAGCCCCACTTCTCGCGCCCCTGTCTCATACGCAAAGCCAAGCATCCGTATAGATTTTTCTTCGTTCAACTGAGGAGTTCGCACTATGTCATTCGTAACGACCCAAGACGGTGTAAATATCTTTTTTAAAGACTGGGGCCCCAAGAATGCAAAACCCATTGTCTTTCATCATGGATGGCCGTTAAGCGCAGACGATTGGGATACACAGATGTTATTTTTTCTGGAAAAAGGCTTCCGCGTTATTGCTATTGATCGTCGCGGGCATGGCCGCTCGGATCAAGTGAGTGATGGACATGATATGGATCATTACGCCGCTGACGCTTCAGCCGTTGTTGAACATCTGGATTTAAAAGACACGGTTCACATCGGTCACTCGACCGGAGGCGGAGAAGTTGCACGCTACGTAGCGCAGTATGGCCAGCCACAAGGTCGGGTTGCGAAAGCGGTTTTAATCAGTGCGGTTCCTCCCTTAATGGTCAAGACAGAGAACAATCCCGGCGGTACGCCGATCGGCGTTTTTGATGGCTTTCGCAGTGCGCTCGCGGCTAACCGCGCTCAGTTCTTTCTCGATGTTGCGTCTGGACCTTTTTACGGGTTTAACCGAAGTGGCGCAGAACTCTCGTTGGGAACGATTCAGAACTGGTGGCGCCAGGGTATGAACGGCAGTGCTAAAGCGCATTACGAAGGGATTAAGGCCTTTTCGGAAACCGATCAAACTGATGATCTCAAGGCCATTACCGTTCCGACGCTCATTCTGCAAGGTGATGACGATCAGGTCGTTCCTTATAAGAATGCCTCTGTTCTCCAGGATGAGTTGTTAACCAATGGCACGCTTAAAATTTATCCCGGCTATCCTCACGGCATGCACACTACCCATGCAGATGTGATTAACGCTGACTTACTTGCCTTCATCCAGTCTTAAAATCTCTCTCAACTGAGAGGCGTTTTATCCCTGCCTTTCAGTTGATTTTTCAGAGTTCTTCATCTTATTTCAGTTAAGCCGAGTGAAGATATAGGTCGAGATAGCAGCGTGACAGCTTAGCTAAAGCGCCTTAATCGCGGCTTCAATTTTCGCTTCCGTTGATTTAATCACAGCCGAGGGAATCGCATCACCCAAGGCAATGGCGGTGGCCACAAACGAGGCCGCCACGTCGCAAACTTCCTCAATGATTGTGTTCAGCGTTTTTTCGCTAATATCTGCAGCTTTTGCAGCCTTAATGAGCGCCTTACGACTGATTTGACTGCCGTAGCCCGCTACTGAAGAGTGATGTTGACCGCCCGGCCCCATTTGAAAGGTAAGGTCATAGGCGGGTGAAACTTGCCACTCTTCGGCCTGATTGAGCGTAAACGCGAAGTTTTTGGCGTTGTCATCTTGGTTGTTCATGATCACATTAAACACCATGCGACGCGCCTGGACTTCTCGCTCTGCCGCTGAACGGGTGATCATTCCCGTTGCCCGCAGGATGTCAGTGTAATTAAGACAGGGTTGCAGAAAGCAGCATTAAAAATGCAGCAGCATAAAAAGCCACCTGATAGGAACAGTTTCTGGCTATGCTGAGCCCTGACATGGATGAGCCATGTGGAGAAAAATGTATAGCGTGCTCAATGGCAGAGCTGGCGAAAGAGATGTGCGGCAGCGCGCGCCTGCGAAGGATACCGTGATTCCCCCACGCAGGCGGCGCAGTACAAACGACAGCGTCAGATCAGCGCCCGGCGCGGTTGATGGCAACCCTGACAGACGGCCTATCCAGGTCTTTAACCTAGTCCGTTCTGTAACGTTTCAACCACAAACTCCAAAAATGCGGGTTAATTTTTTTGCGCTGAATGCGCGTATTTGAACCAGGGAAGAGAGTGATGTTTCATCTGATTTTCAGCATACCGAGCTGGTATGTTATCGCACGTTTTGTTTTGCCATTAGCCATGCCGCTGGTGTTAAAAGTTATCTTATCCTTGCTGGTGTTGCTGGCTTCACAATATCTTTTGATAAGCCGATTTACTGCGGGCGGTATTTTTTCACCTGAAATGCCCCGAACGGTGATCATTCTGTTCAACTGGGCCTTCAGTGCGGTTTTATTTCTCGCTATGACGCAATTACTGATTGATGCGGTTACGGTGATGTCGCTGTTGTTCCGACATCCCCTGGAGATTGCGCCCGGTGTGCGTTACCTGGCAGCGCTATTTGCTATTGCGCTTGGCGCGATAAGCGTTCATCAGGCGATACGCGTTCCCCCGGTAAAAGATGTGACCATTGAAATCGAGAACCTTCCTGCTGAATTCGAAGGTTACCAGTTGCTTCAGCTGACCGATTTGCACATCACTAAGCTCTTTAATGCCACATGGACTGCGGCGCTGGTGAAAAGAGCGATGTCGCTTAACGCGAACCTAATCGTTGTTACAGGTGATGTGATTGATGGCACCCTGCAAAACCGCAGAGCAGATGTTGAGCCGCTGCGTGGGTTGAATGCGCCAGATGGTGTGTTTGCCATCACTGGGAATCACGAATATTTCTTTGAGCAGGAACGATGGACCGATCATCTGGCTTCACTGGGGTTGCATCCGTTGCTGAACAGCCACGCGATCATCAAACGGGATGGCGCAGAGCTGGTGATTGCCGGCCTGCCTGATGCTTCAGCATCTCGAAGAAATACGATCGGCCCGGACCTGACGAAAGCGCTAAGAGGTGCACCGGAAAATGCGCCGGTGATTCTGCTCGATCACCAACCACGTAATGCCCGGCAAAATGCGCTGCAGAAAGTCGATTTACAGCTCTCTGGCCATACACATGGTGGTTTGATTGTCGGATTTGATCGGCTGTTTGCTAAACCCAACGCGGGTTTTGTTTCGGGTTTGTACAATGTAGATGGCATGCAGCTCTACGTGAACAACGGAACTGCGCTGTGGCCAGGCGTGGCGGTGCGATTAGGGCGCCCATCAGAGTTGACCCGCATTACATTGCAGCGAAGAAAATAAGTGCCGAAAGCGGGGGGTCGATCACTGATTCAGGGATAGGGTTGACCCGCTTTCGCACCGCAGACCTCCTTTTGCATGTCATATCCCATCGCGCGCAGCGCAGCCTCAGTCAGATAAGTGGTCCAGTGCTGATCCTGATTACAACCAACGTAAATAAACTCCCTAATTAATACCCCTCAAACCATCAGGATTTGGGAAAACCGCCATAATTAGTAGGAATACACATTGGTGGAGACAATCATGGAGGCTTTACTAAAGGCAGATATCGACGAATTCAAAACGCATTTCTTGGGCGAGGTGGTTCTTCCTGACGATGCAAACTACGACGAAGTGCGCCAGATCTGGAATGCCATGATCGACCGAAAACCCACGCTGATCGCCCGCTGCACATCACCTGAGGATGTCGTTCAGGCCATCCAATTTGGGCGCACGCAAAATCTTCTTATCTCGATCCGAGGAGGTGGACACAACATTGCAGGTAATGCCGTATGCGACGACGGCCTGATGATCGACCTGTCGCTGATGAAGGGAGTACACGTAGACCTGACCGCCAAAAGGGCCAGCGTCGAGCCAGGCTGTACCCTTAACGAGTTTGATGAGGTCGTGCAGGAACATGGGCTTGCCACGCCCCTGGGCATCAATTCGACTACAGGTGTGGCCGGCCTGACACTCGGCGGCGGGTTCGGCTGGCTGAGTCGGAAGTACGGTATGACCGTAGACAATCTGCTTTCCGCAGAGGTCGTCACGGCAGATGGCAGTCAACTGCACGCCAGCGATTCAGAAAACGCGGATCTCTTTTGGGGGCTTCGAGGTGGCGGCGGTAATTACGGTGTTATTACTCGCTTCGAATTCCAACTCCATCCCGTTGGGCCGAACGTACTGAGTGGGCTCATCGTCTTTGCGTTTGATCAGGCAAAGCAAGTGATCTCGCAGTTCGCCCAATTCACCGAGACGATGCCGGATGAGCTCAATGTTTGGATGGTCACGCGCAAGGCACCTCCGCTACCTTTCCTGCCTGAGGCATTTCACGGGAAAGAGATGATCGCGCTCGCTCTGTGCTATGTGGGCGACCCTAAAGAGGGAGAGAAGCTTATCGAGCCGCTGCGCGGGTTTGGCACGGTGCTCGGCGAGCACATCGGCGTGCAGCCTTATATCGCCTGGCAGCAGGCATTCGATCCGCTTTTGTCAAAAGGAGCACGCAACTACTGGAAGTCTCACAACTTCTCGCAAATCAGTGACGGTGTTATCGATGCCATTATCGAATACGCGGCCAGATTACCGTCACCTCAGTGTGAGATATTTATCGCAACAATAGGAGGCCAGACAGCCAGCGTAGCGCCCGAGGCAATGGCCTACTCAAGCCGGGATGCCAATTACGTGATGAATGTGCACGGTCGCTGGGAGACCGCCGCCGAGGATGCACACTGCATCGCCTGGGCGCGCGAATTCTTCGCTAAATCACAACCGTTTGCCAGCAGTGGTGCTTACATCAACTTCCTCACCGAAGAGGAGACCGACCGTATTTCTTTCGCTTACGGAGCCACCTACAATCGACTGGTGGAGCTCAAGAATAAGTACGACCCGACGAATCTCTTTCGGATGAATCAGAACATCAAGCCGGTATGAGGCCAGCTATTGCGCCTAACAACAGTATGTAGCCCGCACGCTACGCATACTGAAGATGCTAAACGTTAGGCGCAGTAACGATGCACTTTTGTTGGCCAGATTTTGCCAGGCGGCAGCTTTTTAGGGGTTAAGATGGTTTCAACGTCATTCTCATTTGAAACAGCCGCTTGTCCGTAAAAGCCACTTCTAACGCTAAATGTCATCATCCTCAAAAGCGGATCTCACGGCATCCACAACGCGTTGCGCGCGCGTTATATCCTCAAGCTGTGGATAATCCTTTTTCAGTTTGCCGGATAGCCGCCAGCCGTTTTCTTTCAGTGAACGGATGATGCGATTGGCATCCTGATCCGGCATTTCAAGCACGTCTTTGAGTCGCTCTTGTGCCTTCTGGAAAATCACCAGAACTCTTGCTTCATCAGCCATTTCAGTGCGCACCGTATGCTCAATCACACGGGCGGTATACAGCACATGTTCTGTTAAATCGGGATAGCGCCAGGCGAAACGTGCATCCTCATAATCAGTGAAATAGAAGTTACTCGGCGTGCCGTCTTCATAGTGAATAATCTCACCAAAACGATACGAGGTTGCGTATCTGCGCATCAATCGCTTCGAAAAAACTTCAAGCGTACGATCATACCCAACGCGAAAATTCAGTGAGCTGGTGATGGTGGCAGAGACCGGCAGAATGACGCCATCCGGCACTGCGCGATCGCGTATTAAGGTATCGTTAATTAAAAAACGATGAATACGGCCATTCCCATCGCGCATCGGATGAATGTAAACGAAGCCAAAGGCGATAACACCAGCGCGGGCCAGAGGCTCAGCACCTCGTGTAGCCAGCTCAAATTCTTTAAGTCCATTCATGAATTCCGGGACATCTTCAAACTGCGGGGCAACGTAATGGACGATGTCTTCACGCATCGTTGCTTGCCCAACAAAAACGGGCGAACGCCGCAAACCCAATCCCAGTGCATCATGCCCGAGTATTCCTTTTTGCAGGGCATGCAGGCTGGTATCGCTTAGAGGATCGTCAATCTGACCACAATATTGAGCAATAACATGGGCAAACCGCTGTATACGATCTGCCTGATCGGCTTCTTTCTCTATCAGAAAACTGGCTCGGGACTCTTTGAAGGTGAGCCAACTGGCTGTACGCATCAGGATATCCGCGCCGAAAATGTTATCTAAATCGGCCAGTGCGGCTGTCACATCAAACGATAACGCCGTCTTTACTGCGGGTGTACGACGAACGAGTGGGCAGAAACCGGCTGACCCCGGCAAATTGTCATTGATGCGCCAGCGTTTCGCTCTTTTTACTGCGGTTCGCGTGAGATATTTTTTAGGTGAAATAGCATCGACATAGCCTCCATTTGTCACATCCGGCACATTCAATGTCACGCCCGTCAGCCATTCATACAGAAACCCCGTTCGGCGAGCATATTGCCCAAAAGGCTCGCGCCGACACCACATCTCGATGGGTTCAGGGCCGGTTGCGGTAAAAAGTCTGGCAAAGAACTCCAGATGAATCTCTTCGTATTTGAGTCCAAACTCAAAGTGACCGGAGAAATCGTCATTAGGGCGATAACTTGGCGGATATTTGTTTTCTACGCGGTCATTACTGTCATGGCTGCTTCGTACTGTGCCAATAGATGACTCAACACGTAGAGGCTGAGCCAGCTCAATCCCATAATGTTTTGAAAGCGCTTTGAAACCCACCAGCATCGACCAAACTCCCTAACACTTGAATAAAAATGATAATGAAATAGAAATCTACCGCGAAAACGATAACAGGGCGAGCGGGTAAGCGATAAATAAAGTGTAGATTTGTTAATAAAATCGGTTTTATGAATGAAAACGATAACACATTGATGGATGAGCTTAACGAGTGATGGATTTATTCGCAGAGAAAAGGGGGGCTTAAGGCACAGAATGCATTCAGACCGAGGCGTTTATAAGTGAGCGGGTTCATGAAATAGCGAACGAGTGATCAATCGGTTTTTGCCAGGCGAGTGAGCGTCCCTGCTCTTGCTTCACCCTCAAAAGCGGCTATGGATAGGTGAATAAGACTGACCGTAAAGGCGAGAGTGCAATGCGGAGCCGTAGCAACACCGGTCTTCAGGAATTCAGATGTCGGAGGCAACGAGTCGTCCTTGTGGAATAATGCTTGATAAGCTCCGCCATATTCAGCACGGGTTTAACATGTTCTAAACCCTGTTTTGCTTTGATCAACCGCAGCGCATGACTGAGCAGACAGGTAACACAACGGGCGCGCAATTCCTCCCTGTTACCGCTACAAAGCCATCGAACCAATGGCGTAAGCATGAAGGCTAAAACATCGCCCGGGCTGTAGCGGGTATAGAGTTTCCACAGGTAACGTGACCGCGTTTCATCTGTTCCATACTGAAGGTGAATAATAAATTCCTGTCTGCGCAATTCCCAGCCGCTGGGGCGGTAATGCCATGACTCGTTAAGCAATGTAGAGATTTCACTGAGCGTGTCACCGGATGACGTGAGCGCGCGGACGACCCTGATTTGCGCAACCTGTGACTCACTGTAGCCTTCTGAGCAAGGAGGTTTAATGAGTGAAGCTGTCTGCCAACTGGTGAGCGTTGCAGGAAGGATGCCAGTCATACGACAGACAGTTGAAGTAGGAATAAACAAACCGGTTATCTCCGTCAGGCTAAACAAGGTTACTCAGCCTGCCTCAGTGCCTGACGAGGAAAATTGATTTTGCTCAAAGTAAATTACCTTCCGTTATTTATTAGCTTGCAATTAAGAATAATCCGACCACAGGTTTTGACGTAAATCACGTGACTAGAATTCGTCAGCCGGGCTGATGCTGAGAGAAGAGAGTATTCAGGCGATTTATAAGAAAATCTCTTTATGACACTTCGTCTGGCCGCTTTATATGTCTAAAAAACCGATTTTTATCGACATATAAGTAAAACGTATCGATGTCATTATCATGTCTAAAACATGCGTTAGAGAAGAACTAAAATTTACATAATTAACTGAATGTAAAGGTTTCTTATAAAATAAAGGATGAGTGTGGTCAAGTGGAAGCGACGAACAGAGGCCGAGAGAGATGGGGTGTAATTAGATAGTGCGCTATTTAATAGTTTACAACTTAGAGGCGGCGTGTCACCATCCAAAAACTAAATAGCGCACTACTTAATAGCAAGAAATGAGAAGGAAGGATAATGAAAATGAAAATGACCGCCGGCGCTTTACTTTTAGCAAGTCAGATCGTGAATGCATGGGCCGCACCTGTTGAGAATATTCCCCAACCCACCGCTGGCGTAGCGGCCTTTCTGAAGGTGCTGAACAGCGGTAACGGTAAGCCGATTGAGCAACTGTCACCCAAAGACGCACGTGCCGTATTAACCGGTGCCCAGGAAGGGGTAGTTTTACCGCCCGCAGAGATTTCCGAGAAAACAATTAATGTGCTGGGTAAACCGCTGAAACTGACCATTGTAAAACCTGCCAACATCAAAGGTACCTTACCCGTATTTATGTTCTTCCACGGCGGCGGTTGGGTGCTGGGTGATTTCCCAACCCATGAACGACTGGTGCGCGATTTAGTGAATGAATCCGGTGCAGCAGCGGTGTTTGTGAATTACGATCCATCACCCGAAGCCCATTACCCCGTAGCGATTACGCAGGCATATGAAGCAACAAAATGGGTAGCTGAGCATGGCGCTGAAATCGGAGTTGATGGCAAGCGACTGGCTCTGGTCGGTAACAGCGTTGGTGGAAACATGGTCGCTGCTGTCGCGTTGCAGGCGAAGCAGTTCAAAACCCCGGCTATTCGCTACGATGTTATGTTTTGGCCGGTAACTGATGCGCGCTTCGATGATGCTTCCTATGAACAGTTTGCAGAGGGCCATTTTCTAACGAAAAACATGATGAAATGGTTTTGGGACAGCTACACAATGTCAGAAACTGATCGAAATAATATTTTGGCATCGCCGTTGCGTGCCACTACCGATCAGCTGAAAGGATTGCCGCCTACGTTGATTCAAACAGCGGAGTTGGATGTATTACGTGACGAAGGTGAAGCTTTTGGCCGTAAGCTTGATGCCGCTGGCGTACCCGTCACTGTGACGCGTTATAACGGCATGATTCACGATTATGGATTATTAAATGCATTGAGTAAGGAACCAACCGTGCGCACCGCGATCAGCCAAGCCTCTTCTGAATTAAAGCAACACCTGGAATAAATCAGTAGTGAAGTAAACATGACGTCTTAAACACGTTAGGCTTTTGTCAAAACAGCCTGAGTTTGATCCTTAACCGGAGTCAGGTTATTTTTTACAATGATAAATGTAATAACTCGTAACTTTATTTTCGATGAATCGGACGAAATGAATCATAGAGAAACGCGTAAAAATAATACGAACGACATATTTCCTGGTCTTTGTCAGTAAAAATAGGCGCTATTAAAACAAAATCAACCTTGAATACTGATAAAGCAAATCAGAGAGTAAAGCAGCAGGATGATAATGCTTTATTAAATGAAGGTAAAAGGACTAAAGCAACAGTCTGGCGGCGACTGGCATTATCTTATTTGAAATGATTATGATGACCCGTCAATGAGGTTAAAAAATCACCACCAACTAAGTGTTACTAAGGTCTAAAAGTTGAAGAGGATAAGCAGCCAGCACCTCTGCGGACGGTGCACCGTTTAATGCCCTTGATTATCAATTGTCAGGCTCACACGATTCGCGCGGCAAAACAATTCTGAGTAATGGACCGGCCTGTTGTGTTGGTCATAGGCAATTTTGCTGATGCGGAACAACGGCTCGCCGCGCTCGCACTTCAGTCTGGACGCTTCTGTTTTAGTAGCAGTGAAGATATCAATGGTCTTTTTGTCGCTTACGACACGTGTGTCAAACTGTTCCTGAAACAGCTTATAAGTTGAGGCTCCGGCAGAGTAAATCTCATCAAAGTGAGGGAAGCGTGAGAGCGGGATCCAGGAACTATCGATAAACAACGGTTCGTTATCGAGATACATGACGCGTAATAAGCGGAATATTTCGCCTTTACCGGGAATATTCAGTCTGTCGCAAAACGGGTCGCTGCTGACGCGCTCCTGTTCAATCACTTTTTCACGGGTGGGCTTGCCCTGCGAGACACCGAAATCGGTAAAGCCGCTCACGGTTAACAATGCATTCTCGACCTTTGTACTCTGAACAAAGGTGCCTTTTCCCTGCCAGCGAATCAGCACGCCATCCTTCACTAAATCCGTAATTGCCTTGCGAATGGTGATGCGGCTGACGTTATACAGCGTGCATAGATCGCTTTCGACCGGTATCTGCTGGCCTGGTTTATAAAGACCTTGCGCAATATCATCAAGCAGACGCTGGCGCACCGTGGCATAAAGAAGTTGATGCGAATAGCGTTCCGTAGCTGGCATGAATCTACCCTGAAATTTATGAAAAGTGGTGATGAGTATAGAAGTATTCATTGTTTAGTAATAGAGAGTTGGCGCGGGCAGCTTCGCGCCAACTCTTGTACTACCAAGCCCCCTGATAACTAATCGTGTGTGCTGCACTCTGTGTTCCTTGCTGCATGGCATCCAGTACGGAAGCCCCAGTAGCGATAGCACAGAGGAAACCGGCGATATAAGCATCTCCCGCGCCGATGGTGTCAACGACATCGACCCGTTGAGACGGGACTCTCAGGAACTGTTCGCCATCCCAGGCGAGACTTCCGTTTTCGCCAAGAGTTGCAACAGCGATGCCCGCCCCACGAGCTACCAGCGTTTGCAACCGGTCCTGTAACCATGGGCTTTCCCTATGTGCCGAGGCGAACAGATAATCAACATGCTCCGGTAAGGTGTGCCACAGCGGGCTTTCCCATTTGTCGGCAAAATCAAAAGAGGTGATTTTTCCGGCCCTTCTAAGCGCCGGAAACAGGGATTCAGCGTGGCCCCATATGGCGGAGTGGATAATGTCGTAAGTACAAAGCCACGCCAAGTCATCGTCGCTTACCTTAAATTCCGCCATCACGCCTTCTGTATAGTCTCCGAGAAGGCGTTCATTGTCGCGAAGTTCAACCAGAGTTTGGGCAGTTACGCCGGATTTAGTGTGCAGATGTGAAATATCAACACACTGCTGCCCCAAATCACGCTTCAACATCGCGCCATATTCGTCGTCACCCACCCAGCTGACGCAAGTTGGATGCATACCATAACGTGTGCTATACACCGCTACATTTATGGCATTGCCACCGGAAAAAGCTTTATTGAGTTGGGGATAAATATCGACACAGTTGTCGCCTACTGTTGCCAGTCGCTTCATAACGTCTCCCGAAACAGATGCCTACGAAACGCAGGTGCTATCAGCAGTTGCTGATGCATGCAGGTAATTTTCATTTCGCTGCCCCAGATTAATGCCCGGCCTTTGGAAAAGCCGGGCAGGGAAATCAATACTCAACAAGGCCGCCGTAGTAGCGACGGTCATCTGGGTTATGGTCTTTGTAAATAGAGAGGTAGTAACAGAGCCACTCCATCGGTACGAACATCAGGAACGGTGCTAACCAGGGATGAAGATCTTGAGAGACCTCGGCATAATCAATAACAATGACATTGTCGGTGCGCTCACGCACAAAGCGGATCGCTCGCTCGGTGGTATGACGGCTTTCGTCGTTGCCCAGCAGGAACAAGAACGGTACGCCAGGTTCGACAATTTCAAGTGGCCCATGACGGAATTCGCCGCTCTCTATCACCGAACCGTGAGTCCAAGTGAACTCCATTAACGTGACAATACCCTCCTTATAGGCCAATGGACGAAGTGGGCCGGCGGCCACGGTGTAAATCATTGGCCACTGGCTTGCCTGTTCGCCAAGGTGACGCCCTTCATCCTCCCAGGAACGCACAAGGTGCCCAAGCGCCTGAGGTAGCTTGCGCAGGTCGTTTTTAATTTTGCCCACTTCCGGATGAGGTGCGAGGCGAGTGATCATTTCCAGCACTACGCTGTAGCAGAGCAGCAAATGAATTTCCCAAATGCAGTCCGCTTCATAGGCCACCACATGCTCAGCTGCGGTGATAATGGGGCTGTCGGGATGTTTGGTGAAGGCAGCGGTTAATGCGCCACAGGTGGCGCCCAGCTCCAATGCTTTAATAACTTCTTCAGTTTTACCGTAATCAGAAACACCGATAACCGCGCAACGTGAATCCAGACGATGTGGCGTGTTATCGCAAAACTCCCAACCCGAAAGGGCATAAACCTGAAGGCTGGAAAAACGGTCCGCCAGAAGTTTAGCAGTCTGGGCGGCGTTCAGCGGTGAGCCACAGGCGACAAAATAGATGCGGTCGATGCCACGTTTAATCATTTCATCAACAATGGCGTGAACGCGCGGAACATCGTGCTCCAGAATCTTTTCTACTTCCTGTACCATATTTTCAGTGACCAGGAAATCTACGGTGCTTTTATCAATATTCAACATGCAATACTTCTCCAGACAGGGTTAAGAAACATGGGCCAGACGGCGGTTACGCTTTTCCCAGAAGGCATAAGCGGGCAGGCCGGTAGCGATAATGATCAAGGCGCAGATCAGCCCGGGAACCGGTGCCCACACAAAAGTGGAGGCAACGAGGATCAGGCTGGAGGCGATAGCTGCGAAAGTCATCAGACCGAATGCGGGCGTACGCCACAGCGGTTTGTAGTCTTCACGTTTACGGCACCAGATGATGGAGCCGAAGGTGAGGGTGTTTTTGAAGCACATGACCAGTGTGAAGTAACCCAGCAGGCTGGTGAGATCGGAAACGAAGATAAAGAAGATACCGAGTGCGCATTGCAGAATGATCGAGATATCTGGGGTGTTATATTTAGGATGAACATGGCCAAAGCATTTGAAAAAAAGCTGATCTTTTGCCATTGCATACTCAAGGCGCGGTTGATACATCACACAGCTTGAAAGCGAGCCGAGAATGACAATGATGGCAGTGACTGCAACAAACACACCCGCCACGCCGCCTAGCGCAGGTATATAGGTCAGAGCATCAGAAATTGGCGTTTCAGAGGCGGCCAGTTTATCAAATGGCATTAGCCCGGAGATCACTAGCGCCAGTGAGGAGTAAAGCACTAAAACCAGTAGACAAGAGCCAATCAGCGCGCGTGGCATTGTTTTGCCTGGATTTTTAATTTCACCGGTCATATAACAGATGGACGCCATACCGGTGTAAGACCAGCTGGTTGCCGATATGCCAGCCAATAACGCCATAATACCTGCCGCTGCGCTGGTGGATGCAGCGGTGTCTGGGGCGGTAAAATTGTCACCTTTGAGCCAGAAAATGCCGATGCCGATAACAATCGCGAAAGGGATAACTTTGGCGATAGTAATAAGCGTCTGGAAGGTAGCACCGCCCTCCACCGACCGTAAATGCAGCAGCATAAAAGCCAGAATCAGGCCGGTTGCCACAAATTTACCGGTAAGCGGGTCGAGCGGTATCAGGAACCCCAAATTACTGGCAATCGCCAGCGCCATGATCGACAGAGAGGGTGCATCATTTGCCCAAAAGCTTGCCCACCCCGACAAAAAAGCCAGCGGCCGACTGCCAGCGTTTTTCAGGTAGATATAATCTGCACCGTTTTCAGGGTAGGCGGTGGAGAGTTCCGCATAAACACACATCTGTGGAATGACAATCAGTCCGCCAATGACAAAAGCCAACACTGTAAGCCATGGCGTTCCTGCCGCTTTCGCCACTTCACCTACTGAAACAAAAATACCGGAACCGACAGTCGTTCCGACAGATATTGCCATTACGGCCCAAAAGCCAAGCTTGCGTTGTAATTCCTGGCCATCCATATCGTTACCTTTTTTAATTTTCAAATGGAGTTGTAGGGTTCAAATCGCATCGTCTAATCGAAGGCAGTAAGCGGCCGCATGATCTGGTGATTGAGGTCATGAAATATTTAGCAGGCACTTACACAATAAGATGACTCATAACAAATATAACAATACATGATGAATGCAATGGTGGAGGTAGATCACAAATTCATCATGAGCCTTGTTTTGGTTAGGAAAAACAGATCAAGCGATTGAATTTTATAGATATAAATTAATGATTGGGTTTTATAGGTTTGTCATCGTGGTTTCATCACAAGTGTTTCCATTGAACCGTAAAGGCCGCAATGGATAACAATGAAAAGACTGTTGCAGAGCTTATATGAATAAATTGCTGCAGCTCCGACAGAGCGACTAACAGATCAATAAGCTACGGTAAGAAACCTAACCAGTGCGAAATAATAAGGGGCGCTAAAATTGATGAGGCACGTATGACAAAATTTAAAAAGCAATAAAAAGCGTAAATCTTGGGTTATTGGAAATGCTGTAACAATCCGATGACCAAATGAAGGAAATGGGAAAAGAGTTGGGGTGACAGGCAATAATGGTCTGAGCACTGCCGCCTAAAGGTTAAGCAGCCTAATGCAGCGGGAGCTGAATTAATTATTTATTTGTAGGTAGTTCAGCGGCCTTGCCAGAACTATTAAAAAAGTACGATTGAGAAAATAAGTGGGGAATAATTCCCCTTGCCTGTTCCGTGAATAACACAGTTATTGACATTACCCTAGGTAACTCCGTGGAAGCAGATTTCAGCAGCATGGGCTCGGTTGCAAAACCCCAAAATCTTTACTGTCGGGCTGAACTGCGACACGGGCACGCATGTAAAAATGACCCAGGACGGAAGCTCCGCGGGTCCGGCAGGCGTTCTGGCATTCAACGCCGGAGCGGACCAGGCCGGCAGGCATCAGGATCCAGCTGCTTAAAGGCGGCGCGCCGGTGGCCTTGGGTAGCGCGCTGGGCTTGGGTATCGCGATAGCGGCAGGGGGTTTACATTTGCTATTAACCGCTCGTTATTATCAGAAGGCTGAGCCCATTGTCGGCGGAAAAACAAACACCAAGGCCACGTTTACCATGCCTTATAATTAACAGCTCGCATCACCGCCTGACGTATCAAAACCGGTTGCTGGCGACACTACATGCAGCGCCAAAATTTTTGTGATGTGCAAAAAAATGACGATCTAAACCAGTGCCGGTTTGGCACAAAGCCAGCATTCCCCATAGCAAGACAAAGGTAACCAGAACTTCCATCGTTTCTGTAGTGACATTTTGGCGTTAGTAAACACCGTGTTCACCCGCGCAACGCGCAAGATTTTTTTAATGACTGGTATCAGCTCGGTAGCACATGCACGATGCACGGAAGAGCTATTTCAGGGGCATTCCCTTGCCCAGACAATCGCATTCGTCTTCATCGCCATGTTATTGTTTACCGCCGTTCTGGCCTGTATTGACAGAAACATTATGATTATTGGTGAAATTACCTCCGCTTTTTTTACCCCTTTTCTTCACCTCATCTTTGGCTTTTGCCGGATGCTCTGCAAAATCATCTTTACCACCACGATGTTTAGACATGATTGACCTCTTTATGATTATCAAATTGATAAATGCTCATGAATAGACGAGCTACATAGATAGCGTAGCCCCTATCGAAGAGGTCTGCACAGAGACACGTTGCACTGACGACAGCACGTAATTTTGGCATCTGGCTTACGGCTTGTGGGTATGGTTTTCTGCTGGCGGCAAGCCAAAATCAGGCATACCGTCTGCGCGCCAGTTAAAATATTTCAGACGGGTATGTCGGCTCGGATCAATCAGTGCATCTCCCTTCATCCCCGTATGGTTACGGGTGTGATAAATCAAAACATCCCGACCTCGCTCATCCACTGTAAAGCAGCAATGTCCTGGGCCAAACTGCTTGTTTTCCCCGCTCGAGCTGAATACCGGATTAGCCAGTTTTATCCAGTTATTACGCTGCAACGGGTCTGCATCAATATCAATCCACAGTAGACCCATGCAGTAACGCTCATCGGTTGCGCCTGCGGAGTAGGCGACAAAAAGACGATTATTATGAATCAGCGTTGATGGCGCTTCATTCACACTCGCGCCCGCCTTTTCCCACGCATATTCAGGGCAGGACAGCAGTAGCGGCTGACCTTTTATCGTCCAGGGATTACTCAATTCCGCCAGATAAAGACAGGAGTTGCCGGGAACTGCGGGATTCTTTTGCGCCCATAGGAGCCAGTCTCTTCCTTGATGCTGACAGTAAGTAGCATCAAGCGAAAAAGTATCAAGCGGGGTAATAATCTGGTGACAGGAATGCCAGCGCCCCTTTAGCGGATCGGCGTCTTCGCAAAGCAGGGCATACATGCGATGCTGGAACAGACCATCAACATAGTCACGTGACGGGGCAGCGGCAAAATAGAATACCCAACGGTCGTCTACCCGATGCATTTCTGGCGCCCAGATAAGCTGACTTAAAGGACCGCTATCGGGTTTATGCCAGACTGTAACCGGTTTGGCTTCCCGCAGTCCTTCCAGTGTGTTCGCGTGGCGGATCTCGAGTCCGTCATATTCTGGGACGGATGCAGTGAAATAATAGTCCTGCCCGCAGTGCAGAATAAAAGGATCGGCGCGTTGCGTAATAAAAGGATTGGGCCATGTTTTCATTATTGTCCCCTCGGAAAAGGTCCCGAAGCACTTAAAGGGTGTAGAAAAAAGGTTTGTTTTTTATCAATGTATTCAGTCAATTGAAAATGCAGTTAAAGGGATAGAAGTAAAGTATCAGGCAGAAAATGCATTCTCACAATCTGCCCAACGCTTTAGTTTCAAATGGTTTGGATAAAGCGTGAGGGGCATGCCATACAGAACGGGCTTAACCCGTGAGGAAACAGCGATGATTGATGTGAAATCGTTCCCGGTTTTTTTGGGTAGAGTAGTAATCGGTCCTGACTTTGTCACCCTGCGCTTCAGCCGCCGCTAACACGTTTACGCTTATTAACGGCGTAACTGCTTATCTCAGAGCAGTTACGCGAACATTTTTAGCTGAAATTCGGAATGAACACCGCTCGGCTAGTCAGCATAAGCTGTTTTCTCACCGGCGCGGCGGGCTGTAGCAGGCAATAAACTGGCCTTGGCCACGTATCCATCTGGATCCAGACAGCAATCCATCTCCAGCGCTTGCTTGATTATCTCTTGATCCCAGATGACTCTTTTGCGCTGATCGCCTTGAGTCGTTAGCGTCGCTTCCATTACGCCATCAAGGGCGCGATATTGGCGCCAACTGCCGGCAGGCACTGAAATCACTGATCCTTCTTCTGCCATGATCGTGACCTCCTCACCTCGGCGATTAAAGGTCACTTCCAGCGTACCTTTGAACACCATCAGCACCTGAATATCCTGGCAGCAATGCAAACCAACACGATGCTGATCCTGAATGCGCAACCACTCAACGGTGAATCCATGTGGATTGTGGATGGGGGGTGCACTGTTGCGGTCTTGCGACATCCCATAACCGATAACCGGTGCCAATTCGCCACCGTGCCCCGGTAAGATGGAATCCAGCAAGGCATTTTCGGACCATTTACGCTGCTCGCCAGTGACTGCCCGTTGGCTCATCTCTTCTATAGAATAGTCACGCAGCGCAGCGATATGTTCTGCGCCCAAAGGTTGCAGCAGATCGGCTTTATCGGGGAGGACATCGCCCACCTCAAGATCAATAAGCATATTGTCGCGACTAAGGTACAAGCCATATTCGCGCGCGGCCTCTAAAATCGACGGATGCCAAATAATGCCGCCGGTGTTATTACCGCCCAGCACGGTAAATACCATGCCGCTGGTATCTTGCGGACTCACGTTAGTAAAACCACGGAAAATCCATGTAGGGATCGACAAAATGGCTGGCGCACTAAATTCCGCTTCATGCTCGCCATTCGCACCCCAGCGAAAGCGCCAACTGCCCTCATGGATGAGGAATACCTCAGCAGTAAAATGCAGATGCAGGTTGTTAGTCACACCTTTCGGCATCGCAGCGGCACCAATGTTAAAACCATGCGGTTCTGGAATGTTGACGACCTGAGACGCTGACTGCGTGACGCCAGGCCCAATAAAAGAGTAGTTCTGCTTAAGATGTGAGCCCGGCAGCTTGCAGTCAATAAACGCTACGCTGCAAGACACGCGATCTTCAGGTCGGACTAAACGGCGATGTGCTTCTTGTTGAGTCAGAGTTACGTTTTGCATTTTTCTCTCCCATTAATATCCAGATGATCCGCTGACAGGCGGTGTTTCCCCTCGCGTTAATGCGATGGCGGTGCGGGCAGCAGCGCCGAGCTGCATCACATCATTAGCGGGAGTGACAAAGTGAAAGCCTTGCGTCAGGCGATGAGCCGCAGCCTGACCCGATGTGCAAAAGATTCCAGCAAGTTTTTTATGCGCACGGCAGCGGTTCAATACGTGCTCTATGGCAGCCAGCATCACGGGATGCTGAGACTCGGCACTCGCACTGCCGGTCAGCGTTAGAGAAAGGTCATTGGGGCCGATAAAAATCCCGTCCAGCCCATTGGTATCGAGAATGCTATCTAAATTATCCAGTGCTTCGCGCGTCTCAATCATTGCCAGCGTCAGGATCTCTTCATTGGCATGCTGCGGATAATCTTTGCCGCCATAGAGCAGTGCGCGTGCCGGGCCAAAAGATCGATTGCCCAGCGGCGGATAGCGACATGCCGAGACAAATTGTTCCGCCTGCTGTGCGGTGGATATCATCGGGCAGATAATTCCCCAGGCACCGGCGTCAAGCATGCGCATGATGTGTGCCGGATCATTGTTACTGACACGCGCCAGCGGCGTTGCAGGCGTGGCGGAAATTGCCTGTAGCATTGACAGTGCGCTGGCAAAATCGATCATGCCATGCTGCATATCGACGGTGACAGAATCGTAGCCCTGATGTCCGGCGATTTCGGCGCTGTAACCTGAAGGAATAGCCAGCCAACCGTTGATAATGGGTTGTTGCTGACAAAAGGCTGCTTTCAGCGGATTTCTTCTCAAGATTGTGACTCCTGTATCCAGTTGCGCATGAAGTTAGCCACCTGTTGAGGCGCTTCGAGGGGTAAGAAATGGCCGCATTCAGGTAAGGTTATCCAACGTGCATGCGGTACGGCCTTGGCGATAGCCAGGTGATGTTGTGGCGTGCATATAACGTCATGCGCGCCGTTAAGAATTAAGGTGGGTGCAGCAAATGAGGCGAGTAATTGGCGGTGATCTTCACGAGAAATAGCCACTTCTGTTTGGCGCGCTAAAGTTTCGAGCCCGCTCTCCTCGGCCATCTGGACAACGGTACGATAAAGCAATGTGTCATTTAGACGATGAGGAGCAACATAGCGCGGCCACAATGTGTCAGTGAGCCAGCGCGTCATACCTTGATTAGCCGCTTCGTGTACGGCAGCACGGCGCCTCTCTGCATTATCGGGTGCGTCGCGAAATGGATTAACGGATAAAAGCGCCAGCTTCGCAATGCGCTCTGGTGCCAGAGCCAGCATGTGCAATGCCACAATGCCACCCAGAGAGAATCCCGTTAAGCAGAAGCGCAAAGGCAGAACGCCAAGCAGCTCACTTGCAAGCGCATGAGCGGAGTCAGCATTATTGAGGCTATAGCAGCGAACGTGACGGACATTGAGCTGTTCTGTCACCGGCTGCCACAACCGATCATTGCACAGGGTTCCGCTAAGCAGCACCAGCGGCGCGTTATGATTTTCCAGTAAGGGTGCCGTCTTCATGTTGCCGTCCATCCGCCGTCAACCATCAGCGACGTTCCGGTAATGAGCGCTGAAGCAGGCGACGCCAAAAAAACGACGGGTCCCATAATATCTTCCAGCGTGCCCACTCTGTTCAGCTTGATGTTGTCCAGCACATAGCGATTAAACGCGGCATCAGCGAGATTGGCGCGAGACATCTCGGTAACAATAAATGTCGGGCATAACGTGTTAACGCGAATACCCAACTCGCCAAGCTCCAGCGCCATGGTTTTCGTTAACCCTTCTAGCGCGAATTTGGATGCACAATAAACGCTGCGTTCTGGGCCACCGACATGCCCCATTTGTGAGGAGATATGGATGATTGAACCCGCGATTTGGCGCATTTTCATGCGCTGAGCAACCTGCTGGCTGATAAAAAAAGTTGCCCGTAAGTTCAACGCCATCACTGCGTCAAAATTCGCTTCGCTGACCTCAAGAAACGGCTGATGACGCGCAAGCCCCGCGCTGTTGACCAGAATGTCGAAATCGGGGAGTGTTTCCAGCACCTCGCTGACGCGCGCTGTATCGGTAATATCCAGCGTCACGCTGTTGAGTCGCAAACCTTCTGCTGCGGCACTTTTTACGGCGTCGTGAAGTTGATCTGCCTGGCGCGCCATGATCCATACTTCTGCACCCGCATTCGCCAGCGCTATCGCCGCAGCAAAGCCAATACCTCGAGAGCCGCCGGTAACTAATGCCCGACAGTGATCGAGACGGAACGTCGGAGTGCGAGGAAATGCCATCCTCATAAGGCTTTCTCGCTCTCTGCCGCCGGAACCGAGCCTGCATAAGGCACTTCTTTTTTGCCGTAGCGGCGTACGCGAATATTGGCCTGTTCAGCATGACCTGAAAATCCTTCTAACTGGCACAAGCGCGAACAGTAACTGCCAATTTCTGTCGTTGCTTCATCACTCAGGACTTTTTGCCAGGTGCAGGTTTTCATAAATTTTCCAACCCATAGTCCGCCGGTGTAACGCGCCGCTTTTTGGGTTGGAAGGGTATGATTAGTGCCGATGACTTTGTCGCCATACGCTACATTGGTGCGAGGGCCAAGAAACAATGCGCCGTAGTTGGTCATGTTGGTAAGAAACCAGTCGTCGCGGGAGGTCATTACCTGTACATGTTCCGATGCAATACGGTCAGCTTCCTGCAGCATCTCTTCATAGCTACTGCAAACAATCACTTCGCCATAATCGCGCCAGGCCTGACGGGCTATTTCAGCCGTAGGCAATTTTTCCAGTAAACGTTCAACTTCACGTAAGGTTTCCTGCGCCAGTTGTAGTGAATTCGTCAGTAAAATGGCAGGCGTAGTAACGCCGTGTTCGGCTTGTCCTAGCAGGTCGGTGGCACAGATTTCAGCATCCACGCTTTCATCGGCGATGATTAATGTTTCCGTTGGCCCAGCAAACAGATCGATCCCGACGCGGCCAAATAACTGGCGTTTAGCTTCGGCTACAAACGCATTGCCTGGGCCGACCAGCATATCTACAGGCGCAATGGTGTCAGTGCCCAGCGCCATCGCACCAATTGCTTGAATGCCACCTAACGCGTAGATCTCAGTTGCACCCGCCATCGCCTGTGCCGCCACAATTGCCGGAGCGGGTTGACCTTTAAACGGAGGTGCACAACTAATAATGCGCGAACAGCCAGCAACGTTAGCAGTGATAATCGACATATGCGCAGAAGCCAGCAGTGGATATTTTCCACCGGGCACGTAACAGCCCACCGCATTAATAGGGATATTTTTATGACCGAGAATAACGCCGGGACGCGTTTCAATTTCGAGATCGGTCAGGCAATTTCTTTGCGCACTGGCAAAATTAAAAACCTGCTGCTGAGCAAACTCAATATCTTTAATATCCTGACGGCTTAATTGCTTGATGCAGGCATTAATTTCCTGCTGCGACAAACGGTAATCGCGACGATCATAATTATCAAACTTAATGGATAATTCGCGTATCGCTTCATTACCGCGTTGCTCTATATCTGCAAGCGTATTTTCAACAATAATACTGATCTGTTTATTGGCCTGTTGGCGTTCAGATAATGATTTACTGGTTTTTAAATAGTGCGCCATGACGTTGTCCTCTCCTAATGAGTACGTGACTGTCCCGCCCAGTGAAATGGGTGAAGGGAAAAGCGTTAATTAAAGAGAAAGTTAAATATGAACAGTGCAGTTAAATCTTATTCGCATAATCCTGTGCGCCTGAGATTATGGGTGCTTTATCGCCTTGAACATTTACCTGCCGCTGATTAACACTTCGTACGGCTAGCGGCGTCAATAGGGCAGCCACCACGCAAAGCGCGCCTATCATGAGATAGCCGGAGGCTAAATTAATGTGCTGCAACATAAAACCCATCGCAACGGGTCCGAGAAACATACCGCAGGAGTAAATCGTCTGAAATAACCCCATTCGTGTGGATTGTTCCGACTCAACGGTATTGACCACGCTCAATGACATGAACACAGCGAAAGCCATGCCAAACGAGAAACCCGCCATCGCCTGCCACAAATAGATGATGTACATATTCGTAGTGAAGGGGATACCAATAGTGGAAATAACCTGCAGGGAAATACCAATCACTGCGGTATTCACTAAACCCAGGCGTTTGTAGAAAACGGAACTGCACAATCCAATAGCCAGTGCGTAGAAAATAAGATGCAGATTACTGAGCAGGGTGAGGACAACGGCCTGCGCGCCAAGTTGCTGGGCATAAATCGGGGTTAAAGTATCTCGGGTAGCAAAGGGCACCAATATCACAATGGTGGCCAGCAGGCCGATAAACCATACTGAGGAATCTGATAGCTGGCGCTTTGCGCTGCTTAAACACGCTTTTAACGTAGGCGCACGGGTTGCATCGTGAAACTCCTTAATACGAAATGTCAGAATCAGCGCCAGAAGTGCCGAGACACTGGAGATGAAGTAGCTGATGTTTTTGTCGAAGTAGTGAATCAACACCCCGCCAATACAGTTACCGATGAACACACCCAAGGGGCCAGCCAGCGCCAGCAAAGCGACGGCCGCAGGCGCCTCTTTTTTATCAAAATAACGAATGAACAGAATGTTATAGAGAACCCAGGTTGCCGCAGTAAAACCATCTGCGGCCTTTGCCAGATACAGCGTCACGGCGCTGGGTTCGAAGTAAGCAATCGGCCAGGTCACCAGGGGCAACAGCAGGCTAAACTGAATAAAAATTTTCCGGCTTCTTACGACATCCGACAATATTCCAATGGGGAAACGAACAAGCAGCGTCGCTAATCCGCTGGCACCCATAATCATTCCCACCACTTCAGGTTGCATTCCTTCGGTAATCAACATCGGTGCAAGGAACGCATCAATACTGTGGATGCAGATAAAGAAAAGTACGCTAATAGTAAAAAACAAACTGACTTCAGGTCGTCTAAATAGTGCACGAAACATGGCGGTGAACCTCTTGAAGATTAATGGGTTATAACCAATCAAGTACGGCATTAACCGGTGAAATCGTTGATTGCGATTTCGCGTAACCGGTAAAACTGACGGCGTTTTTTTATCATATGCATACGTATTCAAAACCCGACGTTACGGAAAGGTTTCAGTTTTGTAAACCCTGATAATGTAAATGTGAAAAAAATAATTTGGCCGCTTGCATACGCATGCAAGAATGGTGTAAGTATAAAAAACAGGCACGTCAACGGAAGAGCAATATGCTGGGTAGGGGATTGTCCTGAACCTCATTGCACTCATTTAAATCTTTGTTTAAACAGGATGATTATCGTTGCGGAATGTAGATAAGGAAGAGTAGCAATGAAACGTAAGACTTTTGGGCCGGTGACATCGCAGCAGGTGGCGCAGATCGCGGGCGTATCACAATCGGCGGTATCTCGAACATTTACGCCAGGCGCCAGCATTTCGCCAGCCACGCGTGAAAAAGTACTGCAGGCTGCACGCGAACTGGGTTATCGACCAAATGCAATTGCCCGTTCACTGAATACCGCACGTTCGCGCATTGTCGGTGTGGTGATGTCCTATTTCGATAATCAGTTTTATCCGCAGGTACTGGAAGCACTGGCACAAAAACTAGATGAACTGAACTACCACTTGCTGCTGTTTGTTGGTGATCGCGATGGAAATGCTGACCGAATTTTTGACCAAATTATGCAATATCGAGTAGACGGCATTGTGCTGGCCTCAGTTTCGTTGTCGATCGAGCTTTCTGATGAGTGCCTCGCCGCCGGTATTCCTGTCGTGATGTTTAATCGCAGTGAAGAAAATACCACTGCATCAAGCGTGAATACGGACAACGAGGCGGCCGCCCAGCAGATTGCCGAGTTTTTGATCGCAGGTCAGCATCAACGTTTCGCTTACGTTGCTGGGCTGGCGGATTCTTCGGTCAACATGGCCCGGCAGAATGCATTTGTTAATACCTTACACAGCCACGGTATAAAGGATATTCGCATCGTGCAAGGTGATTATGATGCGCAGAAGACCGCACAAGCGGCTTGTGCATTATTCTCTTCGCCGCAGCCGCCGGATGCCATTTTCGCTGCAAACGATCATATGGCGTTGACGGTAATGGATGTCGCCCGTTTCAAATTTAGCCTGCGTATTCCTGAAGATCTGTCCGTGATCGGCTATGACGATACCGGTCCTTCGGGTTGGCCTTCTTATGCATTGACATCTGCTTCACAGCCCGTCAATGCCATGGTCAATGCCACCATAGCGCTGTTGATGAAACAAATTGAGAGTGAAAATATTGAGCCGGAACAGGTTGTTGTTCCTGGTGTACTGGTGGTGCGCCATTCTGCAAGGCGTCCACAGTTTGGCATTATTGAAAAAGACGGGCTGTCTCTCTTCAAACCGCAGGAGGTTGAATGACCAGGTTGCCGGGCTTTAGCCCTCAGTTTGATTCTATACAGCAGTTTATTCTGACGCTGACCCATCAGGTTTGGGAGCAAAAAGACATTGGCCAATTGGCGGATTTTTATGCAACGCCAGTGGTTTTTCATACGCCAGAAAAGCAGCTAAACGACCTCTCACAGTTTATGCGTCTGACACTGGAAGCCATGCACAGCTTTCCGCAACGCACGGTATTAACCGAAGATATTTTGTGTACGCACACACCACAATATGAATATTACGCCGCCCAACGTACGCTGGCCTGTATTCAGCATCAGGGGGAGGGATTCTTTGGTAAACCAAGCGGAAAATCGGTTTGGTTGCGTACCTGGGCCGATCGCGTTTGCGCTGAAGGCGCAGTGCGACAGGAATGGCTGCTACAAGACAGAGCCGCCATCGTCTCGCAAATTGGCTTGGATGTGCGGGAATTTGCCCAACATCTCGCCAACGGCCGCCGTGAGGCTGGACTGGAAAATGTCACTGCAGAAGAGATGGATGCCCGCTGGGCAGGTGGACCAGAAGGAGATGATGTTGAAGGTCCGCTGGCTGGTCTGATAGAACGTTATTTATCGATGTGGGCAGGTGGCAATAGCGGTGTCGTGCCGGGTCTTTATCATCCCGCAGCGACCCTCTTTGGACCCGGCCATGTTTTGCGTACCGGCGAGCAGGATATTGGCGGTTTTCTTTCCGGTTATCGCGCTTCATTCGCCGATAACGAAACGCAACTGCATCATCTTGTGGTCCGTCGTGATGCCAATGAGCCGGTACGTCTGTCGCTGCGTTGGTCAATGCTTACCTGGCACGACGGGTATGGCAAATTTGGCGTACCCACACGGCGACCAATTTCTATTATCGGAATCACCCAACTTGAGTTACGCGATGGTTTAATTATTCGTGAATACCTTGGTATTGATGAATTAGCTATTTGGTCACAAATCCTGAATTAATCTTGCAAACTTAATGTCGGGGATATTATTCCCCGAAAAAAATAGAATATCTGATTTTGGTAATTAATTTATCAGGTATTCCTGCTGTCTGAATATTTAAATTAAACATTATCGCCATTGGTAGGTGAGGGCTTTCTTTACCGCTAAACAATGGTCACTGTAAATAACCACCATGCACTTATATAAAGCAGGAGTTCATATGTCTTCAACTGAAACCACGAATAAAGCCCCGATAACTTCAGATAAAAGCACTATAAAATCGAACCGAGATGAACCTGTATTACAAGTAGAGCGACGTGACTTTATTGATCTCGTCCCAGAAAAGCGCCCCCGCGTTCAGTCATTAAGAGGTTTCGATGATTGCTATACCGATATTGTCGATTACATTGTGCGCTGCACGCATAAAATATGGGATGAACGTGATGTCGGATTAATTTATACACATTATACGCACAACTGCGTTTTATATAACGCGCTCGGCACCATGTATACCCGCGAGCAAGTGGTTCAGGATACGTTGCAACGCCTCATTGCTTTTCCAGAACGTCGCGGGATGGCGACGCAGGTTATCTGGAACGGCAACGACGTTGAAGGATTTTATACTTCGCATCTGGTGACCGGCAGTGGTCGCCATACGCAGTATAGCCATCTTGGTAAACCGACTAATCGTACATATGTAACCCGCACGGTGGCGGACTGCATGATTTACGAGAACAAGATCTATCGCGAGTGGGTAGTGAGCGACAACATGTCGATGATGCGACAACTCGGTCTGGATACTGACGCGGTAGCTTATGGCATGGCCAAAGAGCAATTTGATAAGGGCTTTCGTGTCACAGATATCGGCGAGAATCGTCGTATGTTGGGGCAGTATCCACCGGAAATGGAATGCGATATTTCCATTGCTCACACGGACACAGAGGAACAGTGCTTACGCTGGCTGCACGAAATCTATAACCGCCGCATGCTCGGTAAAATTAAAGAGGTTTACGCACCGACTGTGCAGTGGCATGGCCCATTAATGAAAGAGCTATACGGTCAGGCAGCGGTGATCCACCAGACGCTGGCACTGATTGGCATGATC
Source organism: Pantoea sp. T14 (assembly GCF_036663535.1). Lineage (NCBI taxonomy): Bacteria > Pseudomonadati > Pseudomonadota > Gammaproteobacteria > Enterobacterales > Erwiniaceae > Pantoea > Pantoea sp. T14. The sequence continues at coordinate 43,042 of NZ_JAWUEB010000016.1, forward strand.
CCTGATGGTTCGTGGATGCCGCAACACATTTGCTCCAATCCCTGCGATGAAGGCGGTACGAAAGTGGCAATTCGCTGGATTATGGAAGGCCATCACTTGGGTTACGGCGAGTTAGGCAAACCCACCGGTGAACGTCTGTTCGTGATGGGCATGTCTCACTATCACATTATCAACGGCAAAATCGTTGATGAATGGGTGGTATATGACCATCTGGCCATGCTGGCGCAAATCAAACTGGGACAAATGGAGGAGTAATAAATGGGCATGATTTCTGAAGCAGATATTGAATATATCAAACGCCCGCAGGGGCAAGACGTGCAGGCAGACCAAACGCTCAGCAAGACAGTACAAACGATTATTGAGCAAGTACGTGAACGTGGCGACGCCGCATTGCGCGACTACTCGGCGAAATTCGATAAAACAACCCCAGATAATTTCGAAGTATCACCAAACGAGATTGCGAGCGCGCTCGCAGATCTTGATCCGCAAACCCGCAAGGACAGCGAGTTTGCTATTGCCCAGGTCAAGCGTTTTGCTCAAGCGCAATTGGCAACCCTGCAACCGCTTGAGATTGAAACGCTGCCGGGCGTGCATTTGGGACATCGTATTATCCCTATCCAAACCGTGGGCTGCTATATACCCGGCGGACGCTATCCCATTTTATCTGCACCCGTGATGTCGATTGTCCCGGCAGTAGTGGCGGGATGCGATGAGATAATTGCCTGCCTGCCACCGGGTGCGCATCCGGCTATGATTGCTATTTGCCATCTTGCGGGTGCGCATCGCATTTTTAAGGTCGGTGGCGCGCAGGCAATTGCAGCGATGGCCTGGGGCACAGAATCTGTCCCGGAAGTAAATAAAGTTGTTGGACCCGGAAACGCCTTCGTTAACGAAGCTAAGCGTCAGGTATTCGGCAAAGTAGGCATTGATGCTTTGGCTGGCCCAAGCGAAATTTACGTGGTCGCCGATGAAAGTGCCGATCCGCGCATCTTAGCCGCTGATCTTTTGGCGCAGGCTGAACATGATGTGCACACCCGTGTGGGCATGGCGACAACCAGCCCACACATTGCCCACGAAACGCTGGCAGAAATTGAGCGTCAGCTCAGGAATTTGCCAACAGCGGCTACTGCAGGCGAAGCCTGGAAACGGCAGGGGGAAATTGTTATCTGCCGTGATGAAGCGCAGCTCATTGCCTGGGCCGATTATATTGCTACCGAACATCTCCAGGTGCACACGCGTGATCCACACGCAACCGCCAGTAAAATCCGCAATTATGGTTCGTTATTTATTGGGCAAAATGCCAGCGTGGTGTTTTCTGACAAATGCTGCGGAACAAACCATACGCTTCCAACAATGGCAGCAGCCCGATATACCGGAGGATTATGGGTCGGTGCTTATGTCAAGATTTGCACTCACCAGTGGATTGATGATCATGGAATTGCCGCCGTTGCCGAACCGGCCGTTCGCCAAAGTCGTACTGAAGGGATGCAAGCGCATCGCCGAGCGGCAGAGATCCGGTTATTCCCTCATAACGTTGATGCCATAACGAACGGAGAACGCGATTAATCGATTTTATCATCTGCTTAACACCACGCTCTGTGGGCGTGGTTATCCAAGTAAATTACCTTAGCCGATATATTAGCTTCGGCAGGTAGCAGGGTGCATATAAGAAAATATCAGGTTTTCGGATGCGCCAAAAAGCGCTCCAATAATCATGGTTTGAGAAATTAATAAGATTCCCGACAGTCGGCAACAAGCATCATGTTTTTATTAAACAGAATTTATCTTCCCTGGACGTAATATTTCAATTGTGTGAGCTCACGCACTGAATGCGGCGAGTCATTGAGTCGGGATTTAATTTTTTGTTTGATTTTTACGCTCTACTTTATTGCCTATTCTTTCTTCCGTTTCTCCTGCAGAAAACTCTAATGAAAATATTCCTTGGCACCCTGATTTTTATTGCAACTCTGTTTCCGCTCTCATCTGCCAGCGCCGTCCTTTTGCAACAGGGGGAGGTGCTATTCAATGTTGACCCGGCCACATTAAAAATCAGCATTGATGAGGTCGTGGTGAATAATCCTCAGCAGGCACAAAAGGTCAGTGAACTCCGAAATTCTCCCACACAGGCGAACTGGCGATGGCCGGATCGCCGCATTCAGATCACGGCAACAGCTAATGGTAACGATCTCCGGCTTACCATCAGCAGTGCACGCCCTCAAACTCTTAACTGGTTCAGTATGCCCTCCCATTTTAGCATGCTGCAATTGCCTATCGGGGAAGGTAGCCGGATACCCCTTGATAATGCAGAGTGGATGGCCTATCTAACCAGCGAACTTTCCGGTTTGGATACCAACTTCGATTTGAAACTGCCATTTTGGGGGCTGGAGAAATATGGAAAGACCTACAGTTGGCTGCTTCTATCCCCCTTCAGTAACCAGGTTTCGTTTACGAAGGCGAGTAATCAATTAATGATGAAAAGCTCGCATGAGTTCAATCAATTTAATCAGCAACACTCCTTCGATGTTTTATTGCATGCAGGAATCACGCCCCTGTCGGGTGCCATTCGTTACCGTGAATATCTACAACAGAGCGGTCAGTTCAGTTCGCTTAACGATAAAATTGCAACGGCTCCGGAAGGCAAAAAACTGATTGGCGCGACACATATCTATTTGTGGGGTAATACGCTATTGGCTCAGGAAGATGTAAAAAACTGGCCAGGTCTTATCGGTTTTTTGCAGTCAGAGGCAGGCGCGGGTCTCTGGCAGAATATTGTCCCGGAAGACCAGAAAACTATGCAGCAATTGCAGAGGCGTGAACCTGAAGGCTGGCAGAAGCATTCCCTGACAGAAGCGATCAACCGCGCACTGGTTGCGCTTGTGCCATTGGGTTCTACCCCCGACAAACCGTCATTTTTGGTGGCACAGCAGCAGCAGGCAGTAAAAGTACAACAGCTGGCTCAGCAATTACTGGGGAATTTTCTTGTGCCAGCTGAAGAGTGGGGGCCAGGCTTGTCTGAAACGGTCATTAATTCATTACATCAGGCTGGGTTATCACGCTTGTGGCTGGGAACAGATAACTGGACCGCTGCTTTCATGCACCCGCAAGCAGTAAAGCTGGCAAAAAGGGCAGGGTATCTGGTTGCCAGTTACGACTCCTATGATACTGGCATTCCTCAGGGCCTTAATGACAGCTGGCTCACGGCTCAGTTACCCGGCGAGATAACGGAAAAATGTGCGATTGTACGGGCTGACGGCACTAAAAAACCGGGGTTCGGGGGGCAGGGTTACTATCTTAACCCCGGCTGTGTTCTGCCTTTTTCTCAAATCAGGATGCGTGAGTTGACGCGGTTGGCCGGGCTAAACAGCCTTTTTCTTGACGTCGACGGAACGGGCATGGTTTCTGATGATTATCAGCCGGCACATCCAACCAGTGCAGCACAAATGGCCGCAGACCGTAACGCGCGTATGGCATGGTTCAGCAATACCCTCAAATTACCGTTGGGATCTGAAGACGGGAACGCCGTAACCGCGCGTCACATCATGTTTGCACACGGAATGGAAACCTGGGGATTTGGCTGGAGTGACAAGGATATGCGGCATAACAAAAAGTCGCCCTATTATCTGGGCGCCTGGTGGCCCAGCGCGCAACCTGCTGCTTTTTTTACCCCGGCGACAGTTAAACCACGCTATCGTTCTGTCGTGTTCGATCCGCGCTATCGTCTGCCGCTGTATCAGGCCGTTTTTCATGATTCAGTGATAACCACCCACCACTGGACTTTTGATAATCTCAAATTCAGTGATGTTAAAACGACCCGTGCACTCCTTAGCCAGCTGTACAATACTCCACCACTTTTCAATCTCAGCAGAAGCACCCTAAAAGCAAGGTTGCCTGACATTATTAAAGCAGATGACAGCTTTCGGGTTTTGCATCAGGTTTTGTGGGATAAGGCACTGACGGGGTTTCGCTGGTTGGACAGGGACGGCTGGGTGCAACAAACGACCTTCAGTGATGGCTCAATGCTTACCGCAAATTTTGGCGATCGTGCATTCAACGGTATCGCTGCGCAAACGCTGAGGGCCAATCTGGCCGATGGTCGTAATCTGGATTTTAGACAAGAGTAATGAGGTTGGAGCCGCAGGCAGTGAGGCTGGCTGGATTTGATGACGTTTTGAGGATTCAAATCGGCTTAATAGATAAGCCGTACTCAGTATCTTGATATTTAAGGCGTTAAGCAGCGCCAGCAATTTGGGTGTCGCACCCAGCAGCACGGAAGCACTGTAGGATCCAGTACCGGAATGCCGGGCAGTTACGCCCGGCATTGTGCTGCAAGTTATCGGAATGAATAACCAAGATTGACCAGGCCGTAGTAACCGCCAGACTCGCCACCGTGAAGCGCTTCCGACCAACCGCCCTGTATGCCAAGTTTGACGTTTTCCCTTATCTGCGCATTAACTCCGCCATTCAGCCCAACGCTGGTACCGGACAGGTCTGAACGGAATGATGCTGTCGAGTCTGCAACGCCCTGAACTGAAGCTGACATGCCGCTGTGCGCGCCGAACGAGTGCGTGACTGATGGCGTGACCCACCAGAGCATTTTTGTCTTATCATTCATTGGTGTACCTATCTTCAGCCCTGCCTGCACTGACTGACGGCGACTATCAGACCAGTCCAGCGATGCTGCCTCGTCTTGTGCACCATCCAGGCTGACCCCCTGCACGGTATATTGCAACTGTGGCTCAAGAGACAAGGCAGGGCTTACGTTCAGAGCCTGTCCGACTTGCGCCGAAGCCAGCCAGCCCGTACCGGAGGTAGACAACCGCGTATCGTCGTTCGACGCTGTCGACAGACTATGATGACTGACCTGTAGCAGGCCATCTACGCGCAGACCAGCATGGCTAAGGCCAGAGAGATAAGCACCGCCTGTGTACACTGTATCGCGATCCGTGCCTGCTTCACTGCGTCCGCCGTCACGCCAGACATCATTGCGCATCAGGCCGGTGGCGCCGTAAACCCCGGCTTGCCAGTCAGCATTCGCGCCCGCAAACTGCCAAAGATCGCCACCTATTTGCAGGAAGCTGTATGCACCGCTGCTTTCCGGTACGCCACCACTTGTCAGGCTGCCATGATCAGAGTGACTAAGATGACCGGCAACTAAGCGTCCCCATATCCGGCTGTCCGGTGCGTAGTGGAAGCGCGTGTCTGCTGTGCCCGCGACCAGGCGATCGTAGTCCAATGACAGCGAAGGCAATGCGGCGTAGCTCCACATGCCGTCACGATAATTCACCGTGCCGCTGACCGGTGCCGAAGCGCCGTCGTTCTGCTCAGCGGGTTGTGGTGTCGGCTCAGCAGGTTGTGGCGTTTCCTCTGTGGGTTGTGGCGTGGGTTCAGTGACTTGCTGGGTCTGCTCAGAGGTGAGATACCAGCTCTGATCAGCGTTGCGATACAGACTATATTCATAGGCACCTGCCACCATCGGCCTATTCAGGCTGAATGCATTTGCATCTGTCGTGGCGCCATTAATAGCGCTAACCAAGGTTATACCATTGCCGGTCGTCCGCGCACCTAGTCCGCCTCGGTTCAGCACCGTAAGGCCGGTATTGCCCGTCGCCTGGCCACCGTCTATGACCAGTTTGTCTGTTGGCGAACTGCTGTCATCGACTACGGTGTTAAGCGTAATGGTTCCGCCGCTACCAATAAGGTTAGTTACGGTCAGCGTATGTGGCGTGAAAGCCCCCTGTGAAGGAACAAAAACAATGCTGCCCGCGTTGGTCAGATTATCGACCAAAGAGTCGCCAGTAATATTCCAGGTACTGCTGCTGTCGATGTTCACATCCGTCGGATCGATGATACCGGTCAGGCTGGCGCTATTGACCAGCGAAAGCGATGTGCCGGACAACGCCACAATATTCGTGTCGGCCTGAAGGCCGTCCATGACCAGGGAGCCTGCATTCAGATTAAGCTGTGACTGACTGAAAGTTCCGCCAAGCGTAAGCGTACCGCTGCCATTCTTGGTAAGCTCCCCGCTTCCGGACAGGTTGGTGTTCAATGTCACGCCACTGCTGGTATCGTAAGTCGTGACCCCGTTGTTAACAAAACTGTTGCCGGCCAGGGTCAGAATTCCGCCGTCGGCAATATTAAGCAGTCCACCGGCCTGAACGGTAGTATCTGTAGCTGTACCGCCGCTGCTGACCGACAACGAACCGCCGTTGTTAATCGTGGCCTGAGAGGCAACGCCACCGTTGAAGACAGACAACGCGCCGCCGGAGTTAACGGTGGTAGCAATAGCCGTACCGTAAACATTCTGTTGACCACCGGCATTGACGAGCGTGCCGGTAGCGGTGCCACTCTGGTAGACCTGTTGCAGACCATCAGTATTAACTACGGTACCGGATGCGTTACCTTGTACATACTCTACACCGCCCTGATTAACGATCGTGCCAGTTGCAGAGCCATCAGCGCCTACATAGAGAGAACCATTATTCTCAAGCAGCAGGTTTTTAGCCTGGCCAGCGCTGATGTAAAAATCGTCAAGCGCATTAGATCCGTTAAGCGTTGCGCCGGTACTGGTAATAAGAGTCGCACCAGAATTCATGACTAATCCAGTGGCGGTAGCGCCATCCATCGCATAAAGGGTGCCACCAGACTCAATGGTTGCTTCAGAGGCAAAGCCACCACTATAGACGGACATATAGCCTGCATCGTTTACGGTGCTGCGATCGGCAGTACCTCCTTCGTAAACATATTGCGCTCCCCCGGAATGTACCTGGGTGGAAGTGACTTTGCCGTAAATACCCTGTGCAGCATTCGATTCGATCTGAGTGCCAGTAGCCGAGCCACCGTTATAGACATACTGGACACCGCCAGACTTCACTGTAGTATCGGTTGCAGTACCATAAATCTGCTGTGTGCCGCCTTCCACCACCGCTGAAACAGCACTGGCCCCGCTAGTCACTGTCTGATAGCCCCAGGCTCCGATCAAGGCTGATGTTGATGATCCGCTTAAGACGTATTCCCTGCCGCCGGAAGTGACCTGCGTGGACTGTGTTGAACCGCCAAGAACCAGGAGACTTCCGCCTGAATTAACCAGAGTGGACGTGACGTCGCCGTAGACTTCCTGTTGTCCTGTATTCACTGTGGTTCCTGAAACAAGACTTCCCACGTAAACAATCTGTGCTCCGCCATTGAGGGTGGTAGAAGTGGCGCTGCCGCCACTGTTGACATATTCCCTGCCAGAGGCGTTCACGACAGTGGAAACCGTACGACCACCACTGTTGACGATGATGTTGGAGAGGTTCCCACCACCAACACTGCTGCTACTGGCCAGCCCACCATTATTGACGTTCAGGTTGCCACCGTTGGTGACCGAAACTTCGTCGGCGATGTCCCCGCTGTTAAGCGTAAGTGGACTGCCGGTTGTCACTGTCGTGCCACTGTATGTCGTCGCTGCAGCGGCACCCGCTACGCCCAGCAGTAAGAGCGTAGCGGTTATCCGTTTCACAGCCATTTGTGGACAACCGCCACATCCGGCGCGCTCCGATGCCACTACCCACGCCTGCCGCGCCGCGCTCCAAACAATCCTGTATGCCTTATTCATGCCCATGCCCCTTAAAATTTTTGTTGCCATACGTGAAAGCTCTGTTCACGCACGGGTTTTATTTAGTGAATGTTTCCGTTTTCACGCAGCTGCGCATTGAGACGATCAATCACGCCGTTTACTTGTTTCCCGGTTATCAGCCGAGTGCACTCGAACTGTCGTTCTGTCCCCTTGTGCCGGGGGCACCAAAAGTAGTCTTGGTGATCGAATTTTTCGTTAAGGCTGTCCCAGCAGCCGCTGCATCCGTGGCTGCTGAACACCCTCCATGGGGTATAGAATTCAGCGCCTGGCAGGCTGAAACCACTGATGAGCACCACCGGGATTTGTGCTGCCCATGCCAACCAGGAAAGCCCGCTGGCAAGCCCAATGAAAAAGCTGGCATGTCTGAGCAGGTCTACTCGAGCCTGCAACGGGAGGTTTCCGGTAAAGTCTTCAGCACCGTAGGGGATATGGTTCCAGACAAATCCGTGACCGGTAGTAGGGTCGCGGTCAATGCAAAGGACCCGATAGCCCAGCGTTTTTAAATGCGTGACAACCTCAGCCCAGCCTCTGCCGTTATTCCAGAACTTCGCCTGGCAGGTGGATTGCACACCAATGCAGACGTAAGGCTCAGCAATGGTTCGCGTGGCGCTAAGATTCAGGCGTGGCGCTTCTCCCCGATGATCGACCCCGAGGATATGTCCGGCGATGCGGTGGAAACCTGTTTGACGGAAGTCCACAGGTTGGTGCGTATCGTTGCCGCCAAAGAACAGGCCGATTCGATAGGTAGCGTAGGGTGAGCGCATAGCGGCGGACGGCACGGAGAATCGAATGTCAGGATATTGTTCTTCCAGCAGCGTAATGATGTTCTGTGCCATGCTGCACTCAAGCCGACATCCGTGCTGAAGGCGGAAGCGTTCAGCGTAGTGAAACCAGCCCAATAGGTCACCCAGCGTGCCGACGGGAAAGGAAATCAGGACATCGCGATCTTTCAGCGAAAGAACTTCATCCAGCAGTGGGGACATTTCATCGCCGCGCCAGACTTGAATGCGAAAGCGGATAAAATATTTTTTTGCTGACGTTACCCAGCCGGCACCTGATTCACAGTGAAACAGGATATTGCCCGAATCGTCGTCCAATAGGGCAACGCGCCAGCGTCCCTCTGGCAGCAGCACGCGCGCGCCGTCGTTAAAATCATAAAGAATGCCAGCCGGCCCCTGAATACTCGGAAGTGCTGGCGGAGAAACGAAAGGATATTGTGCGCCGTTCTGGTCCTGAGGTAGGGTGGCGTGGGCAGCTGCTGATCCTGATTGATATCCAGTCACGGCTTACCCCCTGAATAGAATCAGGTAAACGCGGTTGGCCGGATGTGGCATAACGGGAAAGCGTGGGAATAGCTGTTTCATCGAGAACCTTTGATGTAAAAACAAAACGGTTTTTGTTTCTATCTCTGTTGGGCATGGTTATCGGAAACGAAGAGAAATTATTTAGAGTGTGAAAACGCTAGTTTTGATTGTTATTACGTTAAGATTCATATGTCGTTGAATGACCAAGACTCTTCGCCTTGGATGATCAAAATTGTTTTATCAAACGGCAGATGTATTGCCTGTATAGATGATGGGAGCTGCGATTAATTAATTTAAACGCGACCATAATAGTCTGGCCGATTTCACCTTCAGCTTTGCCCACTTAAGTTGCGATTCCCAATTCGTCTGAATCATATTTGAGCGGTAGCGCCGTCCATCGCTAAATAAAACTTTTGCACAGTTACGCCCTAAAGCTTCATTAGCCGCAACGCTAATATCATGCCTCATAATTAAAAAAGAAAAGGGTGTGTTGAGTTAACATGCTGAAAGGCTGTCGATGAGATTCGCTGGATTCGTGTTAAACTGCAAATCCATTATTTAACATAATCTTGATTATGCGCACTTTAATTATCGATGCTATTTAATGTTGTAAACGTCATTGATTATATCGACAGTTTTTATAATCTAAAAAAATGGCATTCTCGGCTGAGTAGCAGATCGCCGGATGAATATGAGCGCCGACCACATCAATGTGTCTATATCAGTGGCCGGTTTTAATTGATCGTTATAGTCAGATAAGCGAAAAATTATTGTCTCTTTTGGGCAGGCGCACCGCGGACGATGCGCCTGCAGGGTTAAAGTTAGTTATTATCCAGCGTGATGTTGAGGCCCAGTTGCACTAATATTTCTGTCGCCTGGTTGCTGTGTCCATACACGGCATACTCTACACCGGCCACTTTCACATTCCCGACACTGCTCCATTCGCCGCTGTCGCTGCCATCTGGAAGCAAATCATTCAGTTTCAGTTCACGCCCAGGCTCACCTGTAACCATTAATTGTGTTTTGCCGTCCTCAATAAACAGATCATTGCCGCCGGCCAAGAGTACGTCCTCCAGGTTCAAACTGATCGTGTTGATATTTTGCTGTTCAAGATTGATAAGCGCACCCGTATTGAGCGGAATTTCAGTCTCATTGCCATAGTCATAGTCAAAGCTAAATGAACTCACCGCTGCTTGAGCTATATCTGCCGGTTTATGCAAGGCATTCGCCATGTCGTCGCTCAAGAAATCGATGCTGCGACCACTATTGACTGAGTCATGGATCGCCAGATTGCCTGTGTTTGCTGTGGCCGAGAGCCCTGTGCTTTCGACTTGTAGCGGCATATCCTGCACAGCAGGTTCAGGGGAACTTGCCAGACGTAAGTCGAGCGCCATGTGAGACTCATCGTTTACGTCAGAAGCATTGTTGCTTAGCGGGCTGAGGTCGGAACCCGTTATTGCTGCCAGTTTGTAGTCTGTTTTCCCCATAACGATATCATCAATCCAAACGCCAGACGTATTCAGTTCAAGGCTGACCTTGGAAAACGTCTTACCGTAGGGAACTGTCGCCCTTACTTCCTGGATTAATCCACCTTTAGGCGTCAAGACCTGACGATCAACTTCACGGCCGAGGTGGTCATAAAACACCACATTAAACTGTTCATCATTGTTAAAATCACCCGCCATAAACGAGATATAATCGCTATCAGCGGTTGGCAGGGCCAGTTCAATTTTCATCCCTCCAAAAAAGGTCAAAGCCATTGTTGGAGCAGGAGTTTCCCAGTTGGGGATACCCATGAAAAATCCTCCAGAAGCAGCATTGATGACATTAACATCGAAGCCCGGAAAATTAAAAACTTGGCCGTCGCTGAATGTGATTGACGGCTGCGTCTCAAAATCCTCTTGATGCAAAATTGCGCTGTTTTTTTCCAGTGTTCTGCTGGGAGAAATATTTCCGGCCAAGTCTCTCACCGTAATGACCAACTGATCAAAGTTACCCGAGGTTTCTGACGACCAGGGTAAGCTTAAGCTGCCAGCGGCCAGAACATCAGGGCTTAGCACGAACTGCAGTTCAACACCGTCAATCAACAATATCATCGTATCACCCACTTGATATTGGGTGCTTTCAAACTTTATCGTCAACGTTTCGCCGTCCCATAGCACATCACCCACTGGGTCAGAAAGTAGGGTGTCGACGGTGATGATAAAACTCTCAGACGGCGCAGAGACGTTCCCTGCCATGTCGGTCACCCGCACGGTCAGCACGTGCTTTCCTTCATCAAACTTATCACTGCCCGTGAACTGCCAGCTCCAGGCCCCCGTTACGGCGTCGGCACGGACGCTGCCGACAGCAACGTCACCACTATAAATCGTCACCAGGTTACCCGCCTCCGCCATCCCCTGTAGCATCGGCTGTGCATCGTTAGTCAGCCCAGTGCCGTCGTTAGCAATCGCGCCGGTCACACCGCCCGCCACCGCGTCGGTGATGCTGCTCAGCACCGTCGTTGCGGCCTGGGTGTCGACGTTAAGGGTGATGCTTTCGGCGATCGCGGAAACGTTGCCGGCCGGATCGACCGCCCTCACCGTCAGCAGGTGCGTACCGTCGCTGAAGCGCGCGCCCGCCGGATGCTGCCACGTCCAGTCCGCCGTGGTGGTGACAAAGCTGCCGATCGCGTTTGCGCCGTCGTAAATCGTTACCAGGCTGCCCGGCTCCGCGCTGCCGCTGATAACCGGGCGGCTGTCGTTGGTCAGCCCGGTGCCGTCGAGGGCAATCGCGC
>NZ_JAWUEB010000017.1:0-115687 GCF_036663535.1 Pantoea sp. T14
ACCCGGTCAGGCCGGCTGATGTTCAGAACGGGGACGTGAAGCGCCGGGCAGGCATCGCCGGCCACGGCAATAACGTGCCCGCCGGTTAAGGCCTCAGCGCTTTCCTCAGTACCCTCCCGCCATAAAACAATTTTAGGCACAGCTTCGTTTTTAAATCCCTCCACCAAAACTAAATCCAGCTTAGAAGTATCCATGCGGCTTACTAAATAATTCAAATCGAACTCTTCTGTATCGGCGTTTTCACACATTAACGCCCAACGTTGTGAGCTGGCGACGATGACTTGATCGGCCCCGGCCTTTCTTAGCACGTAGCTATCTTTGCCTGGCGTATCAATATCCACATCGTGATGGGTATGCTTGATTAAGCCAACACGGATGCCACGCTTTTTAAGCAAAGGAATAACTTTCTGTAGCAGGGTCGTTTTTCCTGTACCGCTCCAGGCGGCTATAGCAAGTATTTTCGCTGTCATATCAGAGTACTTTTAACAGATCCTCGGGCGTGTTTATGTTACGGAAAGCTGACTCATCATCGTTGAGCTGTATTGCATGGCCACCTTGTTCTGTCAAAAACTGCATTAAGCGACGCTGGCCTTGTTGTAAATAAATCTCGAGCGCATCTGCGACACATCGATGTATTAGCGCCAATGTAGGATGATCGCGTTCTCGTGAGCACACCCATACAGCGGGTGCATCACCTTTTTGCTGTAAGAGTTGATGCACATAATCGAGAGGAATTGCTGGCGTATCGCAAGAGCAGAATACCGCCCAGTCACCAGGAATCACGTTCAGCGCACTTAAAATGCCGCCCAATGGGCCTGGATAATCGGTAATAGCATCTTGTATGACTTGGCAGCCACTCAACTGATAACGATCAATGTTACGGTTGGCGCTAATCATGACAATGTCGACTTGCGGCTCAAGCCGCTGAAGAACATGCTGATAAAGCGGTATGCCATTGAGCAGCAATAGTCCTTTGTCCTGACCGCCCATGCGGCGGCCTTGACCACCGGCCAAGATGACGCCGGTTAATGCTGACATAATCATGCCCTCGCTTTTAGCTTTCTGTTAATCACGTTGTGAGGATCCTAAGATGAAATGCCATCGACTGAATGAGTTAATTGAATTACTACAACCTGCCTGGCAAAAGGAACCCGATCTCAATCTGATACCATTTTTACAGAAACTCGCACAACAGTCTGGATACAGTGGCCCATTAAGTGAATTAACAGACGACGTATTGATTTACCATCTGAAAATGCGTGACTCCGCTCAAAGCGATGAGATTCCTGGGCTGAAAAAAGATTATGAAGTCGATTTTAAAACGGCATTACTGCGTGCCCGAGGTGTCATTAAAGATGGCGAGTAATGTATCCTTGCTGGCTAACAGCATGAGACTACATAGGTAAAAAATGAGCGAAGCCGCTTTCACATTCCAGACGCTGAATCCCGACGTGATCCTTGATGCGTTATGGGATACAGGGATTCGTGTCGAGTCAGGGCTGACAGCGCTAAATAGTTATGAGAACCGCGTTTATCAGTTTAGCGATGATGACAAACGCCGTTATGTGGCAAAGTTTTACCGTCCACAGCGCTGGAATGCAGAGCAAATTAATGAAGAGCATCAATTCGCTCTGGATTTGTTGGCTGATGAAGTTCCTGTTGCGGCTCCACTGATTCTGAATGAAAAAACGTTGCAGATGCATTCTGGTTTCTTTTTTGCCGTTTTTCCCAGTTTGGGCGGGCGCCAATATGAAACTGATAATGAAGATCAGATGGAATGGGTTGGCCGTTTTTTAGGGCGCATTCACCAAACGGGGCGTAAGGCGCTGTTTGAGCATCGGCCAACGATGGGCCTGGATGAGTATATCCATGAGCCTCGGCAGGTATTAGAACAGAGCAACTTAGTGCCTGCTAAGCTCAAAGCCAGCTTATTACAGGCAGTCGACAAGCTTGGCATCACTCTGCAGCAGCGCTGGCATAATGCATGGCAGCCGCTACGATTACACGGCGATTGCCATCCGGGTAATATTTTATGGCGCGATGGCCCACTGTTTGTCGATTTGGATGATGCCAGAAACGGTCCTGCTGTTCAGGATCTCTGGATGCTGATCAACGGCGATCGTCAGGAGCAGCGAATTCAATGGGATATTTTGCTAGAGGCATACAGTGAATTCAGCGACTTCGATATTAATGAATTGTCACTGATTGAGCCTTTACGCGCGATGCGCATGGTTTATTATTTGGCCTGGGTAGTGCGCCGTTGGCAGGATCCGGCTTTTCCACGCGCCTTTCCATGGATGACAGATGAAGATTTCTGGCGCAGACAGATTTCACTATTTACCGAGCAGGAAAAGTTGTTACAGGAACCTCCTCTACAGCTTACCCCGCAATTTTAATGAAGAAGTCAGGAGAGTTTTTCACGATGAAAAAGATTTGGTTTGCACTGATTGGTTTAGTGCTGGCGTTTAGCGCGTCTGCTGCACAATTTGATGATGGTAAACAGTATGTCAGTCTGCAGAAGCCGGTCGCAGGTGAACCTCAGGTGATGGAGTTTTTCTCTTTTTTCTGCCCACATTGCTACCAATTCGAACGCACTTACCACGTCAGTGATGCCGTGAAAAAGAACCTGCCCGAAAACGTAAAAGTGGTTAAATACCATGTTGATTTCCTGGGCGGCGATTTTGGTCCAGTTGTGACGCAGGCCTGGGCGGTTGCAATGGCATTGGGCGTTGAAAATAAAGTCACCGCACCTATTTTTGATGGCATTCAAAAAAGCCAAACCATCAATGATGCCGCTAGTTTGAAAGAGACTTTCGTTAAAGCGGCGGGTATCTCTTCTAACGAATATGATGCTGCATGGAACAGTTTTGCCGTTAAGGCATTGGTTGCTCAGCAGCAGAAAGCGGCAGCCGATGTTAATTTACAAGGCGTGCCGGCGATTTTCGTTAATGGCAAATACATGGTAAATAATGGCGGTTTGGATACTAGCTCAATGGATAACTTCGTAGCAGATTATGCCAACGTCGTTAAATTCTTGGTTGAGAAAAAGTAATACCTGCAATCTGCCAAAAAAACGCCAGTTTTGCTGGCGTTTTTTATTTGTATTAAATTTATAAATGCACTACCCAATCTCCAGGGCATAATTTTAATATCCACACAAGGGATCACGTAATTAAAAACCTCGATCGGGTCACTGACTTTCTATAACTCAATGTATTAAAAGATATTACTCAGAAAGATAATTCTTTTGTTATGTAAATAATTAAACGTTATGATTTTTACGCACAAAGTTATCCACAGCATGATCGTTGCGATCCTCGCCTCATTTGCATCAAAAATGACGGTGATTTATCGCCATAATTCAACATTCTCGCCAAGCTGTGGCATCCTTATAGACCAATCCATGGCAACGAAGAATAGACAGACTTATGGCGCAAATAGCAGAAAATCCACTGATTCTGGTTGATGGCTCATCCTATCTTTATCGCGCGTATCACGCGTTTCCGCCGCTGACCAACAGCGCTGGCGAGCCGACTGGTGCCATGTATGGTGTGCTTAACATGCTTAAAAGCCTGTTAACTCAATACAATCCAAGTCATGTTGCTGTGGTCTTTGATGCCAAAGGCAAGACTTTTCGAGATGAACTGTTCGAACACTATAAATCTCATCGCCCACCGATGCCTGATGATCTGCGCGCGCAAATAGAGCCGTTACATGAAATGGTAAAGGCTATGGGTTTGCCTTTACTCGCGGTAAGTGGCGTTGAGGCAGATGACGTAATCGGTACGTTAGCGTTAGAAGCAGAGCAAAAAGGTCGCTCTGTTTTGATCAGTACGGGTGACAAAGATATGGCGCAGCTTGTCACACCCGCTATTACGCTAATCAACACCATGACTAACACGATCCTTGGCCCAGATGAGGTGGAACAAAAATATGGCGTACCACCTTCACTGATTATTGATTTCCTCGCCATGATGGGCGACAGCTCGGATAACATTCCGGGTGTACCGGGCGTGGGTGAAAAAACGGCACAAGCATTGCTGCAAGGATTGGGCGGTATGCAGTCCATTTATGACAATTTGGATAAAGTTGCTGATTTGTCATTCCGCGGCGCCAAAACCATGGCGACGAAGCTGGAACAGAATCGTGACGTCGCATTCCTGTCTTATCAGCTGGCAACGATCAAAACCAATGTTGAACTGGAGTTGACGTGCGAGCAGCTAACCGTGAGCGAACCAGATGTCGCTGCACTGCAAACGCTGTTTAGCCGTTATGAATTCAAGCGTTGGTTAGCCGACTTACAAGATGGAAAGTGGCTACAAGGTAAAAAAAACAATCAGTCTGCTCAGAAGATCTTACCTGATGAACCGGCTGAGCAGCCGACCGAGACCGTCAGCGTGCTTTCTGCAGATGGCTACGTCACTATCCTTGATCAGCAGACATTTGATAGCTGGATTGAAAAACTGAGAAAAAGCGATGTTTTTGCGTTTGATTTAGAAACCGATTCGCTGGATACATTAAGTGCCAATATCGTCGGTATCAGTTTTGCTGTTGCGCCCGGTGAAGCCGCTTATCTTCCTGTCGCACATGATTACCTTGATGCGCCTGAGCAGCTTGATCGTAAAACGGTGCTGGCACAGCTCAAACCGCTGCTGGAAGACAGCACAGCCTTTAAAGTCGGTCAAAATTTAAAATATGACCGTGGGGTGCTGAAGAATTACGATATTGAGCTTGCAGGCATCAAGTTCGATACCATGCTGGAGTCATATATTCTCAACAGTGTGGTCGGCAAGCATGACATGGATAGCCTTTCTGCGCGCTGGCTCAAACATAAAACGGTGACGTTCACAGAGATTGCTGGAAAAGGTAAAAATCAGCTCACATTTAACCAGATAGCGTTAGAGCAGGCGGCGCATTATGCTGCTGAAGATGCTGACGTTACGCTGCAGTTGCATTTAAAAATGTGGCCAGAGCTAGAAAAAGAAGCAGGCCCGAAAAAAGTCTTCGAGCAGATTGAAATGCCTTTATTGACGGTAATTTCACGCATTGAGCGAAATGGCGTGTTGATCGATCAAAATATTCTGGCACAGCATTCTAAAGAACTTACCGCGCGTTTGGCGGAGCTTGAATTAAAAGCGCACGAGTTGGCCGGTGAGCCGTTTAACCTTTCTTCCACCAAGCAGCTTCAGGTTATTCTGTTTGAAAAGCAGGGTATTAAGCCTACTAAGAAAACGCCTGGCGGTGCGCCATCGACCAGTGAAGAGGTGTTAGCCGAACTCGCATTAGATTATCCGCTGCCAAAAGTCATTTTGGAGCATCGTGGTTTATCTAAATTGAAGTCGACTTATACTGATAAACTGCCAATGATGATAAATCCTCTGAGCGGCCGCGTTCATACTTCTTATCATCAAGCCGTTACCGCAACCGGACGCCTGTCATCTACCGATCCTAATCTGCAAAACATTCCAGTGCGTAATGACGAAGGACGTCGTATTCGTCAGGCTTTTATTGCCGCTAAGGGAAACCGTATCGTTGCGGCTGACTACTCACAGATAGAACTGCGCATTATGGCGCATCTCTCCCAGGATAAAGGCCTGTTAGATGCCTTTGCCCAAGGAGAGGATATTCACCGCGCCACGGCATCAGAGGTGTTTGGTGTTGCGCTGAGCAAGGTAAGCGGTGAGCAGCGTCGCAGCGCAAAGGCGATTAACTTCGGTCTGATTTATGGCATGAGTGCGTTCGGGCTGTCGCGACAGTTGAACATCGGTGCAGGAGAAGCGAAAAGGTATATGGATTTATACTTTGAACGTTATCCAGGCGTGCTGCGTTATATGGAAAATACGCGACAGTTAGCCGCCGAAAAAGGCTATGTCGAAACGCTTGATGGGCGTCGACTGTGGCTGCCGGACATCACATCCAGTAACGCAATACGGCGTAAAGCTGCCGAACGTGCAGCGATTAACGCACCGATGCAAGGTACAGCTGCAGACATCATTAAGCGGGCGATGATTGCCGTAGATGGCTGGCTTGAGCAGCAGGATGACAACGCGGTGAAGATGATCATGCAGGTACACGATGAGTTGGTGTTTGAAGTCAACGCAGATGCAATTGAGTCAGCAAGCCAGCAGATCCGTACATTAATGGAAGGCAGTATGAAATTAGATGTGCCGTTGCTGGTGGAAGTCGGCGTTGGTGATAACTGGGATCAGGCCCATTAAATTTGACTTTGGGCCTGTGAAGGCGCTCTTTTACAGGCCCGCTCAGAACTATAAGTAAATTGTTTACTTAATCGGTTCAGCCATACCTCTTTGAGCCTGAAAAAATATGCGTTCACTAACTCTTTAACGACTAAGCATTTTTTCGGTAATTAAACTACATCTAAGAATCATTTTTGTGACGCGCCAGGTAAAAAAACTGTCAAGTTATGAAAACCAGCTACAAAAAATCCTTTGTGGCGCAGAAAAAATCAGGTAAAGTTCGAGGCGTAGGGTACAGAGGTAAGATGTTCTATCTTTCAGACCTTTTACTTCACGTAATCGGATTTGGCTGAATTCTAGCCGCCCCAGTCATTATATGACTGGGGCGTTTTTTATTGGGCTTTGTCTGGAAGCGGCGCCTTGGCCGCTAATCATCTTCTACTTATTCTTCAGAATCACTCTCTGCATCTTCTTCTTCGCGCGCCGGTTCTAATTCATTAAACCAGCTGTCTAACTTGTGGCGTACTTTATCGACATTGATCTTCTTCAATGACGAAAACATCTCAACTTGCACATCGCCCATGAATGCTGCTGAAGCTTCACGAACTGCATTAAGCTGTGCTTTACGCGCGCCTGATGCCAATTTGTCAGCTTTGGTCAGCAATAGCAGTACTTCAATATTGCTTTCAACTGCCCATTGGATCATCTGTTGATCGAGATCTTTTAGCGGGTGACGAATATCCATCAAAATCACCAACCCTTTCAGCGCCTGACGTTTTTGCAGATATTCGCCCAGTGCACGTTGCCATTTCAGCTTCATCTGCTCTGGTACTTCGGCATAGCCATAACCCGGTAAATCGACCAGACGTTTGCCTTCGCTCACCTCAAACAGGTTAATTAATTGCGTACGGCCTGGCGTTTTACTGGTGCGCGCCAAACTTTTTTGATTGGTTAACGTGTTGAGTGCGCTAGATTTACCGGCATTAGAGCGTCCAGCAAAGGCCACTTCAATACCGGTGTCAGATGGCAAATGACGGATGTCAGGGGCGCTAAGAATAAAGCGGGTAACGTGATAATTTAGTTCAGGCAAGATGACACTCCAAAAATACGTATTCGGGCAATGGCGCTGATTATACGCGTTATGGCGCGAAAGTGCTCAATGGCATCCTTTTAGGCTTTTTTGTAAGAGATTTGCCATTAAAAGTGGCAGTTATATCCTCTTTTATTTAATTTTTTAAAAAAATAAATCATTAAAATTCATTTATTTAAATAAAAAGTATGGGTTTTCCATCGAAACTCAAGACAAGTCTGGCTTGAGGGTTTTACTAATTGGTCTACATTATTGTGCAGTGCATGGCAGCACCCATTAGGATGATGCGCTCAGGAATGTCATGAAGATGAAGAGCGATGGAGTGGAAATGGTCAAGGATTGGGACCGGACAAGGAAAAGGAGATGCTCAGGAGATGAGCTGGCGCGGGAATAACCGGGATGTTGCGAGCCAAAAAGGATTTAAAACATGATTCCTTCTTATGAAGGTGTGAAATAAGGCGACAGCTTAAGCTGTCGCCTTATTTCTTTGTCTGCTTTCTGCTAGATTTCGCCGCAATTCTATACTGAATAAAAACGCTGAGATAAAACACTATGAAGCAACCTGCACGAGCTGCGAACGGCAAACCTGCCGCCAAGGCCAAACGCAAATCGCGTGAAGAAATAAACATTGAAGCACGTGACCGCAAGCGCGATAAAAAGCATCGCGGTCATGCGTCAGGCAGCCGTGCGAATCCCGAAACCAAGGGCAGCAAAAACGGCGGCTCAGGCACTACAGCTAAAGATCCGCGTATCGGGAGTAAGAAGCCGATCGCGTTAGGCGCTGAAGGTCAAACCGCACCGGCTAAAGTGAAAAAGGCGCCAACCAAACCTGCCGTTGAGAAAGTGCGTCTAACGCCTGAAGAAGAATTGGCGAAGCTGGAAAACGATCCCCGTTTGGATAATCTGCTTGATCGCCTTGAAGGCGGTGAAACCCTCTCCGCTGAAGATCAAGGTTGGTTAGACGCAGCGCTTGATCGTATCGATGAGCTGATGGAGCAGTTAGGCATCGCCATGGATGACGACGAAGACGAGCAAGCCGAAGAAGATATGTATCGTCTGCTGAAAGGCAACTAAGCTTTTTGACCGGCATGTGTGTTTGCGCATGCCGGGCTTAACAGGTAAACACGAATGTTTTGGCCTGGATCAATTTTCGCGCTGTTACTTACATGTTATCTACTTTGGTTATTGATTAAACTACGACGCCTGTCGCGTCTGAAGCATCGTATAAGTCGGGTTTCATCATCCCGCTCACCTTTCTCCTCTTCTGCATCGCGACCTTCTCTTAGACGACGTCACCGGAAGGAATAAGTATGTCATCGCAGCAGATCGAGTGGGATCAGGCGTTAATTGAAAAGTACAATTACGCCGGTCCACGCTATACCTCGTATCCCACCGCGCTCGAGTTCAACGAAAACTATGCAGAAGATGATTTCCAACGAGCGGTAGCGCGTTACCCCGATCGCCCTTTATCTCTCTATATCCACATTCCGTTTTGTCATCGCCTCTGTTATTTCTGCGGCTGCAATAAAATTGTGACGCGCCAGTTGCATAAAGCCGATCGCTATTTGGATGTGTTAGAGCAAGAAATTCGCCAACGTTCGCCTTTTTTTCGCCAGCGTCGAGTGACTCAGCTTCACTGGGGCGGCGGCACGCCGACTTTCCTGAATAAAGCGCAAATTACCCGTTTGGTCACCTTGCTGAAGCAGCATTTTGACGTGGCGGCAGACGTGGAAATGTCGATCGAGATTGACCCACGTGAAATCGAATTAGATATGATCGATCACCTGCGTACGCTGGGCTTTAATCGCCTGAGTATGGGCGTACAGGATTTTAATAAAGCCGTTCAGGAGCGCGTTAATCGCGTGCAGGATGAAAATGTCATTTTTGGTTTGATGGAAAGAGCCCGCCAGCAAGGCTTTAGCTCAACCAGCATCGATTTAATTTATGGTTTGCCACTGCAAACGCCAGAAAGCTTCGCCTTTACTTTAAAGCGCGTTACTGAGCTCAATCCCGATCGCCTCAGCGTCTTTAATTATGCGCATATGCCTACGCTATTTGCTGCTCAACGCAAAATCAAAGAGGAGGAGCTGCCTTCTGCCTCGCAGAAGCTTGTTATCCTTCATGAGACCATCGCTACGCTAACGCAGCAGGGTTATCAGTTCATCGGTATGGATCATTTCGCAAAGCCGCAGGATGAGCTGGCAGTGGCTCAGCGTGCAGGCCTGCTTCATCGTAATTTCCAGGGTTATACCACGCAGGGCGATAGCGACTTGCTTGGGCTGGGTGTGTCGGCAATTAGCATGATCGGTGACAGCTATGCGCAGAATCAAAAAGCGCTCAATGTGTGGTATGAAAGCGTGGGCAGCACGGGTAATGGCTTATGGCGAGGTCTAACGTTGAGCCAGGACGACTGTTTACGTCGCGACGTGATAAAAATGCTGATATGCAATTTTTCTTTGGATTTTAAAGCGGTAGAAGCGCAATGGAATATACACTTTAACGACTATTTCGCTGAGGATTTAACGCTATTGAAACCATTGATTGCGGATGGGCTGGTGGAGCATAGCGCGACAGGGCTACAGGTTACGGGAGTGGGGCGTTTACTCATTCGGAATATCTGTATGTGCTTTGATGTTTATCTGCGCCAAAAGGCGCGTCAGCAGCAATTTTCGCGCGTTATCTAAAGTAAACGGCTGAAGCACAAGCAATGCTCCAGCCGTTCATCTCAACACTTATTCCATGCCGAGCTCTTTTAGCTTGCGAGTCAAGGTATTACGTCCCCAGCCCAACAAACGTGCCGCTTCCTGCTTATGGCCCTGCGTATGTCGCAGCGCAGTAGTCAGCAGCGTGCGCTCCATCTCCGGCTGTGCTTCTGACAACAAGTTTTGATGACCGGAACGTAAAGCACGATCGGCCCACTGTGCTAGCAACGTTGCCCAGCTATCAGGCAGTGATTGCACTGGATTTTCTGGTGTGTTCGATTCAAACAGCTCTGAAGGCAGATCCTGAATCAGTACTTCCTGGCCAGCCGCCATCACCGTTAGCCAGCGACAGGTATTTTCCAACTGGCGTACGTTACCGGACCAGTGAAGGCGCGTTAGTGCTGTCTCGGTTTCAGGATGCAAAATTTTCGCTTCGACACCCAGTTCTCGCGCAGCAACCTGCAGGAAATAACGCGCCAGACGAGGAATATCCTCGCGACGCTCGCGCAGCGGTGGCAAATGTACCCGGATGACATTCAGACGGTGGAATAAATCCTCACGGAACTTGCCTTCCTGTACTCGCAGCTCAAGGTTCTGATGCGTAGCAGCAATGATGCGAACATCGACCTTTACAGGCGCATAGCCGCCAACACGATAAAACTGGCCATCAGCTAAAACGCGTAGCAAGCGGGTTTGCACATCTAAAGGCATATCACCGATTTCATCTAAAAATAGTGTGCCGCCGTCGGCCTGCTCGAAACGGCCCTGCCGAATCTGATTCGCTCCAGTAAAGGCGCCTTTTTCATGACCAAACAGCTCGGATTCAATCAAATCCTTGGGAATGGCAGCCATATTCAGGGCAATAAATGGCGATTTTGCCCGTGGGCTATGACGATGCAGCGCGTGCGCCACTAACTCTTTACCGGTACCCGATTCACCATTGATCAGTACGCTGATTGACGAGCGCGACAGGCGGCCAATGATACGGAATACATCCTGCATGGCAGGCGCTTCACCGATAATATCGGTTGTTGGCCCGCTAACTGGCTGATTACGCGGCTGCTGCTGTTCCTGATAATGACTGATAGCACGCTCAACCAGCGCGACCGCTTCATCAATATCGAAAGGTTTCGGCAGGTAATCAAACGCACCTTGCTGGTAAGCACTGACCGCAGCATCTAAATCAGAATGCGCCGTCATGATAATCACGGGCAACATCGGATGACGCTGTTTAATCTGTTTTAGCAGCGCCAGCCCATCCATACCCGGCATGCGAATATCTGACAATAAAACATCTGGGGTTTTGGTCGAAAGTGCATCTAGCACCTCGCTTGCGCTGTCAAAAGTGGCGCAGTTTAAACCGGCTCCAGTGAGCGCGCGTTCAAGCACCCAGCGGATGGAGCTATCGTCATCGACGATCCAGACTATCCCTCGTTGCATAGAAACCTCACTGGCGAATAGGCAAGTAAACCGAGAATTCGGTGTGACCAGGCCAACTGTTAAATTCTATTTTTCCTGAATGCTGATCGATCAAGCTGCGTGCGATTGAAAGGCCTAAACCGGTGCCGCCTTCACGCCCGCTGACCATCGGATAGAACAGCGTATCTTGCAGTTGAGCTGGAATACCCGGGCCGTCATCCTCTATATCGATGCGCGCCACCAGGCGATATCGCGTGCCATGCAGCGTTAACTGAAACGCCGTGCGGGTACGAATAATGATTGTGCCGCCTTCTTCACCCAACGCCTGAAGGGCGTTGCGTACTACGTTCAGCAGAACCTGCTCAATTTGATCCGGGTCATGCGGCAATTCCGGCAAGCTGGGGTCATAATCGCGCACCAGCGAGACGTTGTCAGGCAGCTCCATCGACACCAAATTCACCACGCGCTCAGCGACTTGATGAATACTTTGAGTGATGTGCATGCCAGGCTGCTGCGGCCCTAACAGGCGATCCACCAGGTTTCGCAACCGGTCCGCCTGCTCAATAATAACTTTGGTGTATTCGTTCAGCGACGGATCGGGCAGCGCACGTGATAACAATTGCGCAGCACCGCGTAACCCTCCCAGCGGATTTTTAATTTCATGTGCCAGACCACGAACCAAATCGCGCGCTGCAACCTGCTGGGCGTGCTGTAACTGTTCCTGACTAAGACGACGTTGGTTATCCATCGGCGCCATTTCCATCAGGATAAAACCATCAGGCAAGCGTTGCGCCGTCAGTGACATAATGTGCGCGCGGCCATCCACAACCAGCGTCACTTCACTGTCGGTAAATCCCTGGCCAGCCTCAAGACTTTCACGCATCACCTCAACATTCAGCGAAAAGTAGCCGGTTAATTCAGGTAACGGCGTGCCGAACAATTTACGTGAGCTTTGCGCCAGTAATTGCTGCGCCGCCGGGTTGGCGTAATGAATAACCAAATCGTTATCCACCAACAAAATACTGTTGATTAATGAATTGAGAATCTGCCCTGCATCGGGCAGAGAGCCAGTTGCCATACAGCGTTCCTTTGCACTAAGTGAGTGCATTGTAGTATTTAAGCCGAATTTCAGGCGAATGAACGATGGATTCGCGGAGAAAAAAGCCCATCCGAAGATGGGCTAAAAATTTCCACGGCAACATAAAACCTAAAATTGATTAAACGCTGTAGTAAAGCTCGAACTCTACCGGGTGCGGAGTCATGCGAACGCGGTCGTCTTCAGCTTTACGCAGGGTGATGTAGGCATCGATGGTTTCGTCAGTGAACACGCCGCCACGGGTCAGGAACTCGCGGTCTTCGTTCAGTGCGTTCAGCGCTTCTTCCAGTGAGCCAGCCACTTTTGGAATCTCAGCTTCTTCTTCCGGCGGCAGGTCATACAGGTTTTTGTCCATCGCGTCGCCAGGATGGATCTTGTTGATGATGCCGTCAAGGCCAGCCATCAGCAGAGCAGTAAACGCCAGGTATGGGTTTGCCGCTGGATCCGGGAAGCGCGCTTCAATACGACGTGCTTTCGGGCTAGCAACAACTGGGATACGGATTGATGCAGAACGGTTACGCGCGGAGTAAGCCAGCATAACCGGTGCTTCATAACCCGGGACCAAACGCTTGTAAGAGTTGGTAGTCGGGTTAGCTAAGGCGTTGATTGCTTTAGCGTGCTTGATAATACCGCCGATGTAGAACAGCGCCATTTCAGACAGGCCGCCGTACTTGTCGCCAGAGAACAGGTTCTCGCCACCTTTAGACAGTGACATATGGCAGTGCATACCAGAACCGTTGTCGCCAAACATTGGCTTCGGCATGAAGGTCGCAGTTTTACCGTATGCATGTGCAACGTTGTGCACAACATATTTGTAGATCTGAATTTCGTCAGCTTTTTTGGTCATGGTGTTGAAGCGGGTTGCCACTTCGTTCTGACCAGCAGTAGCCACTTCGTGGTGATGCGCTTCTACTACCAGACCCATTTGTTCCATGGTCAGACACATGGCAGAACGGATGTCCTGAGCTGAGTCAACAGGTGGAACGGGGAAGTAGCCGCCTTTCAGACCTGGACGGTGACCTTTGTTGCCGCCTTCGTACTCTTTACCGGTGTTCCAGGCTGCTTCGATATCGTCGATAGCAACGTGTGAGCCGGAAGTAGAAGAACCGAAACGGATGTCATCGAACAGGAAGAATTCTGGTTCTGGTCCGAACAGCACGGTGTCCGCGATGCCAGAAGAGCGCAGGAAATCTTCAGCGCGCTTTGCGATTGAACGTGGATCACGATCGTAGCCCTGCATGGTGCCTGGCTCGAGAATGTCGCAACGGATGATCAGCGTAGAATCTTCGAAGAACGGATCCATTACCGCCGTGGTTGCGTCAGGCATCAGCACCATGTCTGATTCGTTAATGCCTTTCCAGCCACCGATGGAGGAGCCATCGAACATTTTGCCTTCTTCGAAGAAGTCAGCGTTAACCTGGTGAGCAGGGATAGTAACGTGCTGTTCTTTACCTTTAGTATCGGTAAAACGCAGGTCAACAAACTTAACTTCATTCTCGTTCATCATCGAGAGAACGTGTTCAGCGGACATACTCAACTCTCCTGGAAATGGTCATTGTCTACATGGTGAGAGAACTTCGTTGCCTGGAATGCGTCTCTTATTACAACCATTCCTAACCAACTGAATCTCGGCAAGCTCTTCAACCGTTGTCTAACTGTCGTTTTCGCTTGATTAATATAAAGCGAATTCTGTGCCAACTTTCTGTCATCGTGCTAAATAGCGCTATAATGCGCTCTCTTATCTCTCTTGCGCTGCACCAGTATGGATGCCTTGCACCAAGATTGTGCTTTTCACGCAAATATCAGCACCAATTTGGTGCGTCACGCCAACTTAGTGCATTTTCTGCACCGAGAACAGTGCGAATTTCCCCCAATGCAATAAACTTTCAGTGAAAAGTGTGATCATGTTCAGTCTTCCGCTTAATCCGTGTACAATAGCGCGCTATTTCTATTTCTATAAATGCCTGAGGCAAAGCTGTGATCGAAAATTTGCGTAACATCGCCATCATCGCGCACGTTGACCATGGAAAGACCACCCTGGTTGACAAACTGCTGCAACAATCCGGTACCTTCGATGCCCGTACCGAAGCTACTGAGCGCGTGATGGACTCCAATGACCTGGAGAAAGAGCGTGGGATTACCATCCTCGCAAAAAACACCGCCATTAAGTGGAATGACTACCGTATCAACATCGTTGATACCCCAGGACACGCCGACTTCGGTGGTGAAGTTGAGCGCGTCATGTCCATGGTGGATTCGGTGCTGCTGGTTGTAGATGCGATGGATGGCCCTATGCCGCAAACCCGCTTCGTGACCAAAAAAGCGTTCGCGCATGGTCTGAAGCCGATTGTGGTTATCAACAAAATTGACCGTCCTGGCGCACGTCCAGATTGGGTTGTTGATCAGGTATTTGACCTGTTCGTTAACCTTGATGCGACCGACGAACAGCTCGACTTCCCTATCATTTACGCTTCTGCGCTGAATGGTATCGCGGGTCTGGAACACACTGACATGGCGGACGACATGACCCCGCTGTATCAGGCAATTGTTGACCACGTTTCTCCGCCACAGGTTGAAGCTGACGCGCCACTGCAGATGCAGATTTCGCAGTTGGACTACAACAACTATCTGGGCGTTATCGGTATCGGCCGCATCAAGCGCGGTAAAGTTAAGCCGAACCAGCAAGTGACTATCATTGATAGCGAAGGCAAAACCCGTAACGGTAAAGTCGGTAAAGTGCTGGGCCACTTGGGTCTGGAACGTATCGATACTGATATGGCAGAAGCGGGCGACATCATCGCGATCACCGGTCTGGGCGAGCTGAACATCTCTGACACTATTTGCGACACGCAAAATGTTGAAGCGTTGCCAGCCCTGAGCGTTGATGAGCCAACCGTAACCATGTTCTTTAACGTCAACACCTCACCGTTCTGCGGTAAAGAAGGTAAGTACGTGACTTCACGTCAGATCCTTGAGCGTCTGAACAAAGAACTGGTTCACAACGTTGCGCTGCGTGTTGAAGAAACCGAAGATGCTGATGCGTTCCGCGTATCAGGTCGTGGTGAACTTCACCTTTCTGTACTGATTGAAAACATGCGTCGTGAAGGTTTCGAACTGGCGGTATCCCGTCCGAAAGTTATCTTCCGTGAAATCGATGGCCGCAAACAAGAGCCATTCGAAAACGTTACGTTGGATATCGAAGAGAATAACCAAGGCTCAGTAATGCAAGCCATGGGTGAGCGTAAAGGCGATCTGAAAAACATGGATCCGGATGGTAAAGGCCGCGTACGTCTCGACTACGTGATCCCAAGCCGTGGCTTGATTGGCTTCCGTAACGAATTCATGACCATGACTTCCGGTACCGGCCTGCTGTACTCCACCTTCAGCCATTATGACGATATTCGTCAGGGCGAAGTGGGCCAGCGCCAGAACGGCGTACTGATCTCTAACGGCCAAGGCAAAGCAGTTGCGTTTGCATTGTTCAGCCTGCAGGATCGCGGCAAATTGTTCCTGGGTCACGGTGCAGAAGTATATGAAGGCCAGATCATCGGTATTCACAGCCGTTCTAACGACCTGACTGTTAACTGTCTGACCGGTAAGAAGCTGACCAACATGCGTGCTTCTGGTACTGACGAAGCGACAACTCTGGTTCCGCCAATCAAGATGACTCTTGAGCAGGCGATCGAGTTCATCGATGATGACGAACTGGTAGAAGTGACGCCGCAGTCAGTACGTATCCGTAAACGTCACCTGACTGAGAACGACCGTAAGCGTGCTTCACGCGGTAGCAAAGACGTTTAATCTGTCTGTTACAGTCGTTTAATAATGAGCCCCGCAATGCGGGGCTTTTTTTGCCTGCCATATTCTGATTTTGGTGTGATTTTAACTTCTCCGGCTAAATGACCCCGTCCGCGTAGCACCAGCCTGTCGCTTTCTTGCGGCAGCTTCCACTTCGTAGCTTTCTCTTCGCTGTTGCCTGTTCAGCCTCGGCTTTTGCCGCTAGAGTGAATAATCCAGGGAATAGAAGGAGGCACCATGCTGTACATATTTGATTTAGGTAATGTGATCATCGATATCGACTTCAACCGCGTATTAGGCGTCTGGAGCGATCTGAGTCGAGTACCGCTGGCATCTTTGCAAAGCCATTTCCATATGGATGAGGAGTTTGAACAACACGAACGCGGCGAAATCAGCGATGAAACATTTGCGGCTGCACTGTGTGAAAAACTGGACATTGCCCTGAGCTATGAGCAGTTTACGGCAGGCTGGCAGGCAGTCTTTGTCGGCGTACGTTCTGATACCTTGGCGTTGATGCATAAACTGCGAGCCGAAGGCCATCGCGTGGTGATTTTGTCTAATACCAATAAGCTGCATTATGCCTTCTGGCCAACGCAATATCCTGAAGTTCAACAAGCAGCAGACAAACTTTACCAGTCGCAGGATCTGGGCATGCGCAAGCCAGAAGCTCGCATCTATCAGCATGTATTGAATACTGAAGGTGTTAGCGCCGATCACGCGGTGTTCTTTGATGACAACGAGCAAAATATTGAAGCGGCACGTGCGTTAGGCATTGAAAGCGTATTAGTCACTGACAATAAAACTGTGCCCAACTGGTTTGCGAGCCAGCACTAAACCATGATGTTGCGAAGATACCGTCCTAAGCTACATGCCTTCTGGTTGTGGCTCAAACTGCTGTGGAAACGCATTAACGACGACAACATGACAACACAGGCAGGTAATCTGGCTTACGTCTCGTTGTTGGCTCTGGTACCGCTGATTGCCGTGGTCTTTGCTTTATTTGCTGCCTTTCCGGTGTTCTCTGACGTCAGCGTGCAGCTGAAAAGCTTTATCTTCAACAACTTTATGCCTGCCGCAGGCAACACGCTGCAACGTTATCTTGAACAATTTGTGGCTAACGTGAATCGCATGACGGCGGTAGGTGCGGTGGGGTTAATTGTTACCGCACTGCTACTGATGCATACGGTTGATGCCGCGCTCAATGACATCTGGCGCAGTGATAAAAAGCGCCCGCTGGTTTACTCATTCGCCGTATATTGGATGATTTTAACGCTGGGGCCGCTGTTGGCAGGGGCCAGCCTGGCGATCAGCTCGTATTTGTTGTCGCTACGCTGGATAAATGCCACAGGCGTGACCAGTTTGATTGATCAGATGCTGCGTATCTTTCCCCTGCTGTTGTCGTGGCTCGCTTTTTGGTTGTTATACAGCATTGTTCCAACCAAACGTGTGCCGCCACGCGATGCGCTAATTGGTGCCTTAATTGCCGGTGCGCTTTTTGAGTTGGGTAAAAAGGGCTTTGCGCTGTATGTTACGATGTTCCCTTCATACCAGTTAATTTATGGCGTGCTAGCTGTCATCCCTATCCTGTTTTTGTGGGTTTACTGGACGTGGTGCATTGTCTTATTAGGTGCTGAAATCACCGCCACGTTGGATGACTATCGCCAGTTAAAACAACAAGAAAGAGAATTAAAACGAGAGGAACCATGATTGCATTGATTCAACGCGTGCAACACGCCAGCGTCAGCGTCGATCACAGCGTGATAGGGGAAATTGGCGCAGGTCTATTGATTCTTCTGGGCGTGGAAAAAGGGGATGAAGAGAAGCATGCGGAGCGTCTCGCAGAACGTGTATTGGGCTATCGCATTTTCAGCGACGAGCAGGGCAAAATGAACCTGAGCGTTAAACAAGCGGGCGGCAGCGTGCTGGTAGTCTCGCAGTTCACGCTAGCGGCTGATACACAAAAAGGCATGCGACCGTCGTTTTCAGGTAGTGCGGAGCCTGTAGAAGCGGAACGCCTTTATCACTATTTCAGCGACTGCTGTCGCAAGCAGGAAGTCATTACAGCAAATGGCCGCTTTGCTGCTGATATGCAAGTCGCGCTGGTGAATGATGGTCCTGTAACGTTTTGGTTGCAGGTGTGAGGTCGTTAGCCGAGCGGCAAGGGAACAGCCACGCAAGCTCCGAACGAGAGAATCACTTTATGTATCATCTTCGCGTGCCACAGACGGCGGAGGAGCTGGATATTTATTATCAGTTCCGCTGGGAAATGTTGCGAAAACCGCTGCGTCAGCCGCAGGGTTCGGAACGAGATGCATGGGATGCGTTAGCGCATCATCAAATGGTAGTAGACGAGCAGGGCAATCCCGTTGCCATCGGCAGGCTGTATATCAATGCTGATAACGAAGCCGCTATTCGCTTTCTGGCTGTTCATCCCTCGGTACAAGGCAAAGGCTTAGGTACGCTGGTAGCGATGACGCTGGAATCGGTTGCCCGCCAGGAAGGTGTAAAGCGTGTTACCTGTAGCGCCCGTGAAGATGCCGTGGCGTTTTTTGCCAAGCTGGGGTATGTCAATCAAGGCGAAATTACTGCGCCGCAAACCACGCCGGTACGTCACTTTTTGATGATCAAACCGGTGGTCACGCTGGATGATATCCTGCATCGCGCCGATTGGTGCGGCCAGCTCCAGCAGGCGTGGTACGAGAATATCCCGCTTAGCGAGAAGATGGGCGTTCGCATTCTGCAATACACCGGACAGAAGTTCATCACGACCATGCCGGAAACTGGTAATCAGAACCCACACCATACTTTATTTGCGGGCAGTTTATTCTCGCTGGCAACGCTGACCGGCTGGGGTTTAATCTGGCTGCTGCTCCGTGAGCGCCATTTGGGCGGCACGATTATCCTCGCGGATGCACATATACGCTACAGTCGGCCTATTAGTGGACGCCCCGGCGCTATCGCCGATCTCGGCTCATTAAGTGGCGATCTCGATCGTCTGGCACGTGGGCGTAAAGCGCGCGTGCAGCTGGAGGTAGAATTATTTGGTGATGATGAGTGTGGCGCGGTATTTGAAGGCGTCTACATTGTGCTGCCCGCCGATCCTGACGGGCCGCTGGAAGAGGGCGGTTCAGGCGCCCGAATCAACTAATTCAAAGGGCCGAATTTCGGCCCTTTGTTATTTTACCTGACCAGCCTGCATGCTCTGCTGCAATTGCTGGTTATCGGTTGTCACCGAAAGATTACCGTTTACGGTGGGGCGTAAAGGTTCATTAGCCTTTAATGCCGCGTTGAGCTGCAACTGCAAATTGCTGTCCCCGGTTAGTGAAAGCGCAGGCCATCCCCAGTTCTGTAAAACGTTTACCGGAACTGCGCGTCCGGTGAGATTAAGCGTTAAAGGACGATCTGCTTGCTGTCCCACGCCAGCGGTGCCTTCTAGCAAACCCTTATTATTAAAGGCGCTCATTTCTGTCACTTGAATCTGCTGATCGTTAGCCGTTAAAGCAATGGAAGGATGACGTAAATCGGTGCGGTTAAACGTGGCTTCAGCGGCATTCAGGTTCACCTTACCAGACCAGAATCCCCATTGATGTTGACGCGCCAGCAGCACATTTTCTCCATTACCGTCCAATGAAGTCATCTGGAAGGGGAAGGCCGGATTAATATCGATGATCAGGTTGCGATTAGAGGTAAAACGCGTCACTAAAATAGAGTCTAGCCAGTCCGGTAATGCAGTCTGCCAGCGCACTCGCCAATTTTCCGGCAAGGTATATTCCAATCCGGCCACAGCCAAATTATCCAGCGTGAGGCGTTTATCACTGCGTGACCAATTGCCGTCAGCTCGTATCACGCCGTTGGCCCAGCGAGAACTAAACTGGTTCAGCGTAATGCCTTGCGGCGAAAAATCGACGTTAACAATGGGATCATTCAACTCAAAACGACCATTGATAAAGTTACCCGCATTCATCGCCAGCGAACCATCCTGACTCTGCCAGTCGTTGCCTTGCCAGTTAAGATTTTTCAGCGTCAGATCGAGATCGGTAACTGCCCAATCCGGGCCTTGTAGACGCGCATCGGTCATATCCAGACGAGTAATCGAAATTGACGGTACGTTTTGGAACGGGCGCAAAAAATCACCCAGATTGCTGGCGGTTTGCAGGCGAATATCATTCAGGCGGAGCTGATTAATCTTCCAGTTGCCTTGCGCATCGCGTTCACCGTTACCTGTCATGGAGCCGCGGGCCAAATCAGCGCCAATATTGCTGAACAGCATACGTCCTTGCGTTACGCTACCCTGAATCAGTACGTTGTCGCCGGGTACACCGTTTAACGACATTGTGCCTGCACTCATTTGGAACTGCGCATCGCGGCCAAGCATATCGCTGGCGGTTGGTTTCCACGGTACTATGCCGCCGTTAACCTGTTGAGCGAACAGAGGCAATGCGTTATTCGGGCTATCAACACGCATATTGTTCAACTGCAGGCGATTAGCCTGAACCGGCAGTGCGCTGGTTGGCGTCAGGTTTGCCAGATTAATTTCGCCGTCACGTAATTCAATGCTGCTGAAATGCAGCGGATCGCTGAACTGTACTAACGCTAAACCCAAATCAACACGTTTTGCGACCAATACCGCAGGCTGGCCATCATGACCAAAACTGAAATTATCGAGTGTGATATGAGAAGGGGCAGAGAAATTGTGCTCTATCTTACTCAGGGAGAGATGCCAGTCAGTTTTGTCACTCACCCAACGGCTAAACCAACCTGCACCCCATTGCGTTTGCAGCATGACATAAATAAAGACCAGGCCGAGCAGCAGCAGCAGCACTAAGGTGAGAAAAAACTTTCCTAAAAATTTCATTGCATCCATCCCGAGTTAAATCCGGTCAGAGGTTGTTATGCCTGAAATACCGTTACAGCTCAACCGCCTGGATGTAAATCCGAATAAATAGCAGGCAGGCCGAAGCCTGCCTAAAGAATTACTTTTCTTGAGGGAAGATCAGGTTTAAGACGATAGCGGTGATGCCGCCTGCCGCGATGCCAGAAGAAAGCAGCGTTTTCAACCAGTCAGGCGCAAATTGCAGGATCAGCGGCTGCTGAGAAACACCCAAGCCAACAGCCAGCGACAGCGCAATAATCATGATGGCACGACGATTCAGCGGTTCGCGCGAAACAATGCGCACACCAGACGCCGCGATAGTCCCAAACATGACGATCGTCGCTCCGCCCAGTACAGGTTCTGGAATATGCTGCACAAAACCGCTCACTGCTGGAAACAGGCCAAGGACGATCAGCATCAGGGCGACGACAAATCCTACGTAACGGCTGGCAACACCGGTTAACTGAATCACACCGTTGTTTTGACCAAAGCAGGAGTTCGGGAATGTGTTGAAGAGTGCCGAAACAAAAGAATTCAAACCATTTGCCAGCACGCCGCCTTTAAGACGCTTCATATAAAGCGGGCCGCTTACCGGTTGTTCAGAAACGTCAGATGTCGCAGTAATATCGCCAATCGTCTCCAGTGATGTCACCATAAAAACCAACATCAGCGGAATCAGCAGGTTCCAGTCAAAGCCCAGGCCGTAATAAAGTGGCATCGGGATGGCAACCAGCGGCTGATCGCTGGAAGCAGAGGTTTGTGGCAGCATATCCAACGACCAGGCAAGCAGATAACCCACTGCCATAGCAATCACCAACGAAGCAACGCGTAGATAAGCATTTTTCTGACGATTAAGCAGGATAATCACTAACAGCACAGCGCCTGCCAGCAACAAGTTTTTCGGTGCGCCAAAACTGTGATCGTTCATCGCCGCAAAGCCGCCGCCAATGGAGGTCAAACCCACCTGAATCAGCGAAAGACCGATAATCATCACGACAATGCCAGAGACCAGCGGTGTAATAATGCGACGCGCCAGATGCAATACGCGCGACAGCACCATTTCAGTACAAGATGCTACCATTAACGTGCCGAACAGCGCTGCCATCATAGTTGGCACATCGGCCCCGCCGTTTTTAAGCGCCATTCCACCCATAATCAGCGGCGTCACAAAGTTGAAACTGGTGCCCTGAATCGATAACAGACCAGAGCCCACGGGGCCCCAGGTTTTTATCTGCAGGATTGAAGCTACACCCGAGGCAAAAAGCGACATGCTAATGATGTGCTGCGTATCATGCGCGGGCAGGCCGAGCGCCTGGCAAATCAGCAGTGCAGGTGTAATTACCGCAACGAACATGGCCAGCAGATGCTGACAGGCGGCAAACAGGGTTTGCGGCAGCGGCGGACGATCTTCAAGACGGTAAATGAGTTCACTATGACTGACGGAAGGTTGGCTTTGCTGCGGATTGCTGGACATCTTTTGCTGTTCCCAGAAAAATAGTGTGGCGATTGTAATCATCCGCGAGACAAAAGCAATCGTTTGCCCAATGGTGATAAAAAACGCCGGTTAGACGTTGGTATAACGGACATTTTCCGGTAGCCAGCGTTCAATCAAGGCGCTGGCCTGTTCGGGATAGTGCTGGTGGATGTGGCGTGCGACGCGCTGCACTTCTGGTACCATCGCCTGGTCGCGCAAAAGGTCCGCAACTTTGAATTCAGCATTGCCAGTTTGGCGTGTTCCTAATAACTCGCCAGGCCCACGTATTTCTAAATCGAACTGCGCGATGACAAAGCCATCATTGCTGTCGCGCAGCACCTGCAACCGCTTCTGCGCGGTTTTGCTGAGTGGTGCTTTATAGAGCAATACGCAATGTGACGCGACTGCACCTCGCCCAACGCGCCCGCGCAGCTGATGAAGCTGCGCCAAACCCAGGCGCTCAGGGTTTTCGATAATCATCAGACTGGCATTAGGCACGTCAACGCCAACTTCAATAACGGTGGTGGCTACCAGTAATTGCAGCTCATTAGCCTTGAAGGCCTGCATAACTGCCTGCTTCTCTGCCGGTTTCATGCGACCATGAACCAGCCCAATATTCAAATCAGGCAATGCATTTTTTAAGGCTTCCCAACTCGCTTCCGCCGCTTGCGCTTCCAGCAACTCTGACTCTTCAATTAGCGTACAAACCCAATATGCCTGACGGCCTTCTCGGCAAGCATGCTCAACGCGCGTCATGATTTCATCACGGCGACTATCGGGGATAGCGACTGTGGTGACTGGCGTGCGGCCTGGCGGCAGTTCATCGATAGTCGACGTATCAAGATCGGCATACGCGGTCATCGCGAGAGTGCGGGGAATGGGCGTGGCAGTCATGATTAACTGATGCGGATGGAAACCTTGCTCTTCGCCTTTTTCCCAGAGCGCCAGGCGTTGATGTACACCAAAGCGATGTTGCTCATCAATAATCACCAAGGCCAGGCCGTTGAACTGTACCTGTTCCTGAAACAATGCATGCGTGCCAACCACCATTGCGACATCGCCATTAGCGATAGCATCTTGCTGTGCCTGGCGTGCTTTGCCTTTTTGTTTTCCGGCTAACCAACCCACCTCAATACCCAGCGGCGCAAACCACTGCCGGAAATTGGCCGCGTGCTGCTCAGCCAGCAGTTCAGTCGGCGCCATGAGTGCAACCTGTTTGCCATGCGCAATAACGTTTAGTGCAGACAATGCCGCAACCAGCGTTTTACCAGAACCGACATCACCTTGTACTAAACGCATCATCGGGAAATCGTTGGCTAAATCTTTTTCAATCTCTTGCACTACCCTTTTTTGCGCGTTGGTCGGCGAGAAAGGCAGCGCTGCCAGCAATTGCTCGCTGAGGTTATGACGTGCCGGCATTGGTAAAGCGTAATAGCGCTGTGCGCCAGCGCGAACGGCCAACATGCTGAGATTGTGTGCTAAAAGCTCTTCAAGAATCAGTCGACGTTGAGCCGGATGACGCCCGCTCTCCAGTTCGCTTAATTTTAAATCGGGTGGTGGACGGTGCAATGTGCGCAGTGCATCCGGCAGGCTGATCAGTCCGCCGCTTAATTCTTGCGGAAGTAGCTCAGCAATTGGGCAGCTTTCCAGCAGTGTCAGCGCTTGATCGGTCAGGTTACGTAGAGTCGCCTGGCGAATGCCTTCCGTGGTGGGATAAACCGGCGTTAGCGTCTCTTCCAGCGCCACATTGCTGTGTTCGCCCTGAATACGGTATTCAGGATGGATGATTTCAGCGCCACGCTGGCCGCGTTTGATTTCGCCGTATGCAGTAACGCGACGGCCTGGCGCAAGGCCATTTTTCATCCCAGCGTTAAAGTTGAAGAACCTCAATGTCAGCACGCCGCTGCCATCACTGATTTGGCACACCATCATACGGCGACGACCAAAAGTGATTTCAGAATGCAAAACTTCGCCTTCTACCGTGGCCCAAATGCCGGGCAGCAAATCATCAATGGCGTAAAGTTGGGTGCGGTCTTCGTAGCGTAGCGGCAGATGCAGCAGTAAGTCTTGAATGGTGTGCAGGTCAATTTTGGCAAGTTTCGCTGCCTGACTGGCGCCGACGCCGGTCAGGGTACTGAGCGGGATGGCATCCAGCAGGCGGCCTTTCATTTTTTACCTTTGGCTTGCATGGTGGCCCACCAATCAGCATCGGCTTCCACTTCGCCTTGCGTATTGATGTGCGGATAGGGCAAGCCTTTTTGATTAGCCACGCGGGCCAGCACCGGATAACCGCCTTCAAACAGCAAACGTTGCTGCTCTGCTTCATCCAGCAAGCTGTAGTCGCGTTGATAAAGGCCAGCGTTTTGACGTTGACGCTGTGCTTCATAAAGGATCAGTGCGGAGGCAACCGAAACGTTCAATGACTGCACCATGCCAACCATAGGAATGATAATGTCCTGATCGGCCAGCGCGAGCGCTTCTTCGGTGATGCCGGTTTTTTCCTGACCCATCAGAATACAGGTGGGTTTGGTGTAATCAATTTCACGAAAGTCTACGGCGCTGTCAGAAAGATGCGTCGCAAGGACCTGCATTTTTTGGTCTTTCAGGTGCTTTACCGCTTCGCGAATGTTGCGATGTGTGACCACTTTGACCCAGCTATTACTGCCTGCCGAAGCGGAAACTTGAGTTCGCATACGTTGACTTGGCCAAACGGCGTGGACTTCATGAATGCCGACGGCATCAGCGGTACGAATCACCGCAGAGACGTTATGCGGCTTGTGCACCTGTTCCATGCAGACGGTAAGATCGTGCTGGCGCAAGGCCAGCATCTCTTGAATACGCGCAAATCTTTGATCGTTCATGGACTAATTACGATTACGATGAACTTTGATCACGTCTGGCATCACGCGGATTTTACGCATGATATTGGCCAGATGGACGCGATCGCGCGCGGTCAGGCGGATAAAGGCGCTGTAAACGCGGCCATCGCGCTCTTCCGTGTTCAAGCTCTGAATATTAGAACCGGCGGTATTAATCGCTGCCGTCAAATTTGCCAGCGCACCCTGATGATTGAACATGTCGACTTTAATCTCGGCTACAAATTCTTGTTCGGTGACTTTGTCCCACTCCACCGGCATGAATTTTTCTGGTTCTTTCTGATAACCGCGAATGTTTCGACACGATTCATGGTGCACGACCAAGCCTTTACCTGGACTTACGTGAGCGACAATCGGATCGCCTGGAATCGGTCGGCAGCATTTTGCAAAGGTGATCAACACGCCATCGGCGCCTTTGATCGGCAACTTGCCACGCTTACTGCTTCCCGATTGCGTAGAACCCGTTTGCGTCAGGTTTTTTGCCACCACTACGCTCATTGCATTGCCGAGGCCAATTTCTGCCAGTAGATCATCAAGCGACGTTAGCTTCATTCGGTCAAGCTCTTGCTTGATGCTCGCAGGCGGCACTTCTGCCAGCTTGCGGCTACCGCCTAGCGCGTGACTAAGCAAGCGACGGCCCAGATTAACGGAGTCTTCACGTTTGAGGTTCTTCAGCAACTGGCGAATCTTGGCGCGCGCTTTCGAGCTAACGACAAAATTAAGCCAGGCAGCGTTCGGGCGAGCGCCTGGTGCGGTAATAATTTCGACGGTTTGACCGCTAGCCAGCGGTTGCGACAGCGGATAAGGCTGGCGATCAACGCGTGCGCCAACACAGGCATGACCGATATCGGTATGCACCGCATAGGCAAAATCCACAGGCGTCGAGTCAGTCGGTAATTCGACAATGCGACCTTCAGGCGTAAACACATAGATCTCATCTGGAAAGAGATCGGATTTCACGCTTTCGATAAATTCAAAGGAACTGCCCGCGCTTTGTTGCAACTCCAGCAAGCTTTGCAGCCAACGCTGAGCGCGTATTTGCGCGGTGGTGCCACTTTCACCCGCCTGTTTGTAAGCCCAGTGCGCGGCGACCCCCATTTCTGCCATCTGATCCATATCTTCAGTACGAATCTGAACCTCCACCGGAACGCCGTGCGGGCCGATCATGGAGGTATGCAGCGATTGATAGCCGTTGGCCTTGGGGATGGCGATGTAATCTTTGACGCGACCAGGACGCGGCTTATATAAGCTGTGCATCTGACCGAGTACGCGATAACAGGTATCCAAATCTTTCACGATGACGCGAAAGGCATAGATATCCATGATCGAGTGAAAACGCTGCTCTTTCAGCGTCATTTTGCGGTAGATCGAGTAGAGATGCTTTTCTCGACCGCTGACGCGGCAGGGAATACCGGCTTCTTGCAGTCGGCCATCAATCTCAGAAAGAATCTTCTGGATCATCTCTTTACGGTTACCGCGCGCCGCTTTTACCACCTCTTTAATCACCCGATAACGATTAGGATACAAGGCTTCAAAGCCCAGCTCTTCCAGTTCAGTTTTAAGGTGATGAATACCTAAGCGGTGGGCCAGCGGGCTGTAGATCTCTAACGTTTCCAACGCGATGCGGCGACGTTTATCCGGACGCAAAGCGCCCAGCGTGCGCATGTTGTGGGTGCGGTCAGCCAGCTTGATGAGAATGACGCGGATGTCTTGCACCATCGCCATTATCATCTTGCGGAAGTTCTCTGCCTGCGCCTCTTTTTTGTCGCGGAACTTCAGCTTATCCAGTTTTGAAACGCCTTCCACCAGCTCAGCAACACTTTTGCCGAACAGCTGTTCCATATCCTGATAAGTCGCAGGCGTGTCTTCAATGACATCATGCAGTAGCGCGGCCATGAGTGTTTCATGGTCGAGCTTCATTTCTGCCAGAATACAGGCTACAGCGACAGGATGGGTGATGTAAGGCTCGCCGCTGGAGCGAGTCTGTCCCTCGTGAGCATCACGTGCAACAAGGTAAGCTTGCTGGAGGCGCTTGATATGCTCCTCTGGCAAGTATTTTTCAATCAGTTGATTGAGGCTTTCAAACAGATACAAGGTTGACCTGCAGGTTGCTGTTAACGACGACCTTCAGCGATAGCGGTAACAGCTTGTAATTCAGCGGCTTCCTGCTCTTGCTGCTCCTGACGATCACGCACATCTAAAATCTGATTGGTGACCAAACCTTCTTCGATTTCGCGCAATGCGATAACGGTAGGTTTATCGTTCTCTTCTGGAACCAGCGGATCTTTGCCGCCTACCTGCATCTGACGTGCACGACGTGCAGCGACCAACACCAGGTCAAAACGATTACCAACTTTTTCTACTGCGTCCTGAACGGTTACGCGTGCCATAGGTGTGCTACTCCACAGATGAAGAAATGACTGGGCATCATACTGAAACTGTATTCAGACTGCCAATAATTTGCTGATTAAAGCATCATGACGCGCCTTCTGGCGTGCCATACGTAAACGCTCTGCGCGAATAATGGTTTTAAGATCGGAAAGCGCCAGATCAAAATCATCATTCACAATTAAATAATCGTACTCGGCGTAATGGCTCATTTCGGCCACTGCCTGCGCCATGCGACGTGTAATCACCTCTTCGCTGTCTTGGCCACGGCCCCGCAAGCGGCGATCCAGTTCGTCTTTCGACGGCGGTAAAACGAAGATGCTGCGTGCGCTGGGCATTTTGGCACGAATTTGCTGCGCGCCTTGCCAGTCAATATCAAGAAATACGTCAACGCCGGTAGCGAGAACTTGCTCAATCGCTTTACGCGAAGTGCCGTAATAGTTGTCAAAAACCTTTGCATGCTCAAGGAAAGCGTCTTCGGCGATCATTTTCTCAAATTCTTGTTTTTGAACGAAAAAATAATGTTCGCCATGCGTTTCGCCCGGGCGTACGCCGCGGGTGGTATGCGAAACAGACACCTGCGTATCGTACAGCGGCTGTGTCTTTAAAAGTGCCTGAATCAGGCTGGATTTACCTGCGCCGCTTGGGGCGGAAACTATATAGAGCGTGCCTTGAGCCATGATTTTCTTGAATTGAATAATAGCGGAGTCGATTTTCTGCAGAGTATACACAGCTTGCCGTCGACACGCAGCGTTTGCGCAGCGGTGACGGGTAAACTTTTGCGTATCGTCGCGCATAACACTGCGTTCTATATGTAACGCAAAGTGAAATTCTGCGTAATCTCTCCCAAGGAATAAGCGTCCAACTGGTTGAAGTGAATGTAAAAGTGTTGAATGACAAAAAACGTCAGGAGACAAAAGATGAAACGGATTTTCACATTGGCTTTGATGCTCATCACTACAGCATTTTCACTCTCTGCTGCCCAATTTGATAAGCAATCCGCACAATGTCCAGCCTGGACGCCTGCTCGCGCTCACAATGAAATGAGTCAACTTCAACAGCAATTACAGAAGTGGGATGATGCCTATTACCGAGAAGGTGTGAGTCCAGTGACTGATAATGATTACGACAGTTTGCTACAGCGCTTATCGCAATGGCAGCGCTGTTTTGAATCTTCTGCGGCTGACTATCAGTCGCAATTACCTTCTGGTGGTTCAACCTTTCATCCTGTCGCCCATACTGGCGTCAAAAAACTACGTGACAAGCTGGCAGTCGGATACTGGATGCAAAACCGCGACGATCTTTGGGTCCAGCCTAAAGTCGATGGTGTAGCGGTATCTTTAGTCTATCGGCATGGCAAATTGGTTTCGCTTATCAGTCGTGGAGATGGATTACGCGGTGAAGAGTGGTTGGCTAAAGCGGCGATGATTCCTGCCATTCCGCTGTCTATTGAAAGTGAGCTCGAAGAAGTAATTTTACAGGGCGAGCTCTTTTTGAAGATGTCCGATCATCACCAGGCTATTGCGGGAGGTAAAAATGCTCGGGCGCAGGTTGCCGGTGCCATGATGGGTAAAAAAGCGAGCCCCTTACTGACCGAGATAGCCATTTTCATTTGGGGTTGGCCAGATGGACCTTCAGATATGGCCGATCGTTTGCAACAGCTTACGCAATGGGGCTTTGATCTTGCAGCGCAATGGAGCAAAAGCGTTAAGGATGAAGACGATGTCGCTGGCTGGCGTAACCGATGGTTTCACGCGCAACTGCCTTTTGTCACCGATGGCGTGGTTATACATCAGGCTTCTCGGCCTAAAGGGAAAAGCTGGTTGCCCGGTCAAGGCGATTGGGCCGTGGCCTGGAAATATCAGCCGCCAGAGGTGAGCAGTGAAGTGCTTTCGGTCGATTTCTCAATAGGGCGTACCGGAAAGATTGCTGTGGTACTTAATCTACAGCCGGTTCAACTGGATGATAAAACCGTCAGACGTGTGAATGTCGGCTCATTAACCCGTTGGCGAGAATACGATGTGATCGCTGGTGACCAGGTAATCATCAGCCTGGCGGGTCAAGGGATCCCAAGGTTAGAAAGGGTAATCTGGCGTGTGACAGAACGTGATTATCCTCAACAGCCAGATGCCGCAAATTTCACACCGCTGAGTTGTTATCACTTCACACCTGACTGTCAGAAACAGCTAGTGGCAAGACTGAATTGGCTTAGCCAAAAATCTGTGCTGGATATTGCAGGCGTACAACGCAGCACCTGGTTGCGCTTACTGGAAAAACCTGGCATCACGCATCTTTTTTCATGGCTGACATTAACGCCCGAACAGATCACCGCTGCGGCAAGCATTTCACCTGAGCGAGCAGAGCAGATTTGGCACCGCTTTAATCTGACACGAAAGCAACCATTGCGGCGCTGGATTCACGCTTTAGGCATACCTTTGCCGCGCAAAGCCTTGAATGCATTAACGGATAGCGGCTGGGACTCAATATTGCAGCGCAATGTACAAACATGGCAGGCGTTGCCAGGCGTTGGCAATGTATTAGCACAACGGATTGTTAGGATGTTGCAGGATACCGAGCTGCGATCGCTTATCACTTTTTTACAGCATCAAGGTATTCCTGCAACGACATCAATGTTCCGGGTGAGGGTAGTTGAAAATCGGCAGGCCGAGACGGAAGCGCAGCGCCAGTAAACGGGCAAAGAAACCGAACAGCAGCGTAATGATCACCACGGCTTCGTGTGCCAACGGTGTTTTTAACAGCAGTATGTACATCCAGCCAGACGCGAACGCGATACCGGCATAGAGCTCTTTCTGGAATACCAAAGGAATACGATTACAAAACATATCGCGTAGCACGCCACCAAATACGCCGGTAATCACTGCACTAATTGCGGCGATAATCATTGCATGGCCGGTATCTAATGCTACCTGAGCACCGATGATTGAAAACACCACTAAACCCAAGGCGTCCAACACCAGGAACACTTTTCGCAAGTGGGTCATCAACGGAGCAACCACGGTAGTGACGACGGCAGCAGCGGCAACAATCATAATATATTCGGGGTTTTTAACCCATCCGAGGGGGTAATGACCCAGCAGGATATCGCGTACTGAACCTCCGCCAATCGCAGTGACAGAAGCAATGATTATTACGCCAAACAGATCCATTTTACGCCGTCCTGCAGCAAGCGCGCCGGTCATCGCTTCTGCAGTAATACCAATAATATAGAGAACAGTAAGTAACATAGCAGGCTCCAGAAAGTCGGCAGCAAGGCTACGGTGTTAAGCGCGTAACGGCTACTGAGTTTTTCGCTTATCCAAAAAAGTGAATGAAAGGGTTAAGTGTTAATGGTGAATAATGATATAAAAATCAATGGGATGGATTAAAATCTTTAAACTTCACTTTAGGTAAATTATATGCGCTTTAACAAAGAAAGTTATTTATTGCTGACAAATTAAGCTCGGCTTTTTAGGCGTCGCTTATGAAGAGAACGTTTGTATAACGCTTAACTTTTGGCTCACAGCATAATGACCTTCAGGACGGGAATGAAAAACCGCGCATCCAAGATTCTCTTTTACTCTTCTGATCGGCTGGCAGCTGTAGGTATTCATCATACGCTAGCGGCACTTTTTCCGCAGTGGCAAGCGCACGAAGTCTGGTCTTTTAGCGACATTTTAACGCAGTGCGAACTGCGCCAACCTCGGATGATCGTCTGCATATTTCATGAAAATATGCCGTTGGCAGGCACCTTTAATGTTCTCTTTCAATTACAGCATGCTTTTCCCGCTTTACCTGTATTGGTAATGACGCGCCGCCTCATACCCGTATTACGGTCAATGAGCTGCTTTTTACCTACCCTGGAAATTATGGATCTGAAAGTTTCTCATTCTGTATTACGCCAGCAGCTGACATATAGAATAAATGGCGGAGAAGAACGCAAAGGGATGAGGGATCGCGCGGAAATTATTTTGCCAGACCGGCAGTTGCGTATTCTGCTGATGATGGCATGGAATTGCAGTATCGAGCACATCGGCAAAGAACTCAGTCTTAATTATAAAACCGTGAGTGCCTACAAACTAAATGCATTAAAAAAACTGAAAATTAATACCAAAAATGATTTGGCAGACTTGTTCATGGTCATTGACGAATTGAGGATGATAGTCAATGCAATCAAAATAAGCGATGCAGATAAATGGCAGGAAGTGAATTTTCAAAAAGAAAAAGCGTGCTGATTAACAGCACGCGAATGCATCGTTTAGATGCCCAGAGCCCACCATACAGACTTGCTTTTATTATACGTTTCTTGCGCGAATTTGAGAAAATGATTTAAAGTTAAAGCGATATTCGGGCTGGAACCATGAGCGGCCGTAATAGCAATACATCAACATACGTATAGATGCCATCGCCAGATAACCCCAAATTGCGCATAATACTGAAGGTGTTAATAATACCGTAAAGAGTGTGACAGCCAGACCCGCTATTACTGAGGACATTTCAGTGAAAGCAATGCAGCTATATTGCTTTTCACGCTGTAATATAGCGCGATATTGCTGGCCTTGCGGGATAATGATAAAGACAACCGACACCATCTCAAGCATAACCGCCAGTTCCGGCTGGTTAAAAATGCGGCTAAGTACGTCGCTGCCGAGGAATAAGAAGGCACAAATCAACACGCCAGTTAGAACATTGCCCCAATAAAGTGTCGAAAGATCGTTTATTGAAAGCATGCGATAGCGAATAAGTGAATTAGAAAATCCGCGGTCTGCTAAAGCATCTACAGCTAATAATCCAACTACGGCAATGGCAAGCAGGTTTAGTTCATTCGCCTGCAGAATCTGTGCTAATAAAGAAAGCTGT
This sequence comes from Pantoea sp. T14, assembly GCF_036663535.1. NCBI lineage: Bacteria > Pseudomonadati > Pseudomonadota > Gammaproteobacteria > Enterobacterales > Erwiniaceae > Pantoea > Pantoea sp. T14. Next base: position 32,771 of record NZ_JAWUEB010000017.1, read on the forward strand.
AATACACCAATGCCAATGATTTTAATTGAAGAGAGAAGAGACCATTTTGCGCTTGTGAGACTTCTTTCATGTATAGCCATAATATGCTCGTTATGGTACATGTACCAGTTCGAAGTTATTCTTCGTGTAACGGCAAGCTGTGATTGCTGTAACACAGTAGGTAGTACAAGAGATCAATGCAATTTTTCTGGTCTAAGTCCTGAAATACCTTGCCAGGCTTGCCATGTTATTATTGATTCAATTAAATGATGTTCAGATAAAAAATAAATGTCCCTGGAGTATTCACGATTCCGTGTAATGGCAGAATCTCCTGCTGTTAGCAAAAAATCCGCCAGATCACGAATGAATCCTGTTGTAGTTGTATATTCTCCAGCCAGAATCCTTCCAGCTATCTCAACAAACTCTTTTTCTGATAACAAAGGATAGGTTGAGCGTTCCATTATTTTTTCCTGGTGTTATTTTTATAGGTGTTGCTGTGTGTAAGGAGATTTATACCGTGTTTTATTTAAATTAACACCATAAGAAAACTCTGATTAAAGCCACTCAGGAAATAATGGTTTCATGCCATTCATGATAGATTTTAATTGCTATAAAACATTCATTATTGAACGTTGTATAGATTGAAAGCTTCTATGGAAGCGGTTCCATTTTTATGAAGAGATAAAAATGCATGAAATCAAAGGGGATAGCAGCTTATGAGACCATTACTACCAGGATTTTCCCTGGCAATAATGGTTAAGCAAAACTGGTTATAAGTTCAAATGCGGGAGTAAGAGGCTGATGATGTGTTTATGCTTTTTCTAAGAAAAATTTCAAAATATTTTTATAAAAAGCCAGAGATAACTCGAGTTTCAGAAAAAACATAATCCGTTGATTTTATTCAGTAAGTAATTTGTTAAGTTGAGCAAGATCTTTCCTAACCCATTCAATATCTTTAGAAAATTTTTCTTCTGACATCAATGGTTGACGATAAACGGTGATCAAGACTTCTGCGCCTTGCTCATTAGCAATTACTCGCATTGGCATATAAATTTCTTTGCCTACGCCGTTATTTATCCAGTGATCCATCACGCCAAATGGATTATGAGAAGTAAAGCGAATCTTGATTTTTCCTTCTGGACCTTGTGCTCGCCAATGCGTTCCTTCTGGCTCAAGCGTATTGCCGCTTAATCCCGATGCCCACTTGGGAAAAAACTCCGGTTTCCAAATCGTTTCATAAAGATCTAGCCAGTTACGCGCAATAGTCATGCTAAGGGTTTGTGAGGACAGCATGTTACCTCCTGAAGGATCAAAAATTCATTAAAGCATGAGGGTGAAACCGGGAAAACGTTACACAGGCAGAAGTGTGGGGTCGATGAGGTTAAGTTCGTACAAAGGACAGCCTTGCGTGCTGCCCGTTAGTGATCGATCAGATAAAGTTGCCGCGTGCTGACACAGGTTCAACTTGGCCGCGACCATCTGCATGGCGTAAGACAAAGCTGTCAGATTGCGCCATCACTGCGCAACTGTGATTGGGAAAGATACGAAGCAAGCTGCCAACCACAGGGCGAATAGCCTGATAAACGATAAAACCATGTTCCTCAGATAACTTGCTGACCTCGTAAGTATTACCCCTCCCGTCTACCGCTATGCCGAAGCCGCTGGCGTTAGTACCGTGCGGCCCTTTATCAGAGCTCAACATTTTTGAGCCTGCATCTACAATAGCAAAGTGCTCATTCACGGCTACCACACGCGTGATAACGCTAAGGGCTAACTCATCCACGCTACTTAATCCAAGGCGACAGGCAGTGAGATCGAGTAGTGCATAATTTCCAGGGCGGATTTCGTGTGTGCCAGGCACAACATTGGCGGCCAATGCAGTCGGTGTCGAACCCACTGAAACGGGACAAATGTTGAAGCCTACCTGGTGCAGTTGGGCTTGCAGCGCAAACATCAGTTGCGCTTCTTGTATTGCTATCTTGCTAATAGCCGCTGGATTTCCGGCACCATAAGCATGACCTGCATGTGAAACCAATCCAGCAAAGCGTAGCCCGTTTTGTTTGAGTGCTTGCGCCAGTTTTATCGCCTCATCGTTATGGGGATTAACCCCGATGCGATGCAAACCCACATCCACTTTGATTGCCACGGCAAGTTCACAATCAGGCTGTTTACGCTGTGCTTCAGTTATCGCCGCGACGCCGAGTAGCGCATCAACAATTAAAGTGATTTTCGCTTGATGCTGTGCTGCCTGTTGTAATAACTCCGCGATGCTTTCAGCACGGACTACAGGATAAGCCAGCAGCAAGTCGCGCGCTCCGCCACGTAAAAAACTCACACCTTCACTCGGCTTCGATACCGTAATACCTTGTGCGCCTAACTCTTGCTGGCGGCGCGCAATAAACACACTTTTGTGGGTCTTGATGTGAGGGCGTAGCGCCACGCCAGCGTTATCTGCTTTTGCCTGCATGCGCTGAAGATTCTGTTCAAGTCGTTGTGCATCGACTTCGATGAAAGGCGTAAGGCGATCGTCAAAAAGAGGGCGTTGCCAGTTGTCGGCGCTGTTCATATCCATACGAAATTCCTGCATTGGCTTGCTTAAAGCAGACATCATTCATCAATTTTTATACGAATGCCAGACAGCTTTTGATAGTGCTTTCTGAAAGTCATTACCTGAATTCTTCCTTAATACTCTCCTCATGGAACCTGGCTGAGCTACGTGGAGTATGTGAGCGGGGGAAATTGCTGAGGTTGCCAAGATAAGATCAACTGGATGCGTCGGGAAAACCTGGTTTGAATCGGCTGCTGGACAAACAATCACGCAAAAAAAAGCAGGCTCAAAGCCTGCTTTTTCTATCGAACGTAAAGGTTAGACGTAAAGTGACGCTTCGCCTGGTGGACGCGTTTTAAAACGGCGATGCAGCCAAAGGTATTGCTCTGGTGCACGCAGGATCTGGTTTTCGATGACCTTATTCATATAGGCCGCCGCCGCCGCTTCATCATTATGCGGGTAATTTTCTAACGCAGGTTCGATGATCAAATGATAACCATCATTATTCGGGTTACGAATCAGCATGATAGGCACCATAGCCGGTTTCGCCAAACGCGATAAAACAAATGTGCCGTTGGTGGTTGCTGCTTTTTCCACGGCGAACAAGGGCGCAAAGGTGCTGCCTTTCGGGCCGTAATCCTGATCGGGGGCGAACCATACCGATTCACCCTGTTTTAATGCATGCACCATGCCGCGTAGATCGCGACGGTCAATCATCGCTTTGTTGGAGCGCATGCGACCTTTGGTCTGCACATACTCCATCGCTAGATTGTTGTGTGGACGATACATTGCCATCATCGGCTGGCATAAGCCGCTGATTCGGCCGCCCAGTTCCAGAGACATAAAATGCACACCAATCAGCATGACTCCGCGTTTTTCGTTTTGCGCGGAATGCAAATTAGCTAAACCGGATACCTTAAACAGGCGCTTAACCGCGCGGTCGGACCAAAACCAGGCAATACCGGTTTCTGCCAATGCCATGCCCAGCGAAGCAAAGTTACCTGCAATCATACGCTCAGCTTCTTCATCACTGATGTTAGGGAAACAAAGTTCGATATTGCGACGTGTAATGCGTTCACGGCGTTGTAAAAAATGACGTGAGATTTTACCCGCGCCCGCACCGAGGCGGATAAGAATGGGATAGGGAAGTTGGACCAACAGCCAGAGCACGCCCAAGCCAAACCAGGTGACCCAGTAGCGCGGATGCAGCAGCGAGGCGCTAAATTGTCCGGTGATTTTCATTGCTAACCTTTATGGAATAAATGGATGTATCGCACAAAGAGCATTTCCATGAGTTCCCCAGGCGGTACAGCTGTACTGATTTCGACCAGCACTTTATCAAATAGTGCCTTCAAAGAAAGGTAAACTCCAGAATCTACAGGATTGATTGGATTCATGGAGGGCACGTAGCTTAACAAGTAAAGTGGATGGCATGAGATAAAAGCTATATTTAACAGTGATTTAGTAAGTTCGTTAATTATAAAGGAATCTTGGGCTGATGCGCTAATGAGACCTGTCTGGAAATTATTTCTTATTAATCATTACGCATTACTTACACGGCAGTTTACAGTAATTTATTCACGTTACTAACAAACAAAAACGTTGAGCATAAAGAGGTTTGCCAACCAAACCTAAACCGCCATTGAAATGCCGTAAAAAACAAACAACGCATAAATTTTCATAAAATATTTAGCGGATAAGAAAGCGCATTTAATGGTCAAGTACCTGTTTATCTCGCCTCATTTATTCATTATATCGCATGAGGCGTTTGAAATTTGACCGTTTCGAGGCATTTAAGACAACGCGGGTCGACAAGCGCGATGATTAACAGGAGTACACATAAGTGGGAGTTTAATCTCTTGATCACATGAGATTATTTATCTGCTAAAAATGCCATCGTGGAAAACAAACTGAATACGCTTTATACCAAGCTGATGATTGTTCTAAACCCAAGGCAGACAGAAAAGTGAATGCACCTTAGTCACAAGGCCATTTCATCCGTGTTAACAAAAAAGCCCGCACGGGCGGGCCTGGCAACATTCTGCATCGCTTCTGAATGCCGTTACTCGATGTTTTGAATCTGCTCGCGCATCTGTTCAATCAGCACCTTCAGCTCAATCGCGGAGGCGGTGATCTCAGCATTGATTGACTTTGATGCCAGCGTATTCGATTCGCGATTAAACTCCTGCATCATAAAGTCGAGGCGACGGCCAACGGCTTCTTTCTTTTTCAGGATGTTATAGGTTTCTTTAACATGCGCTTCGAGGCGATCCAGCTCTTCTGACACATCAACACGCTGCGCCATCATTACCAGCTCTTGCTCAAGGCGATTGTTTTCCAGCTGCACTTCAGCATCTTCCAGCTTCGCCACCAAACGCTCACGCTGCCATTTAATGACTTCAGGCATTTGTGCGCGGACCTTGATCACTTCCTGCGATACACCTTCCAGACGTTGTTCGATCATCGCTTTCAGTGCAGTACCTTCGCTTTCACGCGCGGCAATGAAATCATCCAGCGTGCCATCCAGCGCTTGCAGCAGCTGAGTGTTAATCGCATCGAGATCCTGCTCTTTCGCCGACATCACGCCAGGCCAACGCAAAATATCCATGGGATTAATCGCGCCTTCATCGCTCTGCATTTTGACCCAATTGCCCGCTTGCACCAGCTGTTTTGCCAGCGCTTCATTGAGCATCAGTTCACCTTGTGCGCTCGGATTCGCATCAAAACGCAGGTTGCACTCAATTTTACCTCGCGTCAGGCGTTGGCGAATGCGTTCGCGGATCACTGGCTCCAGACCACGAAATTGTTCCGGCAAGCGGATATACGTTTCAAGATAGCGTTGGTTTACGGAACGCAGCTCCCAGGCGGCGCTGCCCCATTCGCCTTTTGCATCGCGGCGGGCATAAGCGGTCATACTGCGGATCATAAGCGTTACTCATTTTTCAGAAAGATTGGGTGAAGTATAGCGAGGCAGCGCAGCGCATAACAGGCATAAGCGCAGCAGAATCAGGAATAGGAAACATTTCCTCTTTAAACCACAGGCACTTATGATTAAGTCTGACTTATTTATTGAGGAACACGCATGGCTCGCGTTATTGCCCTTCCTCTTGCGCTGGCTTTGTTACTGGCAGGCTGCAAGACACCGCCCGCACCACCCACGAAGCCGCAACCGATTTGTGCTGGTGGCGACGTGATGATACAGACCACGCTGTGGTTCGGTCTGAGTAAGCCGCAAGGCGGCACGGTGAGTTCGCTCGATTGGATGAATTTTGTCGATAAAGAGGTCACGCCACGTTTCAAGCAGGGCTTGTCCGTTTATGAGGCGAAAGGTCAATGGCTGGGCGAGAATGGTCAACTGGCACGTGAGAACAGCAAAGCGTTGATGTTAATTCACGGTATCAATGCTGAAAGTAATGCACCGATAGAAGCGTTGCGCAGCGTTTATAAAAAACGTTTTGGTCAGGAATCGGTGATGCGCGTGGATGCGCCGGTTTGCGTCAGCTTTTAAGCGAGAATAGGCGGCTCGCAGGCCGCCGCTTCGTCTTAAATAAACAGTCCCGCAAAGGCAGCTGACAACAGGCTTACCAGCGTTGAGCCATAAACCAGTTTCCAGCCAAAACGTGAAACTACGTTGCCCTGTTGTTCGTTCAGGCCTTTGATTGCCCCGGCAACGATGCCGATGGAGGCAAAGTTGGCAAACGACACCAGGAACACTGACAGAATGCCTAATCCACGTGGACTCATACCTGCAGCCACTTTTTGCAGTTCAATCATGGCGACAAATTCATTGGCGACCAGCTTCGTTGCCATGATGCTACCCGCCTGCAATGCATCTGCCGAGGGAATGCCAACCAGCCAGGCAAATGGATAAAACACATAACCCAGTAACTGCTGGAAGCTATAGCCAAACACCGCCGCAAACAGCGCATTCACAGCCGCAATCAACGCAATAAATCCAATCAGCATGGCCAGAATAATCATCGCCACTTTGAAACCCGCCAGGATGTATTCACCCAGCATTTCAAAAAAGCTCTGATCTTCATGCAGTTTATCCAGTGCAATTTCCTGCTGGTCTTGGTTATTACCCGGATTAATGATGGACAGAATAATGAAGGTGCTAAACATATTTAGCAGCAGAGCTGCGACCACATACTTGGCATCAATCATTGTCATATATGCACCGACAATGGAGAGCGAAACCGTGGACATTGCCGTGGCGGCCATGGTGTAAAGGCGCTTAGGTGGAATATCGCCAAGGATACCTTTATAGGCGATAAAGTTTTCCGATTGGCCCAGAATCAGGGTGCTTACGGCGTTAAACGACTCAAGCTTGCCCATGCCGTTGATCTTTGACAGCAGCGTTCCCACCAGGCGAATCAGCAGCGGCAGAATTCGCCAATGCTGCAAAATACCAATGAGCGCGGAGATAAAGACAATCGGACAAAGCACGCCCAGGAAGATAAACGCTAAACCTTGTTTACTCATGCCGCCAAACACGAACTCAGTACCTTGTGCGGCAAAGCCCAGCAGCGTTTCAAAAAATCCGCCAACCGAGCCGACCAGCGCCAGTCCGCTGGCAGAATGCAGAAAGAACCAACCCAAAGCGGCTTCTATAACAATCAGTTGAATGATAAAGCGTGGGCGAATCTGTTTGCGGTCATGACTGACCAATAGCGCAAGGGCGAAAATCACCACCAGCGCGAGCAGGAAATGAAGAATAGCGGCCATGTTTTTTATATTTGAAAGAGAAAGAGAGGGGCATTTAGCCACAGTCGACGCATAATTTCATCTCGCAAAGCGAGAGGCCGCAGCAAGAGACAGCAGGCATGGAAGTCCGTATAATGCGCAGCCAATCATTAGCAAGCCGGAGATTACCATGCGTCCAGCAGGCCGTAGCGCACAACAGGTGCGTCCCGTCACATTGACCCGCAATTACACCAAACACGCTGAAGGTTCCGTTTTGGTGGAATTCGGTGAAACCAAAGTGCTTTGCACTGCCACGGTGGACGAAGGCGTTCCGCGTTTCCTCAAAGGCCAAGGTCAGGGCTGGGTCACCGCCGAATATGGCATGCTGCCGCGTTCAACGCACAGCCGTATGGCGCGTGAAGCCGCCAAAGGCAAACAAGGTGGTCGTACGCTGGAAATTCAGCGCCTGATTGCTCGCTCACTGCGTGCTGCTGTTGATCTCAAAGCCTTGGGTGAATTTACTATCACCCTCGATTGCGACGTCATTCAAGCTGATGGCGGTACGCGTACTGCCTCTATTACAGGTGCTTGCGTCGCGCTAGCCGATGCATTGAACAAGTTGGTAGCAGCGGGCAAGCTGAAAGCTAATCCGATGAAAGGCATGGTTGCTGCAATTTCTGTCGGCATCGTCAACGGCGAAGCACTGTGCGACCTGGAATATGTTGAAGATTCCGCTGCTGAAACCGACATGAACGTCGTGATGATGGAAGACGGTCGCATGATCGAGGTGCAGGGCACCGCTGAAGGCGAACCGTTCAGTCACGAAGAGTTGCTGGCGCTGCTGGCGCTGGCGCGAGGCGGGATTGAAGAGCTAATTCAGGCGCAGAAGGCCGCACTGGAAAATTGATGTAACAGGCGACCATAGAGTCGCCTTTTCTTTATTTGAGGAGTAAGAAATGAAATCCTGGCAGCGTCAGTTTATTGAATTCGCCTTGAACAAGCAGGTGCTCAAGTTCGGTGAGTTCACTTTAAAGTCTGGGCGCAAAAGCCCCTATTTCTTTAACGCCGGTCTGTTTAACAGCGGACGGGATTTAGCGCTGTTAGGACGCTTTTACGCGCAAGCGTTGGTCGATGGCGGTGTGGATTATGATCTGCTGTTTGGTCCCGCTTATAAAGGCATCCCAATCGCCACCACCACCGCAGTTGCGTTAGCCGATCATCACGACCGCGACGTTCCTTACTGCTTTAACCGCAAAGAAGCGAAAGATCATGGCGAAGGTGGTTTGCTGGTAGGCAGTCCGCTTGAAGGACGCATCATGCTGGTGGACGACGTTATCACCGCGGGTACGGCAATTCGCGAATCAATGGATATTATCAGCGCGCACAATGCGACGCTGGCAGGCGTATTGATTTCACTGGATCGCCAAGAGCGTGGGCGTGGCGATATTTCAGCGATTCAGGAAGTGGAACGTGACTATAAATGCAAAGTCACCGCCATTATTACGCTGAAAGATTTGATTGCTTATTTGGAAGAGAAGCCAGAAATGGCCGATCACTTAGCGCAGGTACGTGCTTACCAAAAATCTTACGGAATTTAAGCGAAAGGCGGGTGTGATGCCCGCCTTTTTTATTAGATTAACTGTGAGGCGATCAGCGGCCAGCGTGTGTCAAAGTCTGCTGTTGGCCGGAAACGAAACTCAGAACGAACATAACGTGAAAGTAATCCTTCACAAAATGCCAGAAGCTGACTGGCTAAAAGCGTGTCATCAGTTTGAAAACCTTCACCTTCACGCATTTTTCGCTCACGCATCACCTGACGCAACTGTACTTCTATACGCTCAAACAGCTGATTAATACGCCCTTGTAAGCGATCCTGCTCAAACATCAGCGCATGGCCGGTCAAAATACGCGTCAGCCCTGGATTACGCTCACCAAACCCCAAAATCAGTTGCACGATAAGACGCAGACGCGTCATCGTCTCTTTCTCATCCTTGAGGATAAGATTGATGCGGGTAATCAGACTGTCTTCGATAAATTCGATCAGGCTATCGAACATGCGTGTCTTGCTGGGAAAGTGACGATATAAAGCCGCTTCAGAAACGCCTACATTCGCCGCCAGTTTAGCGGTAGTAATTCGCTGACTGCCATCGCCGGATTCCAGCATTTGCGCCAGCGCCTGCAATATCTCTTCGCGACGGTTCCTTTTCGCGACTTTTTTTTCTGCCATGATCTTAAAGACCCCTGAAATTCACCATACACAGGCAACACCTACGCATCTGCCACAAGAGAGCGTCTCATGGCGATGAGAACTAAAATGATTGGCGTAAGTGAAAGTGGGTAGTGCGGGTTACTGGCGGCCTGAATGACCGAAGCCACCTTCACCGCGCAAGCTGGCGTCAAAGTCTTCAACCAGATTGAATTCGGCTTGCACCACTGGCACAAAAACCAGCTGTGCCATGCGATCGCCGGGCTGCAGCGTAAAGCTTTCCTGACCGCGGTTCCATACAGAAACCATTAACTGGCCCTGATAATCGGAATCGATCAGGCCCACCAGATTACCCAGAACGATACCGTGCTTATGGCCCAAACCCGAGCGCGGTAGAATCACTGCAGCCAGGCTTGGATCGGCAATATGAATTGCCAAACCAGTAGGTACCAGCGTGGTCGTGCCTGGCGTAATCTCCAGTGCACCATCCAGGCAGGCGCGTAAATCTAACCCAGCGGAACCCGAGGTCGCGTAAGTTGGCAGTGGGAAATCCTTGCCGACACGCGCATCAAGAATCTTAACGTCTATTTTTTTCATCATAACGGCTGACAATCTCGTCTAATAATTGTTGGCCAAGGAGCGACTTATCGCTGAGCGGTAAGTGTTTTTCTCCTTCCTGCCAAAAAAGGTGAAGCGCATTGGTGTCGCTATCAAATCCTTGTCCGGCTTTCGCAACGTCATTCGCGCAAATTAGGTCCAGATTCTTGCGCACCCGTTTTTGCCGGGCGTATTCTTCCACATTCTGGGTTTCAGCGGCAAATCCAACGACAAAAGGCCGACCTTTCTGTAATGCAGCGACACCCGCGACAATATCGGGATTCTTTATGAGCTGTAGCGTGACGTTATCATCGCCACCCTGTTTTTTGATTTTCTCAGCCGCAATTTCAGCGGCCCGGTAGTCTGCCACGGCTGCGCTTGCAATGAAAATATGTTGTTGGTCTATCTTGCCCATCACTGCTGATTGCATCTCTAAAGCGGTGGTGACATCAATACGCTTTACCCCAGTTGGCGTGGTCAGATTGACTGGGCCAGCGACCAGCGTGACGTTTGCGCCGCGTTTGACCGCTGCGGTTGCAATGGAAAAACCCATTTTCCCCGAGCTTTTATTTGTCAGGTAACGCACCGGATCGAGCGCCTCACGGGTTGGGCCGGCCGTAATCATAATGTTGATATGTTGCAGATCGTTGACGGGTGACGCCCACTGCACGGCATGGTCAACAATCTGAAGGGGATCCAGCATGCGACCGGGCCCCACATCACCACAGGCCTGACTGCCGCTGTCCGGGCCCCAAATCAACAGACCACGGGCATGCAATATTTGCAGATTTTGTTGCGTTACAGCGGCACGATACATTTGTTGATTCATTGCCGGTACTACAGCAATCGGTGCGGCGGTAGCAAGACACGACGTAGTCACCAGATCGTTCGCCATGCCTGCTGTTACGCGAGCAATCAAATCCGCTGTTGCCGGGGCGAGGATAATCAGATCGGCCCATTTGGCCAACTCAATGTGGCCCATTGCGGCTTCGGCTGCCGGATCAAGCAAGTCATCAAATACCGGATAGCCGGAAACAGCTTGCAAGCTGAGTGGAGTAATAAAGGCTTTAGCGCCTTCCGTCATCATTACGCGGACTTCGGCACCGCGATCGCGTAGGCGACGAACCAATTCAGGTGCTTTATACGCGGCGATTCCGCCGCTGACGCCCAAAAGAATTTTTTTACCGGCTAATCCCATCATGCTGTTGGCCTCACTAAACGGTTTGCCGCGTCTGGCGCGACTTAATGCACGAACTTTACCATAAAACCCCTAAATCGCTTTTTCACTCCCTGCCGTTTGCGAGACGCCTCGTAAAACGACGCAGTGCTGATGGCAGCAGACGGTGTGATTCGTCAGGATAGTGAGGACATCAGGGAGAACCACCATGGAAAGTATGGCACCGCGAGAAAAATTACAGCTTTTGGGTGCGGAAACACTGAGCGATGTGGAGCTGCTGGCCATTTTTTTGCGCACCGGCTCAGCAGGCGTTAACGTCATGGTGCTGGCACAGCAGATGTTGCAAGAGTTCGGCTCGCTTTATCACATCATGACAGCAAGCAAAGCGGCTTTCAGTGGCATTAAAGGGGTGGGTGATGCGAAGCTCGCGCAACTGCACGCGATTGCCGAGCTGGCAAAACGTTTCTTTGCCAGCCAACTTGCGCGCGAAAATGCGATGGAAAACCCACAGATAACACGGCATTACTTGCAAAGCCTGTTAGCGCATCAGGAACGTGAGATCTTTATGGCGCTGTTTTTGGATAATCAACACCGTGTGTTACTGGCGCAAAAGATGTTTTCTGGTTCAATAAATAGCGTCGAGGTACATCCACGCGAGATTGTGCGGGAAGCGTTAAAGGTCAATGCAGCGGCATTGATACTGGCGCATAATCACCCTTCTGGCATGTCTGAGCCGAGCAAGGCCGACCGTGAAATTACACATAAAGTGAGCGAAGCCTGTGGTTTACTGAACATTCGTTTGCTCGATCACTTAGTGATTGGCCATGGTGAATATGTCTCATTTGCCGAGCGTGGATGGCTTTAAGTATAAGAAAATAGGGTCCAGATGGTGGCTTTTTACACGATCATTCGGGATCTTTATCTGTTCGGGACTTGAGCACTTGCGCCGAGCGGCGTATACTACGCCACCTTTGAGAATCTCGGGTTTGGCGGTTAGGCCAGCTTAGCGGGTTCCATGGAACTCGCCTGGCGGGCTATGAGCCTGACGAGGCGGCCAAAACCTAATTTTTAAAGCTCGAGCTGATTTGATTTTTGGAGATATTGACATGTCACGAGTCTGCCAGGTAACTGGAAAGCGCCCGGTGAGCGGTAACAACCGTTCCCACGCAATGAACGCGACGAAACGCCGTTTCCTTCCGAACCTGCACTCACACCGTTTTTGGGTTGAGAGCGAGAAGCGCTTCGTTACTCTGCGTGTATCTGTAAAAGGTATGCGTACTATTGATAAAAAGGGCATTGATACGGTTTTGGCCGATCTGCGTGCCCGTGGTGAGAAGTACTAAGAGTACTAAGGAACTGAATCATGGCTAAAGGTATTCGTGAGAAGATCAAGCTGGTTTCCTCTGCTGGTACAGGTCACTTCTATACCACCACGAAGAACAAACGTACTAAACCAGAGAAGTTGGAACTGAAAAAGTTCGATCCGGTTGTACGTCAGCATGTGCTCTACAAAGAAGCTAAAATTAAGTAATTTTAGTGTTCTGCTAAAAACCCGGCTCCGGCCGGGTTTTTTGTTTGTGAAAAACGCTGAGGAGAAGCTATGCCAGAATTACCTGAGGTTGAAACCAGCCGTCGCGGTATCGAACCGCATCTGGTAGGAGAAACTATCCTGCACGCCATTGTGCGTAACACACGTTTGCGCTGGCCTGTTTCTCAAGAAATTCTCGCGCTCAGCGATCAGCCGGTTCTCAGCGTTCAGCGTCGTGCTAAATATTTACTGTTAGAATTGCCGCACGGCTGGATCATTATCCATCTCGGCATGTCTGGCAGTTTGCGGGTGTTACCCGAAGAGTTGCCTGCAGCTAAACATGATCATGTTGACTTGGTTATGAGTAACGGCAAAGTGCTGCGTTACACCGATCCACGGCGTTTTGGTGCCTGGTTGTGGAGCAGCGATTTAGCGGGCAGCAGTGTGCTGTCACACCTTGGCCCAGAGCCGCTCAGTGATATTTTTGATGGTGATTATCTTTTTGAGAAGTCGCGTGGTAAGCGCACGGTGATTAAACAGTGGTTAATGGATAACAAAGTGGTGGTTGGCGTTGGCAACATATACGCCAGTGAGTCCTTGTTTACTGCTGGGATCTTACCCGAGCGACCCGCAATGAGCCTGAGCAAAAAGGAAGCCGAATTACTGGCTAACACGATCAAAGCGGTGCTGCTGCGATCGATTGAGCAGGGCGGTACCACTTTACGTGATTTCTTACAGAGCGACGGCAAACCAGGCTATTTTGCACAGCAATTGCAGGTTTATGGCCGAGCCGGTGAGCCGTGTCGTGCGTGTGGAATGCCGATTATTAGCGGCAAGCACGGGCAGCGCAGTACTTACTGGTGCCCGAACTGCCAGCATTAACGCTACGCTAGCTTAGCTTGTAATGCCTGATGTACTGGCGCTGGAAGGAAGGCGGTGACATCGCCGCCGTGGCGCGCTACCTCTTTCACTAGCGAAGAGGAGACAAAGGAGAAGCCTTCAGAGGGCATCAGGAACACGCTTTCCAGCGTAGGCAGCAAATGACGATTCATATGCGCCAGCTGCATTTCATATTCAAAATCCGATACTGCACGTAATCCACGCACCAGGACATTAGCCTGCTGCGCGCGGGCAAAGTTCGCCATTAAATCACTGAAGCCAACCACTTCAACGTTAGGCAGGTGCGCAATCACTTGCTGAGCAAGTTCTACACGCTCATCCAGGTCAAACATCGGCTTTTTACTCGGGCTGGCCGCTATCGCCACCACAAGATGATCAAACATCTGGGCTGCGCGCGTCACAATGTCAAGATGCCCTAATGTAATGGGATCAAAGGTTCCGGGATAAATGGCTTTAGTACTCATATGCGCCCTTTTGCCTTGGCATGACCGAGCGCCCAAAGCGCTGCGTATTTGTTGAATGTATACTGCGCGTTGACCATCGCGAGTATCCAGCCTTGTTTGCCATCGAGAAAACCGGCGCGTAGCAGCAGCGTTTTAATAAATGCGCCCAGCGTATGGCTAAAAATGGAGAACAGCCCGCAACGCTTGCCGCGCTGAAAGCGTTCTTTTGCCCAGGCTTCAGCATAGGCAAGCTGTTTGCGCTGGAAAGCGATTAAGTCACGGCAGGTTAGGTGCTGTAGATCGCCTTTCAATACCTGAACTGGCGAGCCTTGGGTATTGAGTGATTCATGCACCAGATTATCGTTATAAGTGAGCGTGCGGGGATAAAGGCGCATTACGCGATCGGGATACCAGCCGCTGTGACGCATAAAACGGCCCAGAAACAGGTTACTACGGCACAGGCTGTAAACAGTGTTGCTGGGTGGCGCCATTAATACTTGCTCAATGGCGTTGCGTAATTCAGGCGTCACGCGCTCATCAGCATCGATCATCAAAATCATTTCGTGGCTGGCGTAACTTTGCGCACGTTGACGCTGTTTGCCGTAGCCTGGCCAGCTGTCAGCGTGAAACACTTCAGCGCCCGCTTCGCGCGCAATTTCAACGCTATTATCGGCACTGCCAGAATCCAGCACGATAATCTCATCGGCCCAGTCAACGGAGGCAAGGCAAGCCGGCAACAGTTCCGCTTCGTTCTTGGCGATCATCACCACCGAAAGACGTTGGCGTGTTGGCATTAATGGGCCCGTGGCGGTAAATGAGGTTCGAGTAACTGTAGCAGACGCTGCAAAGCACCTTGATTTTGATGCAGCACCTCTACGGCATGGCGGCCGTAATAGCGGCGATAATCATCATCCTTCAGTAAATTAGCGACCTCTTTTTCCAGAGAGATCACATCAGTGACGGTGATTAAACCTTGTGCTTCCTGCAATTTACTGCAGATATCTTTGAAGTTCCAGATATGCGGGCCCATCAGCACAGGAAGAGCATGTGCTGCGGGTTCTAGCGGGTTATGGCCGCCACGTTCTACCAGGCTGCCGCCCACAAATGCCAGATCAGCAATGCCATAAAGCAGCATTAATTCACCCATTGAATCGCCGATGACCACCTGAGTCGAACCGGAAGGGATTTCACCGCTGCTGCGTAAAATAAAGCTGAAACCACGCTTTTGCGTCAGCTCACGTGCATCGTTGAAACGCTCAGGGTGACGTGGCACCAGAATCAATAACAGGTCGGGGAAAGTTTGCAACAATCGGCGATGAGCATCTAACACGATAGCTTCTTCACCTTCATGGGTGCTGGTGGCGATCCACACTGGACGACGCGGCGCCCATTGCCGACGCAGCGTGACTGCCCGAGCAGCCAGTTCTGGCGTTACTGAGATATCAAATTTTAGGCTGCCGGTAATCGTTAGCTGGGCGCGTTTCAAACCGAGCTCAACGAAACGGTCGCCATCTTCACTGGTCTGGGCCGCAATCAGCGTAATGCTTTGCAGCAACTGACGCATGAAATTGCCCAGTTTGCGATAACCTTTAGCCGAACGCGCTGATAAACGCGCGTTAGCAATCACCAAAGGAATTTGTCGCTTATGCAGAATACGAATGATATTTGGCCATAGCTCAGTTTCCATGATGATAACCAATCTTGGATTTACCGTATCAAGGAAACGATTGATGGAGCCGGGCAGATCGTAAGGGAGATAGACGTGATGCACATCTTTACCAAACGCAGACTGAGCGCGCTCGGAGCCGGTTGGCGTCATTGTGGTGACAGTAATGGGCAACGTCGGATAACGATGGCGCAAAGCACGCACCAGCGGAACGGCCGCTAACGTTTCTCCAACGGAAACCGAATGCAGCACAATGCCATGTGGTTGAACTTTGCCTACACAATAGCCGTAACGCTCGGCCCAGCGTTTACGGTATGCCGGAGCTTTACGACCGCGCAGCCACAGGCGCAGCCAAATCAGTGGCTGAATAAGATAGAGCAATGCGGTGTAAATGGTCGTCATAGTTACCGTTACGACACGTTGGCGTCAAAAAATACAATAAAGTCAGATTGCGGCATGTTATCAGAAACCACTCGCGCACTCATCTGACTTTGTCAGTTGGTCTTTAACACCTGCTGATAGAGTGATGTTAAGGAGCGAGCCAGCCTTTGTGGCCCATAAGGTTCAATTCTGCGGCGTGCAGCTTCACCCATGCTTGAATCCACTGAAAGTGCAGGAATAGTCTGAATGGCTTCACTTAATTCGTTGATATCCAAAGCATCACAGACGAAGCCTTCTTGACCAGCCGTGATAAATTCTGCTCCACCGCAGCCGGTGCTGGTGATCACCGGTAAGCCGCAAGCCATTGCTTCCAGCACAACATTTGGGAACGGATCATAGAGCGTGGGCAGTAGCAGGCCATCGGCAGCGTGATAGAAGGGTTGCACATCCTGTTGTACGCCGACAAAGCGCAGGCGGTCCAGGCAGTTAAAGCGATTCGCCAGTTGTTGATAACGCTGCAATTGCTTGTCTTGTCCTACCACAATCAGATAGCGATCGCTCTTTGCCAACGCCTCTATGGCGGCTTTTAAGCCTTTACGCTCAAAACCGGAACCGACATAAATCAGGACTGTAGCGCTGTCCGGCAGCTTGAGATGCTGACGTGTAGCGTGTCGAGTCGCTTCGGTGGCAGGCTGAAAGCGCTCAGCATCAATCGCGTTATGAATAACGTGAATTTTATCGGCTTTCAGTGAGAAGCAGCGCAAGATATCGCGCTTTACCATGTCTGAATTGCAGATAACGGCTTTGAGCGTTGGAGAATTAAACATCTCCGCTTCTGCCTGCAATACGTAGCGATGGTAAGGGCTCAGTTTGGCGCTCAAGCGCTGCATGGGCGACACGATGCGCGCGCGTTGCTCAAGCCAGACGCGATGCACGCCGTCACCGGCACGAAAAATATCACAGCCAGCAATGCGCTCGTGGCTCTGTACGATATCAAACTTCTCTCGTTCCCAGCAGGCTCGAGCTGCTTGAGCAAAACCACGTTCACGTGAAACTCGACCCAGTTTGGCCGGGTTGCAGATGTGCAAATGCCAGTCAGGATTAGGCGTACCTTGCCAGCTACGCGTAATAATGTTCAGGTCCAGCTGCTCGCTGCCCAACGCTTCCAACGCGCGCGATATAAAGCGTTCGGCACCGCCATCGGGACGGTATTTCTGGCGCACAATGGCCAGACGTAACTTACTCATTAAGGTAGCTCCTTGCTGCGGCAACCACATCCTCTACTGGAATGATGGAAAGAAAGCGCTGTTGCGTGTTGGTATCAATCGAGTCTGGCGAAGGTAATGGGCCATAATCACCCGCCCAAATGACGCGATTATGTTCCCCCCAAGGCCGCCAGTGCTGCAGCTTGGTTGGACCAAAAAGCGCAATACAGGGTGTATCAAGTGCAGCCGCCATGTGCATTGGCGCGGAATCAACGCCAATAAACAGCTGCGCGTGATCGATCAGCGCGGCTAGCTGCGGCAATGAGAATTTTCCTGCGAGCGAAACCACATCTGGCGAACGACATAAAGATTGAATGTGTTCAATCATTACTCGTTCTTTTTGATCTGGCGCGGCAGTCAATATCACTTTTCGATTCTGTTTTGCCAGCTGATCGATGGTGGCTGCGACTTTCTCATCTTCCCAGCATTTAAAACCCCAACGGGAAGTGGGCTGCACCACAATGAAGGGCGAATTGATACCGTTTTCGAGCAGCGTTGATAGGACGTATTGTTTGTCGGTTTCGCTGTAATGCATTGAGACGCGAGCACCTTCACGGCTAATGCCGAGCGGCGCAAGCGCGCTCATGTTTTGTTCAACGGTATGCAGCGTGCTGTGATCGGCGGTAGAAACCAACTGATTATGGCAAAATCGCCAAAGAGCATTGTCGCGCTTCTTAAATGCGAAACCGATACGCAGCGGTGCTCGCGATAAACGCGTAATGATTCCTGCACGCCACTGATCGGCCAGGTTGATCACTAAATCATAATGGCAGGCGCGAACATCAGCGATCAGCGCACGTTCATGCGCTAATTTACGCCAGGCACCTTCATTCTTCCATTTGCGGTCAATGATGTGCAGGCGACGAATTGCCGGGTGCGCTTCCAGCATCGGACGCGTTTCTTGATACAGCAATACATCAATATTCGCCTGCGGATAGCGTTGATGAAGCGCATTGATAACAGGCGTCGTCAGCAGCATATCGCCATGATGGCGTAACTTGATAAGCAAAATATTTTGCGGAGAAATGTTTGCCAAAATCGGGCTTGCCATAAACCAGTGTTCTCAAATTGGAATGAACCGATTGTATGGCAAAGCCTTTAGGGGTTAAAGCCAGCCATTCGGGTTATTTGTTACGCCAAACAGAAGCGGCAAACTAAAGCAGCAACTGAAACGCCTGCGCCAGGCCACATACATTTATCAACATACAAAAATGTGTTCCGGTTGAAAAGATATCTACAATGATTGCTCTTCGGGCTTGGGTATCGGGTTTTCGACTTACGTTGTGGCAAGTGCTGAACGCTTTACGGATGATTTGATAGTGAGAAACCGAATAAATTCCCTTTGTGTCGCGATAATGGCAAAGAATTCACTGGCCGCGTGCGCCCAGGCAGGAGTTACAAGCCAGACTTACCCTCAACTTTTTCCGTGATGTCAGGGAAAAGGAACTTAATGAATGAGCCAATACACATAAGGTATTAGCCCTTTCTCGATTCGACTACTGTGGCGCATTATTTTAGTCTCTGATACTCAGTCCTTTCATCCATCAGAACTTTATTTAAAATAAGGGTCAAACGTAGAGATTTTTGCATTTATGTTGCATACCTCCTGACCTTTTTAGAAAGCCATTCATTGCCAATTGGGCCCACTTTTATGAAGAATATATTGCTAATCAGACGTGACAATATCGGTGATATGGTATGTACGACACCGCTAATTGAGGGAATAAAACGTACCTGGCCCGATGTAAAGTTAACTGTTTTAGTCAACAAAGTGGCTCAGGATGTGGCGCTGAATAATCCGTACATTGATGAGTTATATGTCTATAAAAAATCAAAACACCGTGAAAAAGGCGAAAGTGCACTGAAGGTGTATCTACAGAGGCTAAAAATCTTTTTTGCGCTGCGTAAAACAACATTTGATATGACGATTTTAGCCAATCCGGTGCCCTGTAAATACAGTTTGCGCCTGGCTACGATGGCGGGAGCTAAAAAAATAATCGGTGCCGGTACCAATCCCGCCGAGTTAACTATCCCGCTGGCTAAGGAGGATTTCAATGGTGCACATCAGGTAGAACATACCTTTACCTATCTCACCAAATTAGCGCCATCGGCTGTTGCCATCCCGGAAGTGAATGTTTATCTGAGCCCGCAGGAAAAGGGTGAGGCGGAGAAACGGCTGGCGGATAAAATTCCTCAAGATGCGCGCGTGTATGGCATTCACATCAGTAGTCGTAGCGCTAAACGCCGCTGGCCGGTGGAATCTTATGCGCAGATCATTGAGAAAATTTTGCAAGATCCTAAAGCCCATGTGCTGCTGTTTTGGTCGCCGCAGGGTGCATTAGATCCCAACGATGTCGGTGATTCGGCTCGTATGCAATCTTTGTTGCAACAGGTTAATTCACCGCGCGCAATTGCCTATCCAACCTCATCTATTCGTGAATTGATTGCCGGTCTTGATCGCTGTGAACAGGTGCTGTGTAGCGATGGCGGTCAAATGCATATCACCGCCGCGTTACATAAAAGACAGGTAGTCTTTTTTGGTGACACCAACGCGGCAGCCTGGCATCCATGGTCTGGTCAGTATGCCATTTTGCAGTCAGCGTCTGGCGATTGTGCCGATATCAGCGTTGATGAAGCCTGGGCTGCCTGGCAGAAATTGCAGGCAGCCTCATAAGATCAGGCCAACTCGGTATACTGCTGAGTGATTTTTTTGACGTCGTAATGTTCCAAAGAAGATTCATTGATATGCGGCAAATGGTGGTAAATCTCCACCATCTTGTCCGCCAAAGCCTGCGCATCAATTGGCGTCAATAAATCAGCCATGCCCGCTTTAACCAAAATCTCTTCGGGACCACCGGGACAGCGAGTACTGATCACTGGCGTTCCGCACATCAATGATTCCACAATCACATTGCCAAATCCTTCACTGTCCGAGCTCAGAACCATCATGCGGGCATGTTTAATATAAGGAAAAGGGTTTTCCTTGAAGCCTAAGAACAACACGCGATCGGCAATGTTTAACGCTTCAGCCAGGCTTTTGGCTGCCTGAATACGCTCTTCGGTGCCGGTTCCCAGTAAAACCAGTTTGCATGGCAGGCCTGACTTAGCAAATGCGTGGAGAAGGCGATCTTGTCGTTTTTGCGGGTGGATGCGTGCCACGTTGATGATGTAATCGGTACCGGCCAAATCACACGGTTCACTGGCCCGCTGGCGAAGCGTAGCGCTGTCGAAAGGATTGTTAATGACCGCTGTTTTGGCGGGTGTTACGCCCATCACGTCAATCAGATCATCAAGTACCGCCTGGGAAACAGCAGTGATATTTTTGCCCTGATAAATTTTCGCCATCTTGTTTCTTTTCAACGTGTAATTCAGGCCCTTGCGGTGCCCAAGATAAGTTGATGAGAGAACGCCATGAATGCAATACCACAGTCGAGCGGGATCGATAGCTTTACAGCGCGCAACGATGCGATCGGTTTTATGTAGATTGGAGATAATCAGGTCAAACTTACCGTTGGCGGCTTCGTCCTTACTTAGCACCTGGTCCAGCTTTTTGGCTCGACGAGACAGCTCAGTGAGCTTACGCCATGGCGCCTTGCTGTGTTGCGTCACCACTTTATAGGCTACGCCTTCGGGGAGTTTATATGCGCAAACCTCGGCTAAAGAATAGAGGCTGACGTCATGGCCCATCTGCTGCATACACTCGCTTAGGGTCAGTACGACTTTTTCAGCGCCGCCGCCAGGCAAGCCATCAATGATCATCAAAATGCGCATATCACGTCCAAAACTTCGGTAAAATTAAGCGCCAGTTATACCTTTTCGCTGGCGCTGGCGCTATCCCGAAACGACCTTTAGCCTCGCGTTAATCCCAGCTCAGTATGACTTTTCCTGAGCGTCCTGAACGCATTTCATCAAAGCCCTGTTGGAAATCATCAATGTGATAGCGATGCGTAATGATCGGGGTGAGATCGAGTCCTGACTGAATCAGCGCGGCCATTTTGTACCAGGTTTCAAACATCTCGCGGCCATAAATACCCTTGATGAATAATCCTTTGAAAATCACCTGATTCCAGTCGATAGCCATTTCACCGGGCGGAATGCCTAACAGCGCAATGCGTCCGCCGTGGTTCATCACTTCTAACAAACTGCGGAAAGCGGGCGGCGCACCTGACATCTCTAATCCGACGTCAAAACCTTCTGTCATGCCCAGCGAGTGCATCACATCATGGAGATCTTCCTGTGCCACGTTAACTGCTCGCGTTACGCCCATGTTGCGGGCCAGCTCAAGCCGATAATCATTAATATCGGTGATCACCACATTGCGCGCACCCACATGGCGGCAAACGGCTGCGGCCATAATACCAATTGGCCCGGCACCGCTGATCAAAACATCTTCACCAACCAGATCAAAGGAGAGCGCGGTATGCACTGCGTTACCAAAAGGATCAAATATCGCCGCTAATTCGTCAGAGATGTTTTCAGGAATTTTGAAGGCGTTATACGCAGGAATCACCAGATACTCGGCAAAACAGCCCTGGCGGTTTACGCCAACACCGACGGTATTGCGGCATAAATGTGTACGTCCGGCGCGACAATTGCGGCAATGGCCGCAGGTAATATGCCCTTCGCCTGAAACACGATCGCCAATAGTGAAGCCTTTCACTTCCTGACCAATAGCAACGACTTCACCCACATATTCGTGGCCGGTAATCATCGGGACCGGAATGGTTTTCTGTGACCAGTCGTCCCAGTTGTAGATATGTACATCGGTGCCGCAAATAGCCGTTTTACGAATTTTGATCAGCAGATCGTTATGACCCGGCTCAGGAATCGGCGCATCCGTCACCATCCAAATACCGGGCTCTTTTTTCAGTTTAGCGAGTGCTTTCATCGGCGGTTCCTCTGGCAATGACGCCAAGTTGTTGACCGATGCGGGTAAAAGCGGCCACCGCGCGTTCGAGTTGCTCTTGCGTATGCGCCGCAGAGATCTGGGTGCGAATGCGCGCCTGACCTTTTGGCACCACCGGATAAAAGAAGCCGGTAACGTAAATGCCTTCCTGCTGGAGCAAACGGGCAAATTCCTGCGCCACATTCGCATCACCCAGCATGACTGGAATGATGGCATGATCGGCGCCAGCCAGAGTAAATCCGGCGGCTGTCATCTGTTGACGGAAATAGCGGGCATTATCCCATAAGCGCTGACGCAGGCCATCACCTTCGCTGAGTAACTCCAGCACGCGAAGCGAGGCGGCGACAATGGCGGGTGCCAGGGAATTAGAAAAGAGATAAGGGCGTGAGCGCTGGCGCAACCATTCAATCACTTCCGCTTTAGCAGCGGTATAACCGCCCGACGCACCACCCAGCGCTTTGCCTAAGGTGCCTGTAATAATGTCGACGCGGCCCATGACATCGCAATATTCGTGCGTGCCGCGCCCGGCGTTGCCAACAAATCCCACTGCATGAGAATCATCAACCATCACCAGCGCAGAAAATTCGTCAGCCAGATCGCAAATGGCCTGTAAATTAGCGATGACGCCATCCATCGAGAACACGCCATCGGTGGCAATCAGAATATGACGCGCCCCTTTATCGCGTGCTTGCTGTAAACAGGCACGCAGTTCTTGCATGTCATTGTTAGCGTAGCGATAACGTTGTGCTTTACACAGCCGCACGCCATCAATAATCGAAGCATGGTTTAGCGCATCAGAAATAATGGCATCGTCTGCATCCAGTAAGGTTTCGAACAGGCCGCCGTTGGCATCAAAACAAGATGAATAGAGAATGGCATCTTCCATGCCGAGAAATTCAGCCAGACTTTTTTCCAGCTGCTTGTGGGTATCTTGCGTACCGCAGATGAAGCGCACCGAAGCCATGCCGAAGCCGTGAGAATCCATGCCGTCTTTGGCGGCCTGAATCAGGGCAGGATGGTTGGCTAAGCCTAAATAATTATTGGCACAGAAATTTATGACGTGATTGCCGTCCCCAACTTCAATATCGGCTTGTTGGGCAGACGTGATAATGCGTTCTTGTTTAAACAACCCTTCCTGACGCGCCGTATCCAGTTGCTGACGTAATTGTTGATAAAATTGCGCTGGCATCATTGCTCTCCTCAGATGGCGGAAATTTGGCACATCTTACTGAGCAGAGAGTCCAATCGCGATAAATCGCCCAACAGAATGTCAATTTTGCAGCATAGTTCACGCCTCGGCGCAGGAAGTACAAATGGTTACAGAGTCATCTGGCTGTCTGCACCTTGATGAAATGTTATGATAATAGTCATTAGCGTGTGGAACCTCCTGTTTCACCCCATAACTTCGAAGGTATTAACATGATTATCGTAACTGGCGGCGCAGGAATGATTGGCAGCAATATCGTCAAGGCGCTGAACGATCGCGGTCACACCGACATTTTGGTGGTGGATAATCTGAAAGACGGCACCAAATTTGCGAATCTGGTCGATTTGGATATCAGCGATTACATGGACAAAGAAGAGTTTCTGATTAGCCTGATGGCTGGTGATGATCTCGGTCCAATCGAAGCGATATTCCATGAAGGCGCCTGCTCTGCCACCACCGAATGGGATGGCAAATACATGATGGATAACAACTATCAGTATTCGAAAGAGCTGCTGCACTTCTGCCTTGAGCGTGAAATCCCGTTTCTTTATGCCTCATCTGCTGCGACTTACGGCGGACGCAACGAAAACTTTATTGAAGAGCGTCAATATGAGCAGCCACTGAACGTTTATGGCTACTCAAAAATGCTGTTCGATCACTACGTGCGTCAAATTCTGCCAGAAGCTAATTCGCCTGTGTGTGGATTCCGTTACTTCAACGTGTATGGCCCGCGTGAAGGGCACAAAGGCAGCATGGCCAGCGTAGCTTTCCATCTTAATACGCAGATCAGCAACGATGAAAATCCAAAACTGTTTGAAGGCAGCGATGGCTTCAAACGCGATTTCATTCACGTTGATGATGTTGCCGCTGTGAACCTGTGGTGTTGGGAGAATGGCGTTTCGGGAATCTATAACTGTGGTACCGGTCGTGCTGAATCTTTCCAGGAAGTGGCTGATGCTGTGCTGAAATTCCATGAAAAAGGTCAGATTGAGTACATTCCGTTCCCAGAAAAACTCAAAGGACGTTATCAGGCCTACACACAAGCCGATCTCACTAATCTGCGCGCGACAGGCTATGACAAACCGTTTAAAACCGTGGCGCAAGGTGTGGCTGAATACATGGTTTGGCTGAACCGTAACGCGTAAAGGAACCTGCACCGGCAATGAAAATTCTGGTTATCGGCCCATCTTGGGTCGGCGATATGATGATGTCGCAAAGTCTCTATCGTACGCTCAAGGCCGAGCATCCTGATGCCGTGATTGACGTGATGGCACCCGCATGGTGCCGTCCGCTGTTGTCACGCATGCCGGAAGTGAATCAGGCGCTGGCGATGCCGCTTGGACATGGCGCGCTGGAAATCGGCGAGCGACGTCGATTGGGCAAGTCGCTGCGCGGTAGCCATTATGATCGCGCCTATGTGCTGCCTAACTCCTTTAAATCTGCGTTGGTGCCGTTCTTTGCAGGAATTAAACGTCGCGTTGGTTGGCGTGGGGAAATGCGTTACGGCCTGCTAAATGATCTGCGTAAACTGGACAAAGCGGCTTTTCCGTTGATGGTCGAACGCTATGTTGCGCTGGGCTATGACACGCCAGTCAGTTCAGCAAAACAGCTGCCGCAGCCTTTGTTGTGGCCGCAGTTGCAGGTTGAAGATCAGGAAAAAATTGAAACGGCAGCGCAGTTTCAGCTTTCTGCCGATCGTCCTATTGTGGGCTTCTGCCCTGGCGCTGAGTTTGGTCCAGCTAAACGTTGGCCGCACTACCATTATGCCGCGTTGGCGCAGCAACTCATCGCTGAAGGCTATCAAGTGGTGCTGTTCGGCTCGGCAAAAGATCGTCCTACCGGTGAAGAGATCATTGCGGCATTACCTGACGAAGCTCGTTCCCATTGCCGTAATTTGTCAGGCGATACGTCGCTGGAACAAGCAGTGATTCTGCTGGCGCATTGCCGTGCAGTAGTCAGTAATGATTCTGGTTTGATGCACATCGCCGCTGCACTAAACCGGCCGTTAGTGGCGTTGTATGGACCGAGCAGCCCAGACTTCACACCACCGCTCGCCAGGCAAGCGCGGGTGATTCGCCTGATTACGGGCTATCACAAAGTACGTAAAGGCGACGCAGAGCAGGGTTATCATCAAAGCATGATCGACATTCAACCAGTTCGCGTTCATCAGGAATTAAATGAGTTATTGAATAGCGAGCAGGAGATGTCATGCACGTCCTGATTGTTAAAACCTCTTCAATGGGCGATGTTCTGCACACATTGCCCGCGCTAACGGATGCGATGCACGCCATTCCTGGCATTCGTTTCGATTGGGCGGTGGAAGAGAACTTTGCTCAGATTCCAGGCTGGCATCCAGCGGTAGATAAAGTGCTGCCGGTGGCAATTCGCCGCTGGCGTAAACACTGGTTTGGGAGTCAACAGCGTGAAGAGCGCGTGTTGTTCAAGCGAGAATTGCAGTCACGTCAGTACGATATTGTGATTGATGCACAAGGGCTGATTAAAAGTGCTGCGCTGGTGACACGCCTGTCAAAAGGTGTGAAACATGGTCAGGATAGTCGCAGCGCGCGTGAACCTTTCGCCAGCTGGTGGTACGACATACGCCATGAAGTGAGTAAGAAGCAGCACGCTGTTGAGCGTACGCGAGAACTTTTTGCTAAAAGTCTTGGTTACGAAAAGCCACAGACGCAGGGCGATTATGCTATTGCCGGTCATTTCTCGACGATCGCGACAGAAGATACCGCTCCTTATTTAATCTTTCTGCATGCCACCACACGTGATAACAAACACTGGCCGGAAGATCACTGGCGTGGATTGATTGAGCTGGTTCAGCCAATGGGTTTACGTGTGAAATTGCCTTGGGGCGCCGAGCATGAACATCAGCGGGCACAGCGTTTGGCGGAAGGATTCGAGTATGTTGAAGTCTTACCGAAGCTATCGCTGGAAGCCGTAGCGCAACAGCTGGCTGGCGCGTGTGCAGTGGTATCCGTAGATACCGGTTTAAGTCATCTTACCGCTGCGCTTGATCGCCCTAATATCACTTTATATGGCCCAACCGATCCGGGGTTAATTGGTGGTTATGGCAAGAATCAATACGTGATTAAAGCGGTTGAGAACGATATGAAAAATATCGACGCTACATCAGTAATGGAAAAGTTAAGGGATTTAATCTGAATGGGATCGCTATTTAAGCAAATTTATCGCTATACCCATTCACGTGAATTCCGCCATAACGAAAATCTTTGGCCTCATATAACCATAACGCGTGCGCCAGAAGGTCATATTGCTTCGATTTCTTATAAGAAAAAAAACATAAACATTGAGGATCTTTCTAAATTGAAAGGAACCCTTAATGTTCCGTTGTCTATTATAGCGACTGGACCCTCTGTTAAGGATTTAACTTTATCAAAACTATCAGGAATGAGTACGCTAGGCGTGAACGGCGCTTACACCCTGATGGGAAGCATCAATTTTGACTATTACGTTATCGTAGATCGCGGGTTTGTAGAAAAAAAACCTGAACTGGTCTCAGCTATATTAGCGAATAAAGGATTGATACTTTTTACTACGGTTTTGTGTCTCAATGAAATGCTTAAGTTTGTAACAGTAGAGAACATATCTTGCCGATTAGCAATTGTAGAAGATATCCGTTATAGGATCTTTGATAAAAGCATTCCTTCAAATAAATGCGCTGATTTTTTTTCAGGATGTGCTGATTTTTTATTTGATAGTAAGAATAAACACATCGGCTACTCAAAAGATATCCGAAAGGGAATAGTCGATGCGGGGACTGTTACCTATTGGGCATTACAGATTGCATTTTATTTAGGAGGAAAGGATATATTTATTGCGGGGTTAGATATGAATAACTTTTCTAAACCAAGATTTTATGAAGATGAGGCTAATAAGTTACCAAGCTTTTTGGCAGGCAATTACGAGACATTGATCTATCCTTCTTTTCTCTATGCAAGTGGAATTATGAAAGATGAGAACTGCAAAGTCTATAATTTGTCATTGAACAGTGCATTAGGTGATGAGGTTTTTAAGAGGATTAGCATCGATGAAGTATGATTTTCGCGCAGATAATATAAGGAGTTTATCTGCTTACTGTTTTATGTTTTTTTTGGCTTTGCTCCCTGTATTCACTGAAGTTGGAAAGGTAAATAACCTCTTTCATGCCTCAATTATATTAATGGCGTTTTTCCTGCTAATAAAGAGTAAAGATAAGCTGGGTTTCTTTACTGATTTTGATAAAGATCTTTTTTTGGGACTCATTCTTATAAGTGTATTTTTGCTTTACTTTAGTCTGAGCAACCTATGGTCTTCTAATCCGGAAAATTTTTTCTCAAGCTTTAAGCACACGCTTTATCTTCTTTTCTTCGTGTCTATGGTTAGTTACGTTGTCAATAACCGTAGTGTTCTCACTCTGCACTACCTGATCTTTTCTGGATGCTTTGTTCTTTTGATTCTGACTTTGTTATTAGTGGATAAAAATACAATACTTACGAACAGACTTGAAAATGGCTTTTCCTTAGCGCCATCTAACGTCATCGATTTAGGTGGTTATTTTGCCATTGGGATAATTAGTTGCCTGATTATCATAAGAGAAACCGGCAAGCATTGGCTATATTTTGCAGCGATTTTATTGTTTATTGGTTTGCTTCTAACGCAGAGCCGTGGTCCATTACTGGCATTATGTGTAGCGATGCTGCTGCTTGTCACAAAATATAAAAATGTTCATTTAAAACATATTATCTATCTGGTTTTATCTTTACTTATCATCTTTTTGTTTATGCAGTTAACGGGATATGGTAGTGAATTTTATTCGCGAATGACAGATTCATATAAGCAAAGCTTCATACGGTTTGGTATTTGGGAAAATGCGTTCACTTTGGCAAAAGAGCACTTTTGGTTTGGCTGGGGTTTTGATAAACAGCTTGAGTTCACTAATAGTGTTGGGCAAAACATCACAACGACCCACAGCGTTTATTTTTCCACCTTTTTAAAGGGAGGGATTATTGGTGTTTTATGCCTTATTTCATTGATTTTATGGGGGTTGTCCCAAGCTTATAAACGCTATCATGAAGCAATGACGCTAGAAGCGGTATTGTACATATTTTCGTTATTATTCTTTTTGACGCAGGGTATGTTTGTCCTTGGTTCGCCAGGGGAGGCGTGGATGCTTTTTTGGCTGCCACTGGCTGTTGTTGCCGCTAAGCGTAAAGCCTAAAAAAGCCTGGCCATGTCATGGCCAGGCTTTTTAGTTATTTAATTAAATCAGATATCTCATGAAAAACCCTATCTGCAGAGATCTTGCTGAGCGGTTGCGATACATTATCTTTATCATAAGATGACATCTGAATTATTTTATGGATGTCCATGTCTTGATAAGGACCAGTATGTTTAGGGTTTGCACTGGCATACAGGCTGACTGTCGGTGTTTTGGCTGTAATAGCGATATGAAGAGGACCGGTATCACCTGTGACTAAAACCTGTAATGATTTAATTAATCGAATCAATTCAAGTAGGTTTGTTTTTCCGATATATGAAGTGACGCGACTATGGAACTCTTTTGGTAAATAACTATAAAGCTCCTTTTCAAGCAATGAATCCTGACGTGCCCCTGTGAGCACTATTTCCGCTTGAGGGTAAGAAGACAGTAGTTTGACTGCTAACTTAGCGAAGCTCTCTACAGGCCAGCAACGCATTCTCTGAGATGCACCCATTTGGAAACCAAAACGTAGCTTATTTTTATCGACAGAGGATTCCATTATTTTAACGGGGAATTCCATGCTGGTGTCGTTTATATCACAGCCTAGTTTTTCAATTAGATTTAATTTTCTTTGAATGACATGCACGTCTGTGGAAGAAGAGTACAGATCAATCCATTTATTGAAGGCAATAGTGTCTCGCTTGAAATTATCTCTGATAATGTATTTTGTGCCTGAAAATTTCGCGCAAAAAACGTCATAACCTATATAAGAGTGAAGAATAACAGTGAGTTCAGGTTTAAATGACCTCAACTTTTTTATGAGCGCATATGCATTTTTTATTTTGTTATCCCAGATGGCAACTTCATCAAACCACGGGCTATTATTAATCAGCTGACTATTTTTATCGCTTGTGACAAAAATTATCTTTGCTTTGGGGTAACGTTGCTTTATTGCTTTAATCGCGGGAGTGTTAAAAAGAAGGTCGCCCAATGCAGTGGTTGAAAAAATGGCAATTCTGCTGAAATCAATATGATTATCTAATGCAGGCTTTTTTCTATCATCAAATAAATAAGAGTAAAGTGAAATGAAGAAATTTATGAGTCTTATTTTCCATATTTTATTCATTTTCTAAATCATACCCAAATGTGTTGTCATTCTGACTGTGTTGTTACGAAAAAGTTCCAATCTGTATTCATGAAGGCCGCTTTCACGAAAAGATAAAAGGCTTGCGCTAATATTTTAGTATATACAAACGCAATTTACTTTAAGCGATTTATAAGTTCAATAATATAGCTGGTCTTGATGCTGTCGATAATCGTACCCAGAGCACGTGTGGCCGGAACAGGCGCTAGCGGCTGCTTAATTTTGCACAAGCCTGGCGGTTGGAAATGAGGTTGCACGGGCTTGGTGATCGGCGGCTTGTTACCTTGTGAAGGCGTGCCACTGTGCAGTGGTTCATTCAATAACTGGCTTGGGCGAACAAGCGTGATATCTGCAGGTAAGGTGGGTAGCATTTGCTGTAAAACCCGCACCGTATTGGGATGTGGATGGCCTATCGCAATGGCGTAGCCATCGCGCTGCGCCAGCTTTACTGCGCGACTAAATTGCTGCCGTATGGCAGTAATATCCTGGCTGTCATCCAGGAAAACACGGCGCTTCAGCACGCGGACCTTGGTGCCTTGCGCGGCCGGTATGGATTGGCTGTTAGCAATCGTCATGCTGTCGAGAAAGTAAAAATTGTAGTGGTTAAGCGTCTGCATCACTTTCTGCATGCCAAACAGGCTGGAGGTCATTTTGCTGCCCATATGGTTATTCAGCCCCACCGCATAAGGCACGTTATTCACCGCGTTGCGAATGATTCGCTCAATTTCGGTGCTGCTCATCTCTGGTGTTAACGTATCTTTTTCCAGTGGCTGCTTACTCAGCGGTGCCATCGGCAGGTGAATCAAAACTTCATGACCACTTTGGTGCGCTTTCGTTGCCATGTCGCGCGCATGCGGCGCGTTAGGCAGCACCGCTACTGAAATCTCGGGCGGCATCTGCAACACTTTTTTCTCTTCGGCAGGACGATAGCCAAAGTCATCAATGACAATGGCAAGTTTGCCTGCGTGAGCGACGCAGCTAAGCAATAAACCGCTCACAATAGCGGGGAGTTTTCGGAGTTGAAGCAAAACTTATTTTCCTAACCACGGGAGTGGGTTGACGGCCTTTCCTTGACGTCGGATTTCAAAATAGAGCGATGGCGTGCCGCGGCCGCCGCTGGTGCCCACTAAAGCGACAGGCTGTCCTGCCTTCACTTGAGCACCCACACTCACAAGCGCACTCTGGTTGTAGCCATAAAGACTCATATCGCCTTTACCATGCTCAATGACCACCACAAGCCCATAACCTTGCAGCCAGTCAGCCATCAAAACACGGCCATCAGCGATGGCTTTGACTTCCGTTCCTTCCGGTGCGTCGATAACCAGCCCTTTCCAGCGCAGTTCACCTTGCAGTTGCTCACCGAAGCGGTGTTCTACGCGGCCACGAACAGGCCACAATGCTTGTCCACCGGCACGCCCTAAACCGCCGGTGCGCGCCATCAGCTCGCGTTCGCTCTGTGTGGGTTGGTAGTTGGAACCTTTCGATTTAGCCTGCGCCTGACGCTGGCGCACTTTCTCTGCCTCACGCGCTTCTCGTGCCGCTCGTTCACGAGCTTCACGTTCAGCTTTGGCAATTTTGTCTTGCAGACGGCTTTCGTTCTGGCGCATTTCAACCAGGTCAGCTTGATCTTTCTCCAGCGAATTTTCCAGCGCGCTCAAGGTTTTCTTACGCGCAGTACTCGCTTGTTGAAGTTTATCTTGTTGACCTTGCTGCTGTGCGAGCAGGGATTTTTGCTGTTGCTGCTTTTGCTGTAGCGCGTTGCGTTGCTGATCCAGATCCTGACGGGTCTTTTGCAGCTCCTCAATGCTCTGTTGGCGGGCATCGTTGAGATAGCCAAAATAAGCCAAAATGCGCTCGTTGCGTTGGCTCTCTTCTCCACTTAGCAGGAGTTGCACGCCATTGTGCTGGCCTTGTCGAAAGGCGGCATCCAGCTGTTGAGATAACAGCGTTTCTTGCTGCTGTTGTTGCTTTTCCAGACGCGTAATTGAGGCGGCGAGTTGAGTGATTTCGTTATTTAAAGCAGAGAGGCTATTGCGTGTTTCACGCAGTTGACGACTGGCCTGAGCAATCACCTTTTCCTGGCTTTGTAACTGATCGAGCAACTTACTGCGCTGCACTTTTTGCGCTTTGACGATTTTTTCTTTTTCAGCAATATCTTGCTGAATAGATTGCAGTTGCGATTTATTATCGTCAGCACTTTGTGCGGTAACGGGCAACAACAGCGCGCCCGCGCAAAGCAGGCTGAAGGAGAGGGTGGACAAGTATGTTAACAACGGCAGGTTATCTCCGTTGTGACGGGTCCTTGTGTGTAAAACGGTTGTTTTTCCCTTCATAGGCCAATGATTATTCCACGATGAACAGCCGCTTACCAGTGCGCCGGACCAGCATTTGCTTTTCCAAACATGTCTGTTTTAGACCAAACCCGGCATAAGCGTTACGTCATTTTTGCCATTCGGCGTTTTTTTTTGGAAAATGATGCACAAATATTAACTCTGACCGCTTAGCGTCTGTACATGCGAAGTGGCGCAGGTATACTCAGAACCCTTGTTTTAGCTTATTAGCCCGGTCTGGAGTCGTTACCCCTCATGCAAGAAATTATGCAGTTTGCAAGCAATCACCCCATCCTGAGTCTGGCATGGGTCGTTTTACTCGTTCTGGTGATTGTGACTACCGTTAAAGGAATGTTCTCTAAGGTAAAAACTATCAGCCGCGGTGAAGCAACCCGCCTGATTAACAAAGAGGACGCGGTAGTTGTAGACGTGCGTTCGCGCGATGATTATCGCAGGGGACACATTTCAGGCGCAGTGAACGTGGCAGCGGCTGAGCTCAAAAAAGGCAATTTAGGTGAACTAGAAAAGCATAAAGCGCAACCCATAATTGTGGTGTGTGCGACAGGCCAAAGTGCTGCTGATTCTGCTGCACACCTGAGTGCTGCGGGTTTTACGCAGGTTACTGTATTGAAAGATGGCGTAAGCGGCTGGAGCGGCGAAAATCTGCCGTTAGTACGCGGTAAATAAACTTACTGAGGTGCACACCATGGCGAACATCGAGATTTACACCAAAACAACCTGTCCTTACTGCCACCGGGCAAAGGCGCTGTTAAGTCAAAAAGGCGTAACGTACCAGGAGATTCCCATTGATGGGGACATGGCGAAACGTGAAGAGATGATCAAACGCAGCGGCCGCACCACCGTTCCTCAGATTTTTATTGATGCGCAGCACATTGGCGGCTGCGACGACCTTATCGCGCTCGATTTCCGCGAAGGTTTAGATCCGTTACTGCAGGCGTAGTTTACGCTGAACATTCTAACTCACAGGACTTAGTTACATGTCAGAACACAACACCAACGAAATGCAATTCCAGATTCAACGCGTTTACACCAAAGATATCTCTTTTGAAGCGCCAAATGCGCCGCAGGTTTTCCAGAAAGAGTGGGAACCGGACGTAAAATTGGATCTGGACACTGCATCTTCACAGCTGGCTGACGAAGTTTATGAAGTGGTGCTGCGTGTGACCGTGACCGCAACCGTAGGTGAAGAAACGGCGTTCCTGTGCGAAGTTCAGCAGGCCGGTATTTTCACTATCAGCGGCATTGATGGGTCACAGATGGCACATTGTCTGGGCGCATACTGCCCGAACATCTTGTTCCCGTATGCCCGTGAATGCATCACCAGCCTGGTTTCACGTGGTACTTTCCCGCAGCTTAACCTGGCGCCGGTTAACTTTGATGCGCTGTTCATGAACTATCTGCAGCAGCAACAAGGTGAAGAAGGCGCTGAACCACATCAGGATGCCTGATGACAAATAACGCTTCGATTAGCGTCATCGGTGCCGGCTCGTACGGCACCGCTTTGGCGATTACCCTGGCCCGCAACGGCCATCCGGTATTGTTGTGGGGACACAACCCTGCGCATCTGGCGCAACTCCAATCTGACCGCTGTAACACCGCTTTCCTGCCCGATGTGCCTTTTCCTGACTTTCTTGCGCTTGAACCCGATCTGGTAAAAACCATTGCTGCCAGTCGCGATCTATTAGTCGTGGTGCCGAGCCATGTTTTTGGCGACGTGCTCACGCAAATCAAACCGCATTTGCGTGATGATTCTCGAATCGTCTGGGCGACCAAAGGTTTGGAAAAGGAAACCGGGCGTTTACTGCAAGATGTAGCACGCGAGATCTTGGGCGATGCGATTCCGCTGGCGGTGATTTCGGGTCCAACATTTGCGAAAGAACTGGCGGCAGGAATGCCTACAGCGATTGCGTTGGCCTCTACCGATGCGCAATTCGCTGAAGATTTGCAGCAAAAGCTGCATTGCGGCAAAAGCTTCCGCGTCTATAACAATCCTGATTTCATTGGCGTCCAGTTGGGCGGCGCAGTGAAAAACGTTATCGCGATTGGTGCAGGTATTTCTGATGGTATCGGCTTTGGTGCCAATGCGCGTACGGCCTTAATCACTCGCGGATTGGCAGAAATGAGCCGCCTGGGAGCGGCATTGGGCGCTGATCCTACCACCTTCATGGGAATGGCAGGATTAGGTGATCTTGTGCTGACCTGTACCGATAATCAGTCACGTAACCGTCGTTTTGGCATGATGCTGGGGCAAGGCGAGGATGTTGACAGTGCGCAACGCATTATCGGACAAGTTGTAGAGGGATACAGAAATACCAAGGAAGTCAAAGCATTAGCCGCTCGTGTTGGTGTAGAAATGCCGATAACTGAGCAGATTTATCAGGTGCTATATTGCGAAAAACCGGCGCGGGATGCAGCATTGAGTCTGCTGGGGCGTACAAGGAAGGACGAAAACAGCAGCAGCTAAGCAGGGAGCGAAGCGTAATCACCTGTAGCGCCAATTCAGGCGCTTTTTTTATCGGGAGAAAACAGCAATGTCGTCTGATGAGTTAGAACTGGTCTGGAATAATATCAAAGCAGAAGCGCGTGCATTGGCCGATTGTGAGCCCATGCTGGCCAGCTTTTACCATGCGACATTGCTTAAGCATGAGAATCTCGGCAGCGCGCTGAGCTACATGCTGGCAAATAAATTGTCTAACCCCATCATGCCAGCAATCGCTATCCGTGAAATCGTTGAAGAAGCTTATCGCGAAGATCCTTCAATGATTACCTCTGCGGCTTACGATATTCAGGCGGTGCGTCAGCGCGATCCAGCCGTAGACAAATACTCCACGCCGCTGCTCTATCTCAAAGGCTTCCACGCTTTGCAGGCTTATCGCATCGGTCATTGGCTGTGGAAAGAGGGACGACGTGCGCTAGCGGTTTATTTGCAGAATGAAGTTTCAGTCTCATTCGCGGTAGATATCCATCCAGCAGCAAATATTGGCCACGGCATCATGCTCGATCATGCGACCGGTATTGTGATTGGTGAAACGGCAGTGATTGAGAACGATGTGTCGATTCTGCAATCAGTCACGCTTGGGGGAACCGGTAAAACCAGCGGCGATCGCCATCCAAAAATTCGTGAAGGGGTGATGATTGGTGCTGGCGCGAAAATCCTTGGCAATATCGAAATCGGACGTGGCGCAAAAATTGGTGCCGGTTCGGTGGTGTTGCAGCCCGTTCCGCCACATACCACCGCAGCAGGCGTGCCTGCACGCATCGTTGGTAAGCCCGGCAGTGAAAAACCATCAATGGATATGGATCAGCACTTCAATGGCAGTCTGGCGGGCTTCCAGTTTGGCGACGGCATTTAGCCTTTAATCAGCGCGCCAGCATAATCGAGTTGGCGCCACGCTTCGTATACCACCACCGACACTGCGTTCGACAAATTCATGCTGCGGCTTTCTGCCATCATAGGAATGCGGATTTTATGCTGTGCGGGCAGGGCATCCAAAATTCCAGCGGGCAAGCCACGGCTTTCAGGGCCGAAGAGCAAGTAATCTCCCTTCTGATACGCCACAGCGCTGTGTGCAGGCGTTCCTTTGGTCGTTAAGGCAAACAGTCGCTCAGGACTTTCACTGGCTAAAAATGCCTGATAATCGGCGTGCTTCTTGATAGCGGTAAATTCGTGATAGTCGAGTCCGGCACGGCGCAGTCGTTTGTCATCCCAGGTAAAACCCAAGGGTTCAATCAAATGCAACTGGAAGCCTGTGTTTGCACAAAGGCGGATGATATTGCCGGTATTAGGTGGGATTTCTGGTTCAAATAAAACAATGTTTAGCATAAGGCCCCCGATAACGAGGGCCGAAGCATAGCAAATTATTGACGAGCAGAGGAGTAGAGCGGTAACCACATTGTCAGTCGTAAGCCGCCCAGCGGGCTGTCATCAGCTTTTACCCAACCGTGATGTTGCTGGATAGCGGTATCAACGATGGCTAAGCCTAAACCGGTTCCACCCGATTCACGGTCGCGTGCTTCATCAGTGCGATAGAACGGACGGAAAATCTGTTCGCGATCTTCTGCGCTCACGCCAGGGCCATCATCATCAACGTGAACAGTAATCCCTGATATATCCACCGAGAAGCTCACGCTGATCTGAGAATTAGAGTAACGCAATGCGTTACGTACGATGTTCTCAAGCGCGCTTTCCAACGCATGTGGATTGCCATAAAGCGGCCATGGGCCAGGCGGATAAGGAATATCTAATTTTTTGCCCATCTGTTCTGCTTCAAATTTGGCATCTTCCAACACGCCATTCCACAGATGATTGGCTTTCATCGCTTCACTGATTAATGCATTTTTGTGCTGAGTACGCGACAGCACCAGTAAGTCATTAATCATGCCGTCCAGACGCTGTGCTTCCGTTTCTATACGTTGCAACTCTTTACCTTCGCCATGACGGCGGCGCAATAACGCTGTCGCCAGTTGTAGGCGGGTAAGCGGTGTACGTAACTCATGGCTAATATCTGAGAGTAAGCGTTGCTGACCGTTCATCATGCGCTCAAGCGCGCTGATCATTTGGTTGAAGCTGGAGCCCGCTGCCAGAAATTCTTGCGGACCAGATTCCAGTTCCGGATGCTGACGCAAATTGCCACTTGCTACCTCATCTGCTGCGTATTTTAATTTACGCGCCGGACGCGCCAGGCTCCACGCCAGCCACAGCAACAGCGGCGAGCTGATCAGCATAGTGACAATCAATAACAAGAGCGGGCGGTCAAAGAGCAGGTTCACAAAGTCGAGCTGGGAACTGGTCGCAGGACGAATCATATAGAGCTGGTAGTTATCTTCACCATCATGCACGGCGAAGGGTCCCACAAGCTCTACACGACCATACTTCTTCTTCTGCGGATGATCGGCATTATCGGATTGCCCGATAAAATTACGAATCACCTGCATTTCGTTGTGTTGCGCACCAATCACCCGGCCTTCGCTGGTAA
This sequence comes from Pantoea sp. T14, assembly GCF_036663535.1. NCBI lineage: Bacteria > Pseudomonadati > Pseudomonadota > Gammaproteobacteria > Enterobacterales > Erwiniaceae > Pantoea > Pantoea sp. T14. The sequence goes on from NZ_JAWUEB010000017.1 coordinate 69,940, forward strand.
CCAGCACCAGGCGTTGACCCGGTGGTGCCCATTTCTCTATCGCGCGGAAGAGCCGACGCCACCACATCAAATCATTAGGGGGATCTTGCGATAATTCGACTTCCACATGCTGTTCTATCATCAAGCCTTGCCGCTGTTCACTTTCCATTAGCGAGGTCATCTGACGCGAATCCAGCTTGGGCACCATTAACACCAGCATCAACACCAATGCCAGCGTTAACCAGAAAATGGCGAAGATGCGGGTGGTCAAACTTCCAATCATGATGCCGAAACCATCAGATAGCCGCGTCCCCGTAAAGTTTTAAACCAAGGATGCCCATCGCGGCGCTCAGGCAGTTTGCGACGTAAGTTAGAGATATGCATATCAATGGCACGGTCAAACGGCGTTAAGCGCTTACCCAGCACTTCCTGGCTCAGATGCTCACGTGAAACAACTTGACCAAGATGTTGCGCCAAAAGATAGAGCAGGGTGAACTCTGTGCCGGTGAGATCCAGCGTCACATCATCGAAGCTGGCCTCCTGACGACCCGGATTCAAACGCAGGCAATCTACCTCTAACGTCGGTGAACTGTTGTCATGCTGTTGCTGCTGTTCGCTCCAGTTGGAACGGCGCAGGATGGCACGAATACGCGCAACCAGCTCACGATCGTTAAACGGCTTCGGTAAGTAATCGTCCGCACCTAATTCCAGGCCCAGCACCCGATCTAACTCGCTGCCGCGTGCGGTCAACATGATCACGGGTGTTTGATATTGCTGACGCAGTTCTTTTAAGGTGTCGATGCCGTTCTTCTTCGGCATCATGACATCGAGCAAAAGTAAATCAATTGAGTTATCGAGCAGGTTCAGCGCTTGTTCACCATCGCTGGCCACGACCACTTCAAACCCTTCCATTTCCAACAGTTCTTTTAAAAGCGAAGTTAATTCGCGGTCATCATCTACCAACAGGATTTTATTCATTTTTGTAGCCCTCCGCAGGCAAAATACCGTGTTCCTACAGCACCAATCCATCGCTTTACGTAGTTTTACACCCCCTGACGGATGTTTGCAGCTTTCGCCGTACACTGGCTCTCGTTGAATCGCAAAACGGAACGAACTGGAGTAAACGATGCGCAAAGTAACCGTCGTTGTCCTTGCCTCAGCGTTGGTTATTTATCACGCCAGCGCAGGAGCAGCAGACACCACGACGATTGACGAGATGCATCACAGCGGATTGACGACAGGCAGTATGACGCAAAATCCGCAAAGCCACATGTTCGATGGCATCGAGTTGACTGAACAACAACGGCAACAGATGCGTGACCTGATGCAACAGGCTCGGCATGAACGTCCGGCGATAAGTATTGATGATGTTGCAGCCATGCATGACTTGGTGACTGCAGATAAGTTTAACGAAGCGGCCATCCGTGAAAAAGCGGAAAAAATCGCCCAAGTTCAGATTGAACAGCAGGTCGAAATGGCACGAGTTCGCAACCAAATGTATCACTTGCTCACACCTGCTCAGCAAGCGACGTTACAGAAGAATTATCAACGTCGGCTTAGCGAAATGCGCGAGTTATCGAATTTGCAGTCAGCGTCATCGCTGCAAGCAGTGAGTAGTACCGGCAGTAACCAGTAACATAGTATCCCTGTTTTCCTTGCCATAGACACCATCCCTGTCTTCCCCGCCATGATGGCGGGGTTTTTTTTGCTTAATTTTTGCCATAACTCTCTTACCTGGCGAAATAACTTACTTAACCCTCCTGATAAGCCGTGCGCAAATTCACCTTATTAACATTGCTTTGGCGGTTCGCTTTTTTGCTGTCTTTTTATATTTCAATAAAGCGTAAAAATTAATACCAACTATTCTCTGAAATTTTAAACCGTTAATAAGTAATGAGTTAGTTGCTATCGCTAACTTTTTTATGTAATAAATACAGTGAGTTAACATTCCCTCGCTGCGCTTGCGGCGCAGTGCTCATCTTCTATACTTAATTCCGTTGCAGCAAGGAAGGCGATATACCCCGGGATAACGGAGAGCATCAACCACATCATGTATTCCAAAATGAATCTATTAACGGAGTAAATTATGGCAGAGCATCGTGGTGGTTCAGGTAATTTCGCAGAGAATCCACAGAAAGCATCTGAAGCTGGCAAAAAAGGCGGTCAGAGCAGCGGTGGCGGCGGCGGTAACTTTAAAAACGATCGCGAAAAAGCCTCCGAGGCAGGGAAAAAAGGCGGCAAAAGCAAATAGTCACGCTCGTCGTTAGACCTGACCTTGCCAAATCTGCACTTTAATTTGGCGCTTATGAAAGTAAGCAATCAGCCCCGACCTCTTCCCTGGCCGGGGCATGTTTTATCCACGTTTTTCAAAGAACCACTTCCTCTTCGTTATCTCAGCCATTTTTATCTGTTTAAGCCGGTTTCATGCGTAGCGGCAGCACGAGTGTTAAACTTGAGCGATTGTCCCAGTTTGGGTACACGCCTTCATTGGCGCGCACATGGAGCCTGATATGCAACCCACCTATGCTCGATTAGTTAAACGCGCAGCATTGTCAGCTACTATTCTTGCGACCATCTTATTGATTGTGAAGATATTTGCATGGTGGTACACCGGTTCTGTAAGCCTGTTGGCTGCCTTGGTCGATTCGCTGGTGGATATTGCTGCATCACTGACTAATTTGCTGGTGGTGCGTTATGCGTTACAACCTGCAGATGCCAATCACACCTTTGGTCACGGCAAAGCGGAATCGCTAGCAGCGCTGGCACAAAGCATGTTTATCTCCGGCTCCGCACTTTTTTTGTTCCTTACTGGCCTGCAACATCTTGCCTCACCCAATGTCATGCGCGCGCCTATCGTCGGTATTGTTGTCACGGTTGTTGCACTGTTCTCAACCTTAACGTTGGTCGCTTTCCAGCGTTGGGTAGTACGTAAAACACGTAGCCAGGCAATTCGCGCCGATATGCTTCATTATCAATCTGATGTGATTATGAATGGCGCAATTCTGGTGGCCTTGGTGTTGAGCAGCTACGGTTTTGTTCGGGCCGATGCACTCTTTGCCTTGGGGATTGGTGTTTTCATCCTTTATAGCGCCTTGCGTATGGCGAATGATGCCGTTCAGGCACTGCTTGATCGTGCTTTACCGGAGGAAGAAAGACAGCAGATTCTGGACATCGCCACACATTGGCCTGGCGTTCAGGGTGTGCACGATTTACGCACGCGCCAATCCGGGCCGACTAAATTTATTCAACTGCATCTGGAGTTGGAAGATCAGCTGCCGTTAGTGCAGGCGCACCGCGTTGCCGATCAAGTTGAAAAAGCCTTACTGAAGGAATTTCCCGGTTCTGACGTAATAATCCATCAGGATCCTTGTTCTGTGGTACCGTTCGAGCGCCAGGATTCTTTCGGGTTTTAACTAAAATAATCAACTTAGTACGAAAGAAAATGACGTGACGCTAACAATGCTGCAAAAATTAGTGAAAACTTGTCTGACCTGAATCAATTCAGCAGCAAGCCTTTGATATACTATCTGCCATCACGTGTCGCGCTTATCGAAAAATTTAGCTTACCGGCGCTCGACAGGCAGGATTAACCCTTAGTTTTGAACAATCCAGAGGTTGTCATGATCAAAAAAATTGGTGTATTAACCAGCGGCGGCGACGCTCCAGGCATGAACGCAGCCATTCGCGGCGTTGTTCGCTCCGCGCTGAGTGAAGGACTGGAAGTTTTTGGTATCTATGACGGCTATTTGGGTTTGTATGAAGATCGGATGATCAATCTTGACCGCTACAGCGTCTCTGACATGATCAACCGTGGCGGCACCTTCTTGGGGTCGGCGCGTTTCCCGGAATTCCGTAACGACGAAGTTCGCCAAATTGCCATCGAAAACATGAAAAAGCGCGGCATTGATGCGTTAGTGGTGATCGGCGGTGACGGTTCTTATATGGGCGCAAAACGCCTGACTGAAATGGGTTTTCCCTGCATCGGTTTGCCAGGCACTATCGATAACGATGTTGCCGGTACCGATTACACGATCGGTTATTTCACCGCGTTGGAAACTGTTGTAGAAGCAATTGACCGCTTACGTGATACCTCTTCGTCGCACCAGCGCATTTCGATTGTAGAAGTCATGGGACGCCATTGCGGCGATCTGACACTTGCGGCTTCTATTGCTGGCGGTTGTGAATTCATCGTATTGCCTGAAATTCCTTACACGCGTGAAGAGTTGGTTGCGGAAATCAAAGCGGGCATCGCGAAAGGTAAGAAACATGCCATTGTTGCGATCACCGAGCACATCTGTGATATCGACGATCTGGCGCGCTTCATTGAAACGGAAACCAAGCGTGAAACGCGCTCCACTGTGCTTGGCCATATTCAACGTGGCGGCGCACCTTGTGCTTATGACCGCATTCTGGCGTCACGCATGGGCGCTTTTTCCATTGAACTGCTGATGCAGGGATATGGTGGCCGTTGCGTGGGCATTCAGAATGAAAAAATGGTGCATCATGACATTATCGATGCCATTGAAAATATGAAGCGCCCCTTCAAACGTGACTGGTTAGATACTGCTAAACAGCTTTACTAACTTTTTCAGGGCGCGCTATAGAGTGCGCCCTGCCATCCTCGCCTTATATTCCCCTAAGTTATATCAGCTGGTTTTTAATTCTTTTAGCTCTGGAATGGTTTATGTCACGCTTATCTCATAACGATATTGGGAGAGTGCGCAATGAACAAGTGGAGTATTGGTTTTACCCTTTTGCTGGCTTCTACCAGCGTATTGGCGAAGGATATTCAGTTATTAAACGTTTCCTACGATCCAACGCGTGAATTGTACGAACAGTACAACAAAGCATTCAGTGCGCACTACAAACAGGAAACGGGCGACAACGTGGTGGTTCGTCAATCACATGGCGGTTCAGGTAAGCAAGCCACGTCAGTGATCAATGGCATTCGTGCTGATGTCGTCACGTTGGCGCTGCAATCTGATGTGGATGCAATTGCAGAACGTGGCCGCATCGATAAAAATTGGATCAAGCGTCTACCCGATAATTCTGCGCCTTACACGTCCACCATTGTATTTCTGGTGCGTAAAGACAATCCAAAAGGTATTCATGACTGGAACGACCTGATCAAACCGGGCGTTTCTGTTATCACGCCAAACCCGAAAACATCAGGCGGTGCACGCTGGAACTATCTGGCTGCATGGGGTTGGGCATTAGATCACAATAATGGCGATCAGGCTAAAGCGTTAGCGTACGTAAGAGCCTTGTTTAAGAACGTTGAAGTGCAGGATTCAGGTGCGCGTGGCGCCACTAACACCTTCGTAGAACGTGGCATTGGCGATGTGCTGATTGCCTGGGAAAACGAAGCTTATCTGGCGGTAAACAAACTGGGCAAAGATAAGTTTGAGATCGTCACGCCAAGCGAGTCAATTCTGGCAGAACCTACTGTATCGGTCGTCGACAAAGTGGTTGATGAGAAAGATACGCGCAAAGTTGCTGATGAATATTTGAAGTATCTCTATTCCCCAGAAGGCCAGACCATCGCGGCGCAGAATTATTACCGCCCACGCGATGCTGAAGTTGCGAAGAAATTTGCCAGCAGTTTTGCTCCAGTAAAACTTTTCACTATCGACGACAAGTTTGGTGGCTGGACAAAAGCACAGAAAACGCATTTCACTGACGGCGGTACTTACGATCAGGTGATGAAGCCTGAATAACGTCTGTTAGTTCAGTTAAACCCCGAAAGCGGAAGTTCTGCGAGTAGGGGTTTTTTGTTTTAAGCGTGACATTAACATGCCAGCAGGTGAGGATGCGGACTGGTGGAGAAAAGAGGAAACCTTGCTATGCAGGGAAGCCGTCATGCCTTTAGTCTGATTACATGTTTGCTCGCGCTAGTGATTACGGCAATGCTCATTGCGGCTTTTCACTTCAAGAAAAATTCCGATGCCTTGTGGCAAATCGTCAGCGAAAAGTGTGTACCACATTTGCAGCAAACAGGGCAGCCCAAACCTTGTGAACGCGTTGATCTCGCTCAAGGCTATGCAATGCTGAAAGATCGCAATGGCCCGCTGCAATACTTGCTTATCCCCTTAGCGAAAATCACCGGTATTGAAAGTCCACAACTGCTTAATCCCACCACGCCAAACTATTTTTCTTTCGCCTGGGCTCAACGCCATTTATTAGCACAACGTTATGCCGCACCGATTACTGACAACACCTTATCGTTGGCAATTAACGCTGAATATGGACGCACACAAAACCAGCTGCATATTCATATCTCCTGTTTACGGCCGGATGTGCGACAGCGTCTCAACGTGCTGGCTCCCAGGCTAAACAGCGAATGGCAAACAGAGACGCTACATAGCCATCGCTATTTACTGCGCACGCTGACAACCGCAGAACTGGCGCAGCAGAGCGTTTTTATGCAGTTGGCAGCGGAGGTGCCGAATGCTCGGCATGAAATGGGGAAATATGGCCTGGCGCTGGCGAGCTTAGCAGATGGACGATTGGTGCTGATGGCGATTGAGCGCAACTGGCTATTATTGAACAGTGGTTCGGCGGAAGAGTTGCAGGATCACAGTTGTAAATTATTGCGGCCAATAAAAAAGGCGACGTAGCCGCCGCCTCTCATCGGGTATTACGGGTATTACGCGTTTTTCGCTGCTGCAGCGGCTTTGACGATCACGGTGAAAGCATCGGCTTTCAGTGAAGCGCCGCCAACCAGCGCGCCATCGATGTCTGGCTGAGTAAAGAGTTCGGCCGCATTTTTGTCGTTAACAGAACCGCCGTACTGAATGATCACTTGTTCAGCAATCGCGGCATCTTTCTTCGCGATATGGTCGCGAATGAATTTATGAACGGCCTGTGCCTGTGCTGGTGTGGCAGATTTGCCAGTACCGATAGCCCAAACAGGTTCATAAGCGATAACGGCATCTTTAAAGGCTTCTGCGCCCTGAGTTTCCAGCACGGCGTCGATCTGACGTGCGCAAACTTCTTCGGTTTTACCGGCTTCGTTTTCTGCTTCGGTTTCGCCAATGCACAGAACAGGGATCAAGCCCGCAGCTTTCAGCACTGCATATTTCTTCGCGATGAACTCGTCGCTCTCTTTGTGGTATGTACGACGCTCAGAGTGACCGATGATGATGTATTTCGCGCCGATGTCTTTCAGCATGTCCGCTGAAACTTCACCGGTGAATGCGCCAGACAGATTCACGTCCACGTTCTGAGCACCCAGAGCAATGTGGCTACCGGAGATGGCATGTTTTGCCTGATCGAGGTAAATCGTCGGTGGCGCAATGGCTACACCACAACCTTCAACGCCAGACAGTTCTTTGCGCAGACCTTCGATCAATTCGGCGGTCATCTGCTTGCTACCATTCAACTTCCAGTTACCCATAACCAGTGGATGTCGCATTCTATCCTCCGCATAACGCGTTCATGAAATAGCACTGCCAGCAGGCAGCGTTGTCTGCCAGACAGTATAGAGATCAAATGTGTTGATAGCTTTGCTTTTCGTCATTTTTGCCTGCCCGATCAAGGGTTGGCGAGCGTTAGTTTCACCGGTTCGATGGCGAAGGTGAGCCCTTTATCGCCGCTGTCAGAGACGACAAAGCGCAGCGCGCCCTCGTTGTGGGCAAAGTAGTGTGAACCTTTGCCGTCGCTCAATAATTCTGTCAGTTTTTTACGTCCTTCTTCAGGCGTTAAACCGGGAACAAAAAAGCGCAACATCGCCGTCATATAATCCATGGCTTTGGTTTGTGATGCGTTCTGATCCGGTCCGGGCAGCGGCAACCAGGTAATTTGCAGGGTTTTGATCTTCCCGGTTCCCGGTTCCAGCGCAGTAGAAGCGTACAGTGTTTCACTGATCTTACTGGCGGCACGCGTCAGATTGCTTTTATCGTCCCGGTTATCAATGGCACGATACTCCAGCAGCGGGAGTTCAGGATTAGTAGTGTTATATTTTTCGCGAAACTGGCCGATAGTCATATCAAAGGTAGGCGCGCCAGATAAAAGATAAGGCGCGGCGGGCATATGTTCAGCCCGATCCAACGGTTGTGGATCGGCGGCAAATGCCGGAACCGTCAGCGCAAGACTCAACAACAGTGCGCCAGGCAAATTCTTCATTTTGTCGACCCTAACCAGTAAACTCAGCCCCAAATTAGACCGGTTTTTATCCGCAAGGTCAAAAAGCAAGGCAGATTAAATTTATTTCTGGGTGATAAAGCATGACATTACAACAATGGTGTTTCTCGTATCGTGGACGATTAGGACGGCGTGACTTTTGGATCTGGCAGGCTGTTTGGCTGTTAACCACCACATTGTTATTTGTTCTCGCCGGGAATGATTTACTTGATACGCAGATGGCCGCGTTTGGCGTGGTTTGTCTGCTTTGGCCCGCCAGTGCGGTGCTGGTAAAACGCCTTCACGATCGCAATCGTCCTGGCTATTGGGCATTTCTGGTGATCGTCGCGTGGATGCTGGTGGCGGGGAACTGGAGCATGCTTGATGGCGTACTGCCGTGGCTGGTGGGGCGCGCCATTCCTTTCATCATTTTTGTTGGGCTGTTGCTCGATCTGGGCCTGTTTCGCGGCACCGCCGGTAAAAATCGCTTCGGTGCCGCTGCGCTGCCGGTACGTTATAAGCCTGCCACTTACCAGTAATGTTCGCTGGTCATATGCCCCGGCTTGCGTTTGAGATGCTTACGCATGCCGCGCGTATCTTTCAGCAGTTGCTGCGTATCACGTACCATTTGTGGATTGCCGCACAGCATAACGTGGCTGGTTTCGGCATCCAGCGTTAATCCTACCGCGCGTTCCAGCTCGCCGCTTTCGATAAGCGCGGGTACGCGACCGCTGAGTGAGCCGGCAATCTCTTCGCGGCTTACCACGGTTTGGATATGCAGTTTGCCGTTGTAGGTTTGCTGCAATTGCTGCATCAGGGGGAGAAAACTCAGGTCGGCGGCATAGCGGGCCGCATGCACCAGCACAATATTATCAAAGCGATCGAGCCCTTCGCCCTCCTGCAAAATCGACAGATAAGGTCCAATCGCGGTGCCCGTCGCCAGCATCCATAACGTTTTACATTCCGGCACTTCATCCAACACAAAGAAGCCAGCGGCTTCTTTTGTGATCATAAGCTGATCGCCGGGACGCAGTGCGAACAGGTGCGGACTCAACTTACCTTCCGGCACTGTAACCAGATAGAACTCCAGCAAAGGATCGCTTGGCGCATTGACATAGGAATAAGCGCGCTGCACGCGTTCTCCATCAATTTCCAGCGCCAGCTTGGCAAACTGACCTGCGGTAAAGCGATCAATCGGTGCCTGTACCCGAAGGCTGAACAGCGCATCGGTCCAGTTTTTTACTTCTTTTACTTGCGCATTGACCCACTCGGCCATATTCACTCCTTGGTTGTTTTTCAGGCTGACGAATATCTTCGCTACCTGACGCTGATATTTCTACCCTGTTCCCGGTCAAAGGCTCTAATCGACAAACTGTTGCGCCACCTTTACAAGCTGGTGCATAAACTTGACGCACGCAAGTTTAACGCTTTTGCCTCGCCTCTCGCTTTGTCACACAATCCTGATATTTTGCCCGGCATTAACCTGTATCAGCCTTTTTTACGGCTGCTTTATCCTTAATCTCTAGATAAACCTTTCACACAATAATGATGAATAAATTAGAAAATCGCCGATTACTGGTGATGTTGATTGTATTGGTCGCGGTAGGGCAGATGGCACAAACCATTTATGTTCCGGCGATGGCCAGCATGGCGGAAGCGTTAAACGTGCGCGATGGCACGATGCAACGCGTCATGGCAGCTTATTTAATTACCTACGGCGGATCGCAGCTGATCTACGGCCCGCTGTCTGACAGTGTTGGTCGCCGCCCGGTGATCCTTGTCGGTATGATGATCTTTATGATCGGCGCATTAACCGCCATGTTTGCCCCTTCGCTCAGCGTTCTGGTGCTGGGCAGCGCGATTCAGGGCATGGGAACCGGCGTGGCGGGCGTGATGGCGCGTACCATGCCGCGCGATCTCTATTCAGGTCAGGCGCTGCGGCAGGCAAACAGCCTGCTGAATATGGGCATTTTGGTCAGCCCGCTGTTGGCACCCGTGATCGGCGCCATGTTAACGCAGCTGTTTGGCTGGCATGCCTGTTTCGCCTTTTTACTGTTACTGTGCCTGGCAGTCACCAGCGCGATGGCGCGTTGGTTGCCAGAAACCCGGCCCTACAGCGCCGAAGTGACACCCTTTCTAAAGCGCTATAGCCGCTTGCTGAGCGACACCCACTTCGTGCGCTACATCATTCTGTTGATTGGCGCGCTGGCAGGCATTGCCGTGTTTGAAGCCAGCTGTGGCGTATTGCTGGGCGGTGTGTTGGGGCTGAGCAGCTTAACCGTCAGCATCCTGTTTATTCTGCCTATACCTGCGGCTTTCTTTGGTGCGTGGTTTGCCGGGCGTGAACAGCGTTCATGGCACAGCCTGATGTGGTGCGGTGTGAATAGCTGTTTACTGGCGGGCATTCTGATGTGGATTCCTGCTTGGTTTGGCGTGATGAACATCTGGACGCTGCTGGTGCCTGCTGCGCTATTCTTCTTCGGCGCGGGTATGCTGTTCCCGTTGGCGACATCAGGTGCAATGGAACCTTATGCATGGTTGGCGGGCAGCGCAGGCGCATTGATTGGCGGTTTACAGAATTTAGGGGCTGGGCTGGTGGCGTGGCTGTCAGCGTTGATGCCGCAGCGCGATCAGTTCAGCATTGGCATGTTGATGTTTTTCACTGCGCTGGTGATGCTGCTGTGTTGGTTGCCACTCTCGCGTCAGCCGGAGAGCAGCAACCAGCCGGTCACAGGATAAATTGATGCAGCGCCGGATCTTTGCGATCGAGATAGTGAATAGACTGGATGCGGCGAATGGTGCGCGATTTACCGCGAATCAATAAGGTTTCACTGGTGGCGATATTGCCCTGGCGCGTAATGCCCTTGAGCAAATCGCCGCTGGTGATGCCGGTGGCGGCAAAAATGACGTTGTCATTACGCGCCATCGCATCCAGCGTTAGCAGCTTGCCCGCTTCAATCTTCATTTCAGCGCAGCGTTTTAACTCTTGCTCGCCAATCAAACGGTTTTGTTCGTTATCACCTTTGACCTGATGACGGGCTAACAGCCGTCCTTGCATATCACCATCCAAGGCACGAATCACCGCTGCCGACACCACGCCTTCAGGCGCGCCGCCGATGCCGTACATCACGTCCACTTCGCTGTCTGGCATGCAGGTTAAAATTGACGCAGCAACATCGCCATCCGGGAAAGTAAACACCCGCACACCAAGTTGTTGTAGCTGCTTAATCACGTCATCGTGGCGCGGCTTGGCCAGAATCGACACGGTTAATTGTTCGAGTGGTTTGTTCATCGCGGCGGCGATGTTGCGTAAATTGGTTTCCAAAGGCAGGTCGAGATTAATATGACCTCGCGCCGCTGGGCCGACAATCAACTTTTCCATGTACATGTCTGGCGCATGCAAAAAGCTGCCCTTGTCGCCCACGGCCAGCACGGCGAGCGCATTGGCTTGGCCCATTGCGGTCATGCGGGTGCCTTCAATCGGATCGACGGCAATATCCACCGCGTCGCCGCTACCGGTTCCCACTTTTTCTCCGATATAGAGCATCGGTGCTTCGTCGATTTCACCTTCGCCGATCACAATCTGGCCGTCGATATTGATGGTGTTTAACACGTGACGCATTGCGTGGACAGCTGCGCCGTCGGCAGCATTTTTATCGCCGCGGCCTAACCAGCTGTATCCCGCTAAGGCGGCAGCTTCGGTTACGCGGGAAAATTCAATGGCAAGTTCTCGTTTCATGGCATGCACCTGACAAAAAACAGGCGAGCAGTGTAGCACAGCGGGGAGAGGGCGGGAAAAAGGCCCGCGACAAGCGTCGCGGGCTGACAGCATTACTCTTGTTCTTCCCACGCTTGCGCGCGAGCAACGGCTTTTTTCCAACCGGCATAACGGAAGTTACGCTCGGTGGTTTCAAGGCTTGGACGGAATTCACGCTCAATCACTGATTTGGCGCGCACTTCCTCCAGGTCTTTCCAGAAGCCGACGGCCAGACCTGCCAGATAAGCAGAACCCAACGCAGTCACTTCACGCACTTCTGGACGCTCAACACGCGTGCCGAGAATGTCGGACTGGAACTGCATCAGGAAGTTATTCGAAACAGCGCCACCATCGACACGCAGCGCCTGCAGACGGGTGTTGGCATCGTTCTGCATCGCTTCCAGCACATCACGCGTTTGGTAAGCGATCGATTCCAGCGTCGCGCGAATGATGTGGTTGGCATTAGCACCACGCGTCAGGCCAAACAATGCGCCGCGTGCATACGGGTCCCAATAAGGTGCACCCAAACCGGTGAAGGCTGGCACCATATAAACGCCATTGCTGTCTTTGACTTTCATTGCAAAGTATTCAGAGTCAGCGGCATCGCTGATCAGCTTCATCTCGTCACGCAGCCACTGAATCGCCGCACCACCAATGAATACTGCACCTTCCAGCGCATAGTTAACTTCGCCACGTGGACCGCAAGCGATGGTCGTCAACAAACCATGCGTTGAGGTCACTGCTTCGGTGCCGGTGTTCATCAGCATGAAGCAGCCGGTGCCGTAAGTATTTTTTGCCATGCCAGGTTGCACGCACAGCTGGCCGTAAAGCGCTGCTTGCTGGTCACCTGCAATACCGGCGATTGGAATACGCGTACCGCCTTTACCACCGATGTTGGTCTGGCCGTAAACTTCAGAAGAGGATTTAACCTCTGGCAGCATCTCACGTGGAATATCGAGAATATCCAGCATGCGCTGATCCCACTCCAGCTTATGGATGTTGAACATCATCGTACGTGAGGCGTTGGTGTAATCAGTGATATGCACCCGTCCTTGCGTCATTTTCCATACCAGCCAGGTATCAACCGTACCAAACAGCAGTTCACCGCGTTTCGCACGTTCACGTGAGCCTTCTACATGATCCAGAATCCACTTCACTTTGGTGCCGGAGAAGTAAGGGTTAATCACCAAACCAGTGGTGTGCTGGATATACTCTTCCAGTCCCTCTTTCTTCAGCTTGTGACAATAATCTGCAGTGCGGGGATCTTGCCAAACGATAGCGTTATAAATCGGCTTACCGGTTTCTTTATCCCAGATGATGGCGGTTTCACGCTGGTTAGTGATACCAATTGCCGCGATTTCGTCAGAGCGAATGTCTGCATGTGCCAGCACTTCCACCAGCGTTGAGCTTTGTGAGGCCCAGATATCCATTGGGTCATGCTCAACCCAGCCCGCTTTCGGGTAGATCTGAGTAAATTCGCGCTGAGATACCGCCACAATATTAGAGTCGTGATCCAGAACGACGGCACGAGAACTGGTTGTGCCCTGATCGAGCGCGACAATGTATTTTTTATCGGTGGTAGTAGTCATAAATTCTTTCCTGATGATAAAGGTGAAACTTACGCTTTACGCTGCTGAGCGCGTGCGACCGGTTTTTCTGTTGTTGTGCTGGCAGGTTCTTGTACTGCGCCAGGCAAATGGCGGCCAATCAGAGCGCGATAACCAAAAGCACCCAAACAAGCACCTACAATCGGGCCAAAAATCGGCACGAGGAAATAAGGAATATCACGACCGCCGGTAAAGGCCACGTTACCCCAGCCTGCTAACCAAGCGAAGAGCTTCGGTCCGAAATCACGTGCCGGGTTTAAGGCGAAACCGGTTAATGGACCCATCGCGCCACCAATAATAGCAACCAGAAGGCCAATCAGCAGAGGAGCCAATGGACCGCGTGGCAGGCCGTTACCGTCATCGGTGAGGCCCATGATTACGGCCATCAATACCGCCGTAATCACCATCTCAACCAAAAATGCCTGACCCACGCTGATATGCGGATTTGGGTAGGTTGAGAAAATGCCGGCTAAATCCAGGCTTTCAACTGTGCCGCGCACCATCTGGTGGCTAGATTCATAATCTAAGAACAGGTTGTAGTACAAGCCGTACACCAGCGCTGCTGCGCAGAAAGCGCCAGCGATCTGCGCCACGATGTAGGGCACCACTTTACGCCCTTCAAAATTAGCAAACAGGCAAAGCGCGATAGTGATAGCAGGATTTAGATGCGCACCAGATACGCCAGCAGTGAGATACGCTGCCATGGAAACGCCTAAACCCCAGATGATACAAATTTCCCACTGACCGAACTCGGCACCGGCGAGTTTTAGCGCTGCCACACAGCCTGCACCAAAAAAAATGATTAACCCGGTTCCGATAAACTCGGCAATACACTGACCTTTGAGCGTGTTAGTTGTTTGACTCATAATGTTGTTCCTGAAGCGAGGTTAAATTTTATCAGTTTTTGTTCTCAATCCATGAGTCACCCAGCTCTATTGTAGGGCTGTTGTAAATTTATCGTTAACGAACATAAACGAGAAATAGCGAAATCGATTTTTGTGTGCTGTGTCATAAAAATGCGCGTTTTCGCGTGTTTTTGCTTTCCTTAATCATCATATGCGCGTTCTGGAATGGTGAGCGCGATCGCGCAAAGACGAAACGGCACGATTCTTAGGGTTAAGCTGAAAAGTGTTACAGACTGCGCCGTAAAAGGCAGCGCTGCTGGACTTGCGCGGTGAGGCTACATACAATCGAAACATCGTTGCTGGCTGAAGCATTCTGTGCTTAAGCTGGCATCATCAACGCCTTGCAAGATTTAGGAGAGGTCAGAAAGATGTCATTTGAAGTTTTTGAGAAACTGGAAGCGAAAGTACAGCAGGCGATTGATACCATCACTCTGCTGCAGATGGAAATCGAAGAGCTGAAAGAGCAGAACAACAACCTGCGTAACGATGCGCAGCAAGCTGCTGGCAATCAAGATGCGCTGGTGCGCGAAAATCAGCATCTGAAAGAGGAGCAGCATGTCTGGCAAGAACGCCTGCGCGCGCTGCTGGGAAAAATGGAAGAGGTTTAAACCTCCGCTGATACGTAAAACGGGTGCCGCTGGCACCCGTTTTCGTTTCTGGATTTATTCTATATCCAGCGGATCTTCAGAGAGAATGATACCGGTGTTATCAGCATAGAGATGGTCGCCAGAAAAGAAGGTCACGCCACCAAAATTGACGCGCACATCGCTTTCGCCAACGCCTTCTCCCGCCGCACCTGCTGGAATCGCAGCAATAGCCTGAATGCCAATCTCCAGTTCTTCCAGCTCATCAACCTGGCGAACCGAACCGTAAATCACGATGCCTTCCCACTCGTTTTGCGCCGCTAAACGCGCCAGTTGCGCATCGACTAAGGCGCGACGTACTGAGCCGCCGCCGTCTATCAACAGCACACGACCGCGACCATTTTCTTCCAACAGATCGTAAAGCAAGCCGTTGTCTTCAAAACATTTCACTGTGGTAATCTGACCACCGAATGAGGTGCGCCCACCAAAGTTTGAAAAAAGCGGTTCAACAACATTCACTTCTTCATGGTAGATGTCGCAGAGTTCAGATGTATCGTATTTCATAAGGGTTTCGTCTGTTTGCCACAGGAGCGGTAAGTATATCGCTTTCTACGGATTGTTGGCAAAATCATCACCGGATGAAAAGGGCGATGCATCAGCAGTATGCAGAAAAAAGCCCAACCGGATGGCTGGGCTTTGAATGAGTATTGGACTAAACGCTTTAGAGAATAAAGCGGCTTAAATCTTCGTCCGCGACCAGCTGATCCAAATGCTGACCAACGTATTCGGCATCGATTGTCACTGATTCACCGCTGCGATCGCTGGCGTCATAAGAGACATCTTCCATTAAGCGCTCCAGCACGGTATGTAAACGGCGCGCACCGATGTTCTCGGTGGTTTCGTTAACCTGCCACGCCGCTTCAGCGATGCGACGAATACCGTCGTCGGTGAAGTGAATTGTCACACCTTCTGTGTTCATCAGCGCCTTGTACTGCACGGTGATGGACGCATTGGGTTCAGTCAGAATGCGCTCGAAGTCATTCACCGTCAGCGCCTGCAATTCAACGCGAATTGGTAAACGACCCTGCAATTCTGGAATCAGATCGGACGGGCTGGCAACCTGGAATGCACCTGATGCGATAAACAGGATATGGTCAGTTTTTACCATGCCGTGTTTAGTCGAAACGGTACAACCTTCTACCAGCGGCAGCAGGTCGCGCTGTACGCCTTCACGTGATACGTCTGGGCCGCCGGCATTCTGACCGCCACGCTTACAGATTTTATCGATCTCATCGATAAACACGATGCCGTGTTGCTCAACAGCTTCAATGGCATCCTGCTTTAATTCTTCTGGATTCACCAGCTTAGCGGCTTCTTCTTCCACCAGCAGCTTCATCGCTTCTTTGATCTTCAGCTTGCGTGGCTTCTGCTTCTGACCACCAATGTTCTGGAACATTGACTGCAGCTGGCTGGTCATCTCTTCCATGCCCGGCGGTGCCATGATCTCTACACCGGCTGAGCTGGCCGCGAGATCAATTTCAATCTCTTTATCATCCAACTGGCCTTCACGCAGTTTTTTGCGGAATGACTGACGCGCCGCAGACGGTTCGCTGCTTTGCTCAGACTGGCCCCAGTTATTTTTCGCCGGTGGAATCAGTACGTCGAGAATACGATCTTCCGCCATCTCTTCCGCGCGATATTTGTTCTTTTCAATCGCCTGGCTGCGCACCATTTTGATGGCTGAGTCGGTCAGGTCGCGGATAATTGAATCCACTTCTTTGCCGACATAGCCCACTTCGGTGAACTTAGTGGCTTCTACTTTAATGAACGGCGCATTGGCGAGTTTTGCCAGACGACGTGCGATCTCGGTTTTACCGACACCCGTTGGGCCGATCATCAGAATATTTTTTGGTGTGACTTCATGACGCAGCTCTTCGTCAAGCTGCATACGGCGCCAGCGGTTACGCAGTGCAATAGCCACGGCACGCTTAGCGCTGTCCTGGCCGATGATAAAGCGATTAAGTTCGCTGACAATCTCGCGTGGGGTCATCTCAGACATGGTTAAAATCCTTACGCCTTGGACGGTAATTCTTCGAAATTAACGTTATGGTTAGTGTAAATGCAGATATCACCCGCGATATTCAGCGATTTCTCTACGATGTCTCGCGCGCTCAGCTCAGTGTTTTCCAACATCGCACGGGCCGCAGCTTGAGCGAAAGGACCGCCAGAACCGATTGCGATCAAGTCATTTTCTGGCTGAATCACATCACCGTTACCGCTGATAATCAGCGACGCAGACTCATCCGCGACGGCCAGCAGCGCTTCAAGGCGGCGCAGCATGCGATCGGTGCGCCAGTCTTTCGCCAGCTCAACGGCAGCTTTGACCAAATGGCCTTGGTGCATTTCCAGTTTACGTTCGAAGAGTTCAAACAGGGTGAAGGCATCTGCTGTACCGCCAGCGAAACCGGCGATCACTTTATCGTTGTAAAGACGACGCACTTTTTTAACGTTGCCTTTCATTACGGTATTGCCGAGAGTAGCCTGGCCATCACCGCCAATCACTACCTGGCCGTTGCGTCGTACACTTACTATTGTTGTCACGGGCAGACCCCTTATTGCAGTCGGAAAAAAGCTCCGCGCACAAGGCGCGGAGTATCATGCAAACAGATATGGGGCGGGTTTAGCGGGTTTCAACCCCCGACAGCGAGCGGAATACAGCTTGAGTGTCCAGAACTGCGCAGACGTTTGAGTGTGCTATCCGCGGTTGCCCGATCCTTATAAGGTCCGATAACCACGCGATTCCAACCGCCACCTGTCGTGATACGACTTTCAAAACCTTCAAAGGCTAAGCCAGCACGTACAGATTCAGCCTGATCGGTTCCTTTGAACGAACCACACTGCACCATCCAGCGCTGTGAAGCCGCTTTTTCTGTTGGCTTAGGCTTCGCGGCCTCTTGCGGTTTCGGCTGCGCGGCGGGCTCACGCGTAACAGGAGCTTGTTGTGCCTGACGCTGCACGCTCTCCTGCTGCTGGCGCTGTTGAGCTTGCTGCTGAAGTTGTTGCTGTTGACGCTGCTGTTGCTGCTGAAGTTGTTGCTGTTGGCGCTGCTGTTGCTGCTGAACTTGTTGTTGTTGACGCTGGATTTGCTGTAGCTGCTGCTGATGTTGCAGCGTAACCTGACGCTGTGCTGGCGTTTGCTCATTCCACGGCACTTCGTTCAGCTGGGTAGGTTGCTGGCGCATGTCAGCCTGCATCTGTTCCAGTAGCTGGCGCTGCTCATCCGTCAGTTGCGTTTGCGACTTCACTTCGCCGCCTGAAGACGGCTCAATTGGCGTAGGCATCGTTACCTGACGATTTTCCAGCTCTTTGATGTACTTCCAGCGCTCTTCAGGCTTTGGCGGTAAGCCATTGCCGTTGGCTTTATGATCCGTAATTACCGGCGCGTCTTCTTTCTTGTGATGCGCGAGGAACCATAAACCACCGGCAAAGGTCACCAACACCGCAACCGCCAGTACAATCATCAATTTCGATGCGCCCGATCCGCCTTTGCTGCTTTTCTTGCCACGACTGGGGCTTTTTTTGCGACGCGTCCCTGTTGAACGCCCGCGGCCTACATAATCTTTTTGTGCCACTCTCGTTCTGATACCCTTCAAAAAAATAATGCCAAATGGGCAATTTTGCTGCTTTTACTCTGCCCGGCAAGGAGCCCGCCATGTTACTTAAGGGTAGGTACTTTGACCAGCGATGTTCGCCTTAAGAATCTACTGAAAATGAACGGAGATTGCGCTTATTTTTCACGCTTTTTGCTGGGTGCCGTACTGCCTCGTATGGCTAATTCGGCATCGAGCAAGCGCGAGCCGTTGTTCACCCGCTTACCTTGCAACTCCGCAAGCAGCAACAGCATCGCTTCCCGACCTATTTGGTAACGCGGCTGCGTCACTGTCGTTAGCGGCGGTTCGCAATAGCGTGACAATTCAATATCATCAAATCCCACGACCGAAAGATCTTCAGGAACGCGTAATCCCATGCGTTTTGCCTGATTAATGGCACCGAGCGCCATAATATCGCTGTGACAGAACAGCGCACGAGGTGGCTGCGGCAGCGCCAACAATCGATTCATCGCGGCGACGCCCGCTTCAAAAGTGAAGTCACCACGCACAATATAGGTGGGATCAACCGTGAGTCCGCTGCGACGCATCGCCTGAACATAGCCTTGCAGACGATACTGGCACAGCGGCATGGTTTCAGGTCCGGCGATGCAGGCAATCTGCTTATGGCCGAGCTGCAACAGATGATTCACGGCCTCGAAAGCGGCGGTCAGGTTATCAATATGAACGGTGGGCAGCGACATCTCAGGCGCAAACTCATTGGCCATCACCATCGGCGGTAAGTTGCGTTGTTCTTCGAGGCTGGCATCAAACGGCAACTGTGAACCGAGCAGCACCATCCCGTCGATTTGGCGTGTCACCATCAAATTCATAAAGGTTTTTTCTTGCTGATTTTGATGCGCGCAGTCGCCAATCAGTACCAGATATCCTTCTTGCGCAGCAGTCACTTCTACGCCCCGAATGATCTCACTGAAAAAGGGATCACAGATATCGGGCACAATCACCAAAATGGTTTGTGTTTCACCACGGCGGGCGTTGCGCGTTAAGCCATGTGGCGCATAGCCAACAGCAATGACAGCTTGCTCAACTTTCTGTCGGGTCGCTGCGGAGACTTTTTCCGGGTTCATTAGCGCGCGCGATACGGTAGCGGTCGAGACACCCGCTTTTTCAGCCACATCTTTCATAGTGGCGGCGGGCTGTTGTTGATTCTGCTCCAACACATGCTCCTGACGCGTTATGCGCGTTCGAATGTTTATTTGGTCTGGCCTGAAAAGCAAGCCGGGCAACATTGTTAACGATTGCCCGGCCAGGTTGTTACTTAATTTGCATAAAAATTGTGACTTATGCGACTTTTTTCGATCTGGCTCGCAGACCTGCGCGGCTTAGCTTTCCGTTGGGTCGATATCCAGCGTCCATTTTACTTTGCGCCCAGCGGGTAAAGTGGAAATCAGCGGCATTGAACTGCTTAGCAACTGCTGTAAACGCTTGCGCGAAGGATGCTGCACTAACAGCTGCCAGCGCCAGCGCCCGCTGCGTTTAGGTTGCAGCGCCGGTAGCGGCCCCATCAACCACGTCGATTTATCATTTAACGGGCTGGCTTCCAGCAAATTTCGCAACTGCTGGAGAAATTCAGCAGCCTGTTGATTATCATGATCTTCCGCGCGGAACAGCGCATGGCTGGTCCACGGGGGCAGAAATACCGACTGGCGCTCAAGAAGCGTCTGCTGGGCAAAAGCAAAATAGCCTTGATGCAGCAAAATTTGCAGCAGCGGATGCTCTGGATGGTGAGTTTGCAGCAGCACTTCGCCCTGTTTGCCTGCGCGACCGGCACGCCCGGCGACTTGGGTATAAAGCTGAGCAAAGCGTTCGGCGGCACGAAAATCGGCTGAGAACAGCGCACCATCGACATCCAACAGCGAGACCAGTGTGACGTCTGGGAAGTGATGCCCTTTAGCCAGCATTTGTGTGCCGACCAGAATGCGTGCGCCACCTCGATGCACATCGGCAAGATGTTGCTCTAACGCCCCTTTGCGGCTGGTGGTATCACGATCAATACGCGAAATCGCAACGCCCGGGAACAGCGTGCCAAGCTGCTGTTCAAGCTGTTCAGTACCGACACCAACCGGCATCAAATGGGTCGATCCACATTGTGGACATTGATTGGGCAGCGGGCGCTGGCTGTCGCAGTGGTGACAACGCAATTGGCGTTGATGCTGATGCAACGTGTAATAACGGTCGCAGCGCTGGCATTCCGCAATCCAGCCGCAGTCGTGACACAAAAGGGCAGGCGAAAAGCCGCGTCGATTTAAAAAAAGTAAAACCTGATTATTGGCCTGAAGATGCTGGCGCATTTTACCAATCAGCGCAGGCGACAGCCCGCCAATCAGTTGCACGCCTTTTAAATCGATCAACTGCTGCAGTGCAGGTTTGGCATTACCGGCGCGCTTGGTTAAATCAAGCTGACGATATTTACCGTTACGCACGTTGTGCAGCGTTTCCAGCGCGGGCGTCGCGGAACCCATGACAATCGGAATATCTTCTTCATGGGCACGAAATACCGCTAAATCACGCGCCTGATAACGCCAGCCTTCTTGCTGTTTATAGGAACTGTCGTGCTCTTCATCAATAATGATCACACCCGGCCTGGCCAATGGCGTAAACAGCGCCGAGCGCGTGCCAATCACAATCGCCGTCTCCCCACTGCGCGCGCGCAACCACACTGCCAGACGCTCGCTGTCATTCAGGGCGGAATGCAGGACGTCAATTGGCGCGTCAAAACGCTCACGAAAGCGGGCAATGGTTTGGGGTGTTAAACCGATTTCCGGCACCAGCACCAGCGCCTGCTTGCCGCGTGCCAGTACGTTTTCCAATATGCTGAGATAAACTTCCGTTTTACCGGAGCCGGTAATACCCGCCAATAACCAGGCAGCGTAGTGTTCATCTTCGCCACGTATAGCGCCAACGGCGGTGGCCTGATCGGTATTAAGCCGCAGACGTTCACCTTTAATGGCAAAGCTTTCACGCCAGTCCCGCATTTGCGGCTGGTGCTCATGCAAATCACACAATCCTTTAGCGCGTAAGGCCTGCAACACGGCATCAGTCAGATCGTGTTCACTGACCTGATGACGATAAAGCGGTTTTTGGCGTAAAGACGCCAGCGCCTGCTGCTGTTTTGGCGCACGCTTCAGGCTTTCGGGCGATGTTGCACGACCTTGTTCAGTAAGTTGCCATTGCCACAGCGGCGTCTCCTGTGCAGGTTTGCCCTGACGCAGCAAAACCGGCAGCGCATGGCTTAATACTTCACCGAGCGGAGAATGATAATATCCTGCCGCCCAGTTAAGGATGCGCCATAACGAAGGCGGGAACAGCGATTCGCTATCCAACACCTCCGCCACTTTTTTCAATTGTGCTTCAGGCAGATCGCTGGTTTCACGCAGCGCGACTACGATGCCAATCATTTTCCGATTGCCAAACGGCACGCTCACCCGCCCACCGATGACGGGCTGCGTACCTTGCGGCGGCAGATAATCAAACAGGCGGGGTAAAGGAACGGGCAGGGCAACCTGAACAACGGGCATAGCAATCTCTTTCCGGTTCAATCATTGAGGAAACGTAGTGTACCAGCTGGGAGATTAGGCGGGTATATCAGGTGATATTTGCAGCAAGTCATAATGTTCTGTATAATATGCCGCCTTCGATGAGAAAGTACTCGTCGGGGTACACCATTAATTGTTCAACAGCGTGTGGTGCTGCGCGGGTTTAAAACCTGGCGCGGAGAGCGACACGGCCTTAAATGAGGTTTCCCATGAAAAAAGGTATTCACCCAAAATACGAAGCAGTTACCATCAACTGTACTTGCGGTAACGTGATCCACACCCGTTCTACGCTGACTCACGAGCTGAACCTGGACGTTTGTGGCCAATGCCACCCGTTCTATACCGGTAAGCAGCGTGAAGTGACCACTGGTGGACGTGTTGACCGCTTTAACAAGCGCTTCAGCGTACCAGGCAGCAAAAAATAAGATTACGGCATTCGAATCTGTTCGATTCGACGGCAAGAAAAAACCCAGCTTCGGCTGGGTTTTTTTATGCGTAACGATTTAGTATTCCCAGGTGTCTGGATTGATACCCATATCGCGCATGATCTTTTTCGCTTCTTCTGGAATTTCATCACTGCGTTCTTTGCGCAAATCCACGTCGTCCGGCAGCGGTTGCCCGGTAAAGGCATGTAAAAAGGCTTCGCACAGCAGTTCACTATTGGTGGCGTGACGCAGGTTATTCACCTGACGACGGGTACGTTCATCCGTCAGAATCTTCAGCACGCTCAACGGGATAGACACTGTAATCTTTTTAACCTGCTCACTCTTTTTACCGTGCTCAGCGTACGGGCTGATATATTCGCCGTTCCATTCAGCCATGGGTTACCTTAATCAATAAAAGTTAAATGTTAGGAAATCAGTGAATTATGCCTGATTTTTTAATGCCTGACCCCTTAATGGCGGGTTTTTCTCCGTTCAACCGGTGTAAATCAATCTTGAACGCCAGGCAATGACGCGTAATTTTAGCGGGTATTGCGATTTTGCTCAATCTATACGCAAAGACATTTAGATGTCCAGATGTATTGACGTCTAATTAAGGAGTGCTATCCTGTTGCCTTCTTATTCCACACTTCAGGAACAGTTAGCACCATGACGCGTAAACAGGCAACCATCGCAGTTCGCAGCGGTTTGAATGATGACGAGCAATATGGCTGCGTTGTCCCCCCGATTCACCTCTCCAGCACTTATAACTTCCTTGATTTTAACGAGCCACGCGCTCATGACTATTCACGCCGTGGAAATCCTACGCGTGATGTAGTGCAGCGCGCGTTAGCCGAACTGGAAGGGGGCGCAGGCGCGGTATTAACCAATACCGGTATGTCAGCGATTCATTTGGTGACAACGGTGTTCCTGAAGCCAGGCGATCTGTTAGTCGCACCACACGATTGTTACGGTGGCAGCTACCGCTTGTTCGATAGCCTGAGCAAACGCGGTGCTTATCGCGTGAAGTTTGTTGATCAAGGCGATAAAGCCGCCTTACAGGCTGCGCTGGATGAAAAACCAAAACTGGTGTTGATAGAAAGCCCGAGCAACCCGCTGCTGCGCGTGGTCGATATTGCTGCTATTTGCGAAGCCGCGCGTGAAGCGGGTGCCCTCAGCGTGGTCGATAACACCTTCCTGAGTCCTGCATTACAAAATCCGTTGGCGTTGGGCGCAGATTTGGTGGTGCATTCCTGTACTAAATACCTGAATGGCCACTCCGATGTGGTGGCGGGCGCGGTGATTGCCAAAGAGCCACAACTGGCAACCGATCTTGCCTGGTGGGCGAACAATATTGGCGTTACCGGCGCTGCTTTTGACAGCTATTTATTATTGCGTGGCCTGCGCACATTATCGCCACGCATTGCTGCGGCACAACGTAATGCACTCGCAATTGTTGATTACCTAAAGCAACAGAAATTAGTGAAAAAGCTGTATCATCCTTCGCTGCCGGAAAACGCCGGGCACGAACATGCGGTACGTCAACAGCGCGGTTTTGGCGCCATGCTAAGTTTTGAAATTGACGGTGACGAAGTATTGCTGCGCCGTTTTCTAAAAGCATTACAGTTGTTTACGCTGGCAGAATCACTTGGCGGCGTAGAAAGTTTAATTTCTCACACCGCGACCATGACGCACGCCGGCATGTCAGCGGAAGCGCGTGCAGCAGCGGGTATTTCCGAAACGCTGCTGCGTGTTTCTGTGGGTATCGAGGATCACGAAGATTTAATCGCCGATTTGGATAATGCATTCCGGATCGCTGCCGAGGGTTAAGCATGACGATTTCAGCAGGCGCGGGAACGCCGAACAGTAAGCAGTTGCACAAATTTGGTGGCAGTAGCCTGGCGGATGCGCGTTGCTATCAGCGTGTAGCCAATATTATGGCGGACTACAGCCAGGCGGGCGACTTGATGGTGGTTTCGGCGGCAGGTTCAACCACCAACCAGTTGATCAGTTGGCTGAAGCTGAGCCAAAGCGATCGGCTGTCGGCGCATCAAGTGCAACAGGCTTTACGACGTTATCAAAGCGAACTGATTAGCGCGCTGCTGCCTGTTGAAATTGCCGCATCCCTTATTACCCGGTTCATTCGTGATTTAGAAAAACTCGCCGGGCTGCTGGATGGCAACATCACCGAAGCGGTCTACGCAGAAGTAGTGGGCCACGGTGAAGTTTGGTCAGCGCGGTTAATGGCGGCGGTGCTGAGTCAGCATGACATTGAAGCCTGCTGGCTGGATGCGCGTGATTTTCTGCGTGCAGAGCGTGCAGCACAACCGCAAGTAGATGAAGGTAAATCGTGGCCGCTGCTGCAATCGTTGCTGGCGCAGCATCCGCATAAGCGCATCGTCGTGACCGGGTTTATCTGTCGTAACGAGGCGGGTGAAACGGTGCTGCTGGGCCGTAACGGCTCCGACTATTCCGCCACCCAAATCGGTGCGCTAGCGGGTGTGGGTCGCGTCACCATCTGGAGCGATGTCGCCGGTGTTTACAGTGCGGATCCTCGTAAAGTTTCTGATGCCTGCTTGCTGCCGCTATTACGTCTCGATGAAGCCAGCGAACTGGCACGTCTTGCCGCGCCGGTATTGCACACTCGCACCTTGCAGCCCGTTTCCGGTAGCGATATCGACCTGCAATTACGCTGTAGCTATCAACCCGAACAAGGTTCCACACGTATTGAGCGCGTGCTGGCATCCGGCACAGGTGCTCGTATTGTCACCAGCCATGACGATGTTTGTTTGGTTGAAATTCAACTGCCAGAACAACATGATTTTGCCATTCTGCACAAAGAAATCGATCTGCTGCTGAAGCGTGCGCAATTGCGCCCGTTGGCGGTTGGTGTGCATCCCGATCGTCAGCTGTTACAGCTTTGCTATACCTCAGAAGTGGTCAATAGCGCCTTTATGCTTTTGCAAGATGCCGGTTTACCGGGTCATTTGCAGCTGCGTGATGGCTTAGCATTGGTGGCGTTGGTAGGCGCAGGCGTGACGCGTAACCCGCTGCATACGCATCGCTTCTGGCAGCAACTGAAAGATCAGCCGGTTGAATTCGTCTGGCAATCAGAAGATCACATCAGTGTGGTCGCGGTATTGCGCGTGGGCCCAACCCAACATCTGATCCAAGGCCTGCATCAGTCGCTGTTTAGGGCAGAGAAACGCATCGGCCTGATTTTGTTTGGTAAAGGTAATATCGGTTCACGCTGGCTAGAGTTGTTCGCGCGCGATCAAGAAACGCTTTCTGCGCGTACCGGCTTTGAATTTGTTTTGGCGGGAGTGGCAGACAGCCGCCGCAGCCTGCTGAGTTATGAAGGGCTTGATGCCAGCCGCGCATTGGCTTTCTTTGACGACGAAGCGGAAGAGCGCGATGAAGAGTCCTTATTCTTGTGGATGCGCGCGCACCCGTTTGATGACTTGGTGGTGTTAGATGTCACCGCCAGCATACCGTTGGCGCAGCAGTATCTTGATTTTGCCAGCCACGGTTTTCACGTGATTAGCGCAAACAAAGTGGCAGGTGCATCTGACAGTCAAACCTGGCGTCAAATTCGTGATGCTTTTACCAAAACGGGTCGCCACTGGCTTTACAACGCGACTGTCGGCGCGGGTTTACCGATTAACTATACGGTGCGCGACTTGCGCGACAGCGGCGATACTATTTTATCGATAAGCGGTATCTTCTCTGGCACCCTGTCCTGGCTGTTTCTGCAGTTTGACGGCACGGTTCCGTTTACCGATCTGGTGGATCAGGCCTGGCAGCAAGGTTTAACCGAACCCGATCCACGCGTTGATCTTTCTGGTCAGGACGTGATGCGCAAACTGGTGATTCTGGCGCGCGAAGCGGGGTATAACATCGAACCCGATCAGGTTCGAGTGGAGTCCCTGGTGCCGCGCAACTGTGAAAAAGATTCAATCGACCATTTCTTTGAGAATGGCGAAGAACTGAATGAGCAGATGCTGCAGCGGTTTGAAGCCGCACAGGAGATGGGTTTAGTGCTGCGCTATGTGGCGCGTTTCGACGCGAATGGCAAGGCGCGCGTGGGCGTCGAAGCGGTGCGCCCAGAGCATCCGCTGGCTTCGCTGCTGCCATGTGACAATGTCTTTGCCATCGAAAGTCGCTGGTATCGTGATAATCCGCTGGTGATTCGTGGACCCGGCGCAGGACGCGACGTTACTGCGGGCGCAATTCAGTCTGATATCAACCGCCTTTCTCAACTGCTTTAATCTTTAAGGCAGGCGCATTCGTCGCCTGCCTTCACTTCATGTTGCCGCCTCCAGATGAATTTCACTCATGTTGTTTGAATATTTGTCACCGTTTTAAATCATTTATAAGTTGACGCTTCGCCAGGAATCGTTCATTTTGAGCATCTGGACGTCTAAACGTATGGATGTTCGCAGTCCGATAGTTAACCGAAGTGATCGATGAGGTAGCAGGATGAGTTTCTTTCATGCCAATCAGCGCGAAGCGCTAAATCAAAGCCTGGCAGAGCTGAACGGGCAAATTAATGTCTCTTTTGAATTCTTTCCGCCTCGTACCAGCGAAATGGAAGAGACGCTGTGGAACTCTATCGATCGTCTGAGCAGCTTGAAACCGAAATTCGTTTCGGTAACGTATGGCGCGAATTCGGGCGAACGCGATCGTACTCACAGCATTATTAAAGGCATCAAAGATCGCACCGGCCTGGAAGCGGCCCCGCATCTGACTTGCGTTGATGCTACGCGTGATGAGTTACGCGCTATTGCGCAGGATTACTGGAACAACGGTATTCGTCATATTGTGGCATTGCGCGGTGACCTGCCGCCTGGCGGTGGCAAGCCAGAAATGTATGGCTGCGATCTGGTATCGCTGCTAAAAGAAGTCGGTGATTTCGATATTTCTGTTGCGGCTTACCCGGAAGTGCATCCGGAAGCCAAGAGTGCGCAGGCTGATTTGATCAACCTGAAGCGTAAAATCGATGCGGGTGCGAACCGTGCGATTACGCAATTTTTCTTCGACGTTGAAAGTTATCTGCGCTTCCGCGACCGCTGCGTATCAACCGGTATTGACGTTGAAATCGTACCGGGCATTCTGCCTGTTTCTAACTTCAAGCAGTTACAGCGTTTCGCCACGATGACTAACGTGCGTGTACCGGGTTGGATGAGTGCCATGTTTGCGGGTCTGGAGGATGACGCTGAAACGCGCAAAATGGTGGGTGCCAACATCGCCATGGACATGGTGAAGATCTTGTCACGCGAAGGCGTGAAAGATTTCCACTTCTATACGCTGAACCGTGCCGAAATGAGTTATGCGATCTGCCATACCTTGGGTGTGCGTCCAGCCATCGCGGTATAACTTTTCTGTTATAAAAAAGCCGGGCAATAAGATTGCCCGGCTTTTTTGTTTCTTAATCTCAGCAGATTACCTACAAGAGGGAATAGCGAAGAAGGGGAGCGACGAATCGCAATCCCCGTTCCATCATCATTAACCGGTATTGCGCATACCTGCCGCCACACCTGCAATAGTCACCATTAGCGCCTGTTCAACGCGAGCATCCGATTCATCACCGCGCGCTTCCTGCGCACGTGAGCGATGTAGCAGTTCAGCTTGCAGAACGTTGAGTGGATCGGTGTAGACGTTACGCAGCGCAATGGATTCGGCAATCCACGGTTGGTCCGCCATCAGATGCGCATCGTTGGCGATGGTCAGCACCGCTTTGATATCAGAATCGAGTTGATCGCGCAGCTGTTTACCCAGCGGCCACAGCGATTTGTCGACCAGACGTTGATCGTAATATTCCGCCAGCCATAAGTCAGCTTTAGAGAACACCATTTCCAACATGCCGAGACGCGTTGAGAAGAAAGGCCAGTCACGGCACATCGCTTCCAGCTGATCTTGATGGCCCGCTTCCATCGCCTGTTGCAGCGCCGCGCCAGCACCCAGCCAGGCGGGTAGCATCAAGCGGTTCTGTGTCCAGGCAAAAATCCATGGAATTGCACGCAGCGACTCGACGCCGCCGGTTGGACGGCGTTTCGCCGGGCGCGAACCCAGCGGCAGCTTGCCCAATTCTTGTTCCGGTGTTGCCGAACGGAAGTACGGGACAAAATCTGGGTTTTCCCGCACGTAACCGCGGTACATGGCGCAAGAGTCAGCAGAGAGCTGATTCATAATGTTACGCCACTCCGTTTTTGGTTCTGGCGGCGGCATCAGGTTCGCTTCCAGAATGGCACCGGTGTAGAGCGAAAGACTGGCGATAGTCACTTCCGGCAAACCGTATTTAAAACGGATCATCTCGCCCTGTTCAGTCACGCGCAGGCCACCTTTCAGGCTGCCCGGCGGCTGTGACAGCAAGGCAGCATGCGCTGGTGCACCACCACGGCCAATCGTGCCGCCGCGTCCGTGGAACAGCGTCAGCGAAATGCCGGCTTTTTCACAGGTTTTGATTAAGGCATCTTGCGCCTGATATTGCGCCCAGCTGGCGGCCATTACGCCGGCATCTTTCGCCGAGTCGGAATAACCAATCATCACCATCTGCTTGCCCTGAATGAAGCCGCGATACCAGTCAATGCTGAGCAGCTGGCTCATGACATCATTGGCGTTATTCAGGTCATCAAGCGTTTCAAACAGCGGTGCAACCGGCATGGCGTAATTGATACCTGCTTCCTTCAACAGAAGGTGCACGGCCAGCACGTCAGAGGGCGTTTTCGCCATTGAAATCACGTAAGCAGCAATTGAACCTTGCGGCGCTTCAGCGGCAACGCGGCAGGTTTCCAGCACTTCACGCGTGTCGTCACTTGGCTCCCAGCTTCGTGGCAGCAGCGGACGCTTGGAGTTGAGTTCACGGATCAGGAACGCTTGTTTGTCCGCTTCTGACCAATTTTCATAATCACCAAGGCCGAGGTAGCGCGTAACTTCAGCAATCGCTTCAGTGTGGCGCGTGCTTTCCTGACGCAGATCGATACGTACCAGCGGCACGCCAAAACATTTCACGCGGCGCAGCGTATCCAGCAACTGACCGTTGGCGATAATGCCCATGCCGCATTGCTGTAGCGATTGATAAATGGCGAACAGCGGTTGCCAGAGTTGATCGTTGGAAACCAGCAAATCAGCCGGGCGCGGCAGACGTTCGCCTTTCAGGCGACGTTCAAGAAAGGATTGCGTCGACATCAACTGGCTGCGGATGCGCTTCAGAATCATGCGATAGGGCTCAATCGCTTCGGGATCGCCACACAGGTCGCGCACTTCATCGCTGCATTCTGACATCGACAGTTCGGAAATCAGCACACCAATATCACGCAGGAACAGATCCGCAGCTTTCCAGCGACTTAGCTGCATGGCATGACGCGTAATTGCGGCGGTAACGTTAGGGTTACCATCACGATCGCCACCCATCCACGACGTAAACTGCACCGGCACAAAATCCACCGGAAGTTTGATGCCGAACGCTTCTTCAACCTGTTCATTCAACTCGCGCAGGAAAGCCGGTACGCCTTCCCATAAGCTGTTTTCCACCACCGCAAAGCCCCATTTGGCCTCATCGATAGGCGTTGGGCGATATTTACGAATTTCATCAGTATGCCATGCCTGCGCGACCAGTTGGCGCAGGCGGCGCATGATTTGGTTGCGCTCGTAATCGGAAATGTCGCTGTGATCAAGCTGCTTTAAACAGCTGTTCACTTCCACCAGCTTGTGAATCAGCGTGCGGCGCGTAATTTCGGTTGGATGCGCTGTCAGCACCAATTCCAGCGACAGCGATTCAATGGCTTCACGGATAGCGCTTTCGCTAATGTCTTTCTGCTGCTTGAGGCTTTCAAAAGTTTTTTTCAGCAGTTCTGGGTGGTTCGCCCCTTCGCCGCTGTGAGAAATAGTTTGATACTGTTCAGCCACATTGGTGAGGTTAAGGAACTGACTAAACGCACGCGCGACGGGCAGAAGTTCGTCATTAGACAAATTTTGCAGCGTGTTCAGCAGTTCCTTGCGATGAGTGTCATTTCCTGCACGGGATGACTTGGACAGTTTGCGGATGGTTTCCACCCGGTCGAGGATGTTCTCTCCAAGCGCATCCTTAATCGTATCCCCGAGCAGTTTGCCGAGCATACTGACATTACTTCGCATTGCGGAATATTGTTCGTTCATTTGACCCTGACACCCTTATCGTCTTAATAAACTTCTACACCCAGCCGTTTTCAGGCCGCAAAAAAAAGCAGACAACTTTTACTTTTCTCAGTCACAACCGCGTGTCGCTTCTGAGGATTCGCTCAGTTGCTGCCTTTCTGCAATCTGAAATTGTTTGGATAATCACCCAATGGGCATAACATCGTCTTTTATCTAGCCACGTAATGCTTCATTCGTCAATTGACTTAAAGTGAAGCAAACGTGCAGCTAAATGACGGAAATTCATAGAATTTAACTGACAGGAAGCGGGATAAGTTATTCTTATTGCTAAATCCCACAGAATGACGGGGCATTTTGCTGTTAATACAGTGAAATGCCCCATTTGATGTTAATCAGTGACAAAAATGCTGCACGACCTGATTTATCAACTCACGAGTCGGCTTAATAAATGCAGTATCAATAAATTCATCTGGCTGGTGTGCCTGATTAATTGATCCTGGGCCTAAAACCAGGGTTGGGCACAATTGCTGAATAAAAGGCGCTTCGGTGCAGTAGTTCACCACTTCAGTCGGCGTACCCAGCAATTTTTCCACCACTTTCACCAGTTCATGATTGGCAGGGCACTCATATCCGGGAATCGGCGGATGCAGTTCGCCTACCGTAATGCGACCCGGCCAGCGCGCACTTACGGGTGCCAGCGCGTCGTTAAGTAATTCGTCTAAATCACTCAGTGTCAGGCCCGGCAGCGGACGAATATCCATGTGCAGTTCACAGCAGGCACAAATGCGGTTTGCCGCATCACCACCATGAATATGGCCAAAGTTCATGGTTGGATAGGGAATCGCAAATGCGTCATGGTGATAACGCTCTTTCAACGTGTTACGCAGCTGCATTAAATGACCAATGGCATCATGCATCAGCTCAATCGCATTCACGCCGCGAGAAGGATCGCTGGAGTGGCCCGACTGGCCCTGAACACGAATCGCATTGGAAAGATGGCCTTTGTGAGCGCGTACGGGTTTCAGCGAAGTCGGCTCGCCGATGATCGCGCAATCTGGACGCAACTGAGTCGACTCAGAAAAATACTTAGCGCCCGCCATGGTGGTTTCTTCGTCAGCGGTGGCCAGAATGTAGAGCGGTTTGCTTAGAGTGGTCACGTCCACATCACGCAGCGTATCGAGAATGAAAGCAAAAAAGCCTTTCATATCGGCAGTCCCTAAACCGTAGAGCTTGTTGTCATGCTCAGTTAGCGTGAAGGGATCGCGCGTCCAGCGCCCATCGTCGAAGGGGACGGTGTCGGTGTGACCGGCGAGCAGCAGCCCGCCAGCCCCACTTCCGGTGCGGGCCAGCATGTTGAATTTATTGCGCGTGCCGGGTACCGGCTGCACTTCAACGCTGAAGCCGAGGTCACGGAACCAGCCGGCCAACAAATTGATTAAAGTTTCATTACTCTGATCCAGCGCAGCGTCGGTTGCGCTGATTGATGGCGTAGCGATCAACTGGCGGTACAGTTCGATAAAAGGCGGTAATTTTGACTTCACTGTTGACGGTCCTTGAGTTAGGATGTATCAATATTCATGCATTAATAGTGAATAAAAATACATAAACGTCGTCTGCATGTGAACCTAAATTTTCTGCAAACGACATCGTGGGCAACGGGGCAAGGCCGCGACCCGGAACGTGTGACTGTAAAAAGGTATACAGCCTGATGTTGAATACGCTGATCGTTGGTGCCAGTGGTTACGCTGGCGTAGAGCTTGCCACCTTCCTGAATCGCCATCCACATATGAACATAACCGCTTTGGCGGTTTCAGCGCAAAGCCCTGACGCCGGAAAGCGCTTATCTGAACTTCATCCACAGCTAAAAGGTGTGGTTGATCTGCCGCTGCAACCGCTCAGCAGTGCAGCTGAGTGGGCAGATAAAGTCGATGTGGTGTTCCTGGCGACTGCCCACGAAGTTAGCCATGATCTGGCGCCGGAATTCCTTAAGGCCGGCTGCGTGGTATTCGATTTGTCAGGCGCTTTCCGCGTTAACGATGGCAACTTCTATACCCAATATTACGGTTTTACTCATCAGCATGGCGACTGGCTGGATAAAGCAGTTTACGGCCTGGCTGAATTTCAGCACGAGAAAATTAAAGAAGCGCAGCTGGTCGCCGTGCCGGGTTGTTACCCAACGGCATCTCAGCTGGCGTTGAAACCGCTATTGGATGCAGGCCTGCTGAATGAGGCGCAATGGCCAGTGATCAACGCGACCAGCGGCGTGAGCGGTGCAGGGCGTAAAGCCAACGTGGGCACCAGCTTTTGCGAAGTGAGTTTGCAGCCTTACGGACTGTTTAATCATCGTCATCACCCCGAAATCGTGGCGCATCTTGGTACGCCGGTGATTTTTACCCCACATCTCGGCAGTTTCCCGCGTGGAATTTTGGCCACAATTACCTGCCGCCTGAAAGCAGGCGTGAGCCGCGAAGATATCGCGGAAGCGTTCCATAACGCCTATCACGACAAACCGCTGGTGCGGGTTTACGAAGAAGGCGTTCCGGCGTTGAAAGCGGTGGTTGGTCTGCCTTATTGTGATATTGGTTTTGCCGTACAGGGCGAGCATTTAATTGTGGTCGCAGCCGAAGACAATTTGCTGAAAGGTGCTGCGTCGCAGGCGGTGCAATGCATGAACATTCGTTTCGGCTTCCCTGAAACGCAGTCACTGATTTAACGGACGAGTGAATTAACGATGAGCAATCCCTTAATTATCAAGCTTGGCGGCGTGTTGTTGGACAGCGAAGAAGCGCTGGCCCGTTTGTTCGATGCGCTGTTGACTTACCGCACCGCGCATCAGCGCCCGTTGATCATCGTTCACGGTGGCGGTTGCCTGGTGGATGAGCTGATGAAAAAACTCGCGTTGCCGGTAAAGAAAAAAGACGGTTTGCGCGTCACGCCTGCCGACCAAATCGAC
Organism: Pantoea sp. T14; assembly: GCF_036663535.1. Taxonomy (NCBI): domain Bacteria; kingdom Pseudomonadati; phylum Pseudomonadota; class Gammaproteobacteria; order Enterobacterales; family Erwiniaceae; genus Pantoea; species Pantoea sp. T14. The sequence continues at coordinate 103,608 of NZ_JAWUEB010000017.1, forward strand.
ATCATCACCGGTGCGTTGGCAGGAACCGCCAACAAAACGCTGCTGGCGTGGGCGAAAAAATATGGCATTAATTCTGTGGGCCTCTGTTTGGGTGATGCCGGTTTAGTGAATGTGGCGCAGTTCGATGAAGAGCTAGGACATGTTGGCAATGCCACGCCAGGCAATCCTGCGTTACTCAATACCTTGCTGAATGCGGGATATATGCCCGTTGTCAGTTCAATCGGTATTACCGACAGCGGCGAGCTGATGAACGTCAATGCCGACCAAGCCGCGACCGCGCTGGCTGCAACTATCGGTGCCGATTTAGTCTTGCTATCAGATGTCAGCGGTATTCTGGACGGCAAAGGTCAGCGCATCGAAGAGATGACCGCTGAAAAAGCTGAACAGTTAATTGCCCAAGGCATCATTACTGATGGCATGATTGTTAAAGTGCACGCGGCGCTTGATGCCGCCCGCACGCTGGGCCGCCCAGTGGATATCGCCAGCTGGCGTCACGCTGAGCAACTGCCTACTCTTTTTAACGGCGTGTCGATTGGCACCCGGATTCTCGCTTAACGACTCTGATTCAAGGATTACGAAATGCAAACGCAAGGCATCAAAAAAATCGTTCTGGCTTACTCCGGTGGCCTTGATACTTCAGCCATCATTCCATGGCTGAAAGAGAACTATGGCGGCTGTGAAGTGGTCGCGTTCGTGGCAGATATCGGTCAGGAACGCAGCGATCTGGAAGGCGTTGAGAAGAAAGCGCTACAGTCGGGTGCCTCAGAATGTCACGTTGTTGATCTGCGTGAAGAATTTATCAGTGATTATGTCTATCCCGTGCTGCAAACTGGCGCATTGTACGAAGGCACTTATCTACTGGGCACCTCAATGGCACGTCCAATCATCGCGAAAGCACAGGTGGAGCTGGCGCTGAAAGTGGGTGCTGATGCGCTGTGCCACGGCGCTACTGGTAAAGGTAATGACCAGGTGCGTTTCGAAACCACCTATACCGCGCTGGCCCCACAGTTGAAAGTGGTTGCGCCATGGCGTGAGTGGGACCTGCGTTCACGTGAAGCGCTGCTGGATTACCTGAAAGAGCGCAACATTCCAACCACCGCGTCACTGGAAAAGATCTACAGCCGTGACGAAAACGCGTGGCACATCTCTACTGAAGGTGGCGTGCTGGAAAGCCCGGCAAACGCACCAAACAAAGATTGCTGGGTATGGACTGTTGATCCACTGGAAGCGCCAGATCAGCCAGAAGAAGTGACCGTGACCGTAGAAAAAGGGCGTGTGGTCGCCGTAAACGGCGAGAAACTGAGCCCGTTCCAGTGCCTGGAAAAACTGAATGTGCTTGGCGCGAAACATGGCGTGGGACGTATCGATATCGTAGAAAACCGCTTGGTGGGCATTAAATCTCGCGGCTGCTACGAAACCCCAGGCGGCACCATTATGGTTAACGCGCTGCGTGCGATTGAGCAGCTGGTTCTGGATCGCGACAGCTTCAAATGGCGTGAACAGCTGGGTCATGAAATGTCTTATGTTGTTTACGATGGTCGCTGGTTCGCACCGCTGCGTAAATCAATTCAAGCCGCAGCCGAATCGCTGGCGGAAGAAGTGAATGGCGAAGTGGTTCTGCAGCTTTACAAAGGCCAGGCGACTGCCACGCAGAAGCGTTCTGCAAACAGCCTCTATTCAGAAGAGTTTGCGACCTTCGGCGAAGACGAAGTGTACGATCACCGTCATGCCGGCGGCTTCATCCGTCTGTTCTCGCTCTCTTCACGCATCCGTGCCCTGAACGAGCAGAAGAAGTAATTCGCAGGCGAGGTCAGCCTCGCCTCACAGCATGACATCAGGGGCGGCATTTATGCCGCCCTTCGTTTAACGATTTGAAGGAGATTTCCACATGGCACTTTGGGGTGGACGGTTTACCCAGGCAGCAGATCAACGTTTCAAACAGTTTAACGACTCGCTGCGCTTCGACTATCGCCTGGCAGAGCAGGACATCATCGGCTCAATCGCCTGGTCCAAAGCGTTGGTGACGGTGAACGTGCTGAGCAGTGACGAACAGCAGCAGCTAGAAGCCGCGTTGAATACGTTGCTGGAGGATGTACGCGCGAATCCTGAGCAGATTTTGCAGAGCGATGCCGAAGACATTCATAGCTGGGTTGAAGGTCAATTGATTGAGAAAGTCGGTGCGCTGGGCAAAAAACTGCACACCGGCCGCAGCCGTAATGATCAGGTCGCAACTGACCTGAAACTGTGGTGCAAAATGCAGGTTGAAGCGCTGCTGGGCGCCACGCGTGAATTACAGCAAGCGCTGGTGGTGACGGCAGAAGCGAATCAAGACGCTGTGATGCCGGGTTATACCCATTTACAGCGTGCTCAGCCGGTAACGTTTGCTCACTGGTGTCTGGCTTATGTAGAAATGCTGGCACGTGATGAAAGCCGTTTGCAGGATACGCTGAAGCGTCTGGACGTTAGCCCGCTGGGCTGTGGCGCGTTGGCGGGCACCGCGTATGAAATTGATCGTCAGCAGTTGGCGGGTTGGTTAGGTTTTGCCTCCGCGACACGTAACAGCCTGGATACGGTTTCGGATCGCGATCACGTGCTGGAACTCTTATCTGACGCTGCAATTGGTATGGTGCACTTATCGCGCTTCGCCGAAGACCTGATTTTCTTTAATACCGGTGAAGCTGGCTTCATTGAACTGGCAGACAAAGTTACCTCCGGCTCATCGCTGATGCCACAGAAGAAAAATCCGGATGCGCTGGAATTGATTCGTGGCAAATGTGGCCGCGTGCAGGGCGCTTTAACGGGCATGATGATGACCCTGAAAGGGTTACCGCTGGCGTACAACAAAGACATGCAGGAAGACAAAGAGGGATTGTTTGACGCATTGGATACCTGGATCGACTGCCTGCATATGTCTGTGCTGGTGTTGGACGGTATTCAGATAAAACGCCCACGTTGCCAGGAAGCGGCCGAGCAAGGTTATGCAAACTCCACCGAGCTGGCGGACTATTTAGTGGCTAAAGGCGTGCCGTTCCGTGAGGCGCACCATATCGTCGGTGAAGCCGTTGTTGAGGCGATCAAGCAAGGTGTGGCGTTAGAAGCGTTGTCACTGGCACAGCTGAAGCAGTTCAGTGCGACCATTGAAGAGGATGTTTATCCGATTCTTGCACTGCAATCCTGCCTCGACAAGCGTAATGCGCAAGGTGGCGTTTCACCGCAGCAGGTCGCTCGCGCCATTACGGAAGCAAAGCAGCGTTTAGCGTAAATCGCAGATAAAAAAAAGCGGGCACATAAAATGCCCGCCAACCTCTAGCTTCAGAATTACATCTTTTTTATAGGCACATCATCAGAGGCCAGCACTCCCGGCTGACACAGAGATTTTTTACGCTGAAAGCAGGAACTGCTCCAGATCATCGCTCCCGCCGATGTGGCGACCGCCAATAAACACTTGTGGCACAGTGGCGCGACCAGAAACGGCACGCAGGCTCACGGTGGTAGCATCTTGTCCCAGCACGATTTCTTCATACTGAATACCGCGATCCAGCAGCATCTGCTTGGCTTTAGTACAGAATGGGCAGCCTGGCTTAGTAAATACCGAGACGGATTCCTGCACTTTAAATTCTGGTGCCAGATAACGCAGCATAGTGTCGGCATCTGACACTTCAAACGGGTCGCCTGGCTTGTTTGGCTCAACAAACATCTTTTCAATTACGCCATTTCGTACCAGCATTGAGTAACGCCATGAGCGTGGGCCAAAACCCAGATCGGCTTTCTCAACCAACATATCCATGCCGCGGGTGAACTCGCCATTACCATCAGGAATAAAGGTAATATGTTCAGCACGCTGCTCTGCTTTCCACGCGTTCATCACAAAGGTGTCATTCACTGACACGCACAGGATGCTGTCAACACCATGCTGTGCAAATACGCTATGCAATTCGTTGTAGCGCGGCAGATGGCTGGATGAGCAGGTGGGCGTAAACGCGCCCGGCAGAGAAAACACAATTACAGTTTTGTCTTTGAACAACTCATCGGTGGTGATATCGACCCAGCGATCGCCCTGACGGGTGTGAAAAGTAACGTCTGGGATCGATTTACCTTCCTGACTGGTATACATATTTTCTCCTCGTGAGCGATGGTCTTCAATTTGATGGGTGCATTATTCCCATCGCAGCTTGATAGGGCTAATCGTTCATTGCTATTCTATCTATCGCCACGGGCTATCGTGGTTTGGAGGGTAACAATGAATATTCGTGATTTGGAATACCTGGTTTCGCTTGCTGAGCACCGTCATTTCCGCCGTGCTGCGGATGCATGTCATGTTAGTCAGCCGACGCTAAGCGGACAGATTCGTAAGTTAGAAGATGAACTGGGCGTAATGCTGCTTGAGCGTACCAGCCGTAAGGTCTTATTCACTCAGGCTGGTTTGTTGCTGGTGGATCAGGCTCGTACCGTGCTGCGTGAAGTTAAAGTGCTGAAAGAGATGGCGAGCCAGCAGGGTGAAGCGATGTCAGGTCCATTGCATATTGGACTGATTCCAACCACCGGCCCCTATTTGTTGCCGCAAGTTATTCCTATGCTGCATAAAACGTTTCCGAAGCTAGAAATGTATCTGCATGAAGCGCAAACCCAGCAGCTGTTGGCCCAGCTCGACAGCGGCAAACTTGATTGCGCTATTCTGGCATTGGTGAAAGAGAGCGAAGCCTTTATTGAGGTGCCGCTGTTTGATGAGCCAATGAAGCTGGCAGTGTATCAGGATCATCCGTGGCACGATCGTGATCGCGTTCCGATGTCCGATCTGGCTGGTGAGAAGCTGCTGATGCTGGAAGATGGTCATTGCTTACGCGATCAGGCGATGGGTTTCTGCTTTGAAGCGGGCGCTGATGAAGATACCCATTTCCGTGCGACCAGCCTCGAAACGCTGCGCAATATGGTAGCAGCCGGCAGCGGTATTACGCTGTTACCTGCGCTGGCTGTGCCAAATGAACGTATTCGTGATGGCGTCTGTTATTTGCCTTGTTACAAGCCGGTGCCTCAGCGCACGATTGCGCTGGTATACCGTCCGGGTTCACCTCTGCGCAGCCGTTATGAACAGCTGGCAGAGGCTATTCGCACTCACATGCAAGGCTATTTCGATACCACGTTAAAACAGGCGGTTTAAGCCATTTAACGCGGCGACGCGATAAGCCTCAGCCATGGTGGGGTAGTTGAAGGTGGTATTCACGAAATACTCAATCGTGTTGCCACCGTTTTTTTGCTCCATGATCGCTTGACCAATGTGAATAATCTCGGCGGCACGTTCACCAAAGCAGTGAATGCCGAGAATTTCTTTGGTCTCGCGGTGGAACAAAATCTTCAGGCTTCCCACATTCATGCCAACGATCTGTGCACGCGCCAGATGCTTAAACTGCGCACGACCGACTTCATAAGGCACTTTCATCGCTGTCAGCTGCTGCTCGGTTTTACCCACAGAACTGATTTCAGGAATGGTGTAAATTCCGGTTGGGATATCTTCAATCAAGTGCGCGGAGGCTTCTCCTTTGATCAGCGCTTGTGCCGCAATGCGGCCCTGATCGTAAGCAGCAGAAGCAAGACTTGGATAACCAATAACGTCACCGACCGCATAAATATGCGGTTGCGCAGTTTGATACATGCTGTTCACTTTCAGCAGACCGCGGCCATCGGCTTCCAGTCCAACGTTTTCCAGCGCCAGCGAATCGGTGTTCCCGGTACGTCCATTCGCGTAAAGCAGGCAATCGGCTTTCACCTTTTTACCTGATTTCAAATGCATGATTACGCCATCGCTTACGCCTTCAATTTTCTCAAACTCTTCGTTGTGACGAATCACCACACCGCTGTTCCAGAAGTGATAAGACAATGAATCTGACATCTCCTGATCCAGAAAGGCCAGCAGACGATCGCGGGTGTTGATCAGATCAACCTTGACGTTAAGACCCCGAAAAATTGACGCGTATTCGCAGCCAATGACACCGGCACCATAAATAATCACGTGGCCAGGTTCGTGGTGTAGGTTGAGGATGGAATCGGAATCATAAACGCGAGGATGGGTAAAATCGACGTCTGTTGGGTGATAAGGTCGGGAACCGCAGGCAATGACAAATTTTTCTGCGGTCAAACGCTCGCGTGAACCGTCAGGCTGTTCGATTTCAATGGTGTTGGCATCAACAAACTGTGCATCGCCTTGGTAAAGTTCACAACGATTACGTTCGTAAAAGCCTTGGCGCATGGCCGTTTGCTGGCTGATGACGCTTTCGGTGTGGTTAAGAATATCAGCAAAGGAGGAGCGAAGAAGTCGGGTCTGATCACTGTAGAGCGGGTTTTGGTTGAACTCGATAATGCGACTCACTGCATGACGAAGCGCTTTTGAGGGGATGGTGCCCCAGTGCGTACAACCGCCGCCGATGTTGTGGTAGCGTTCGATCACCGCGATGCGCGCACCTTGCTTCACTAGCCCCATCGCCGCACCTTCACCGCCGGGTCCTGAGCCAATCACAATGGCATCGTAATCGTAAGACTTTTGCATACCAATACGTCCTATTATTTATACATTTTTACAACGGGATTCTAACATCTCGCCGCGCACATCTGAATTCTAACAGCGATTTTCAACGCAGTTTGACAAAGAGTGAGGTTCACAGCCGTTCACAAAGTTTGCGCTCATGTACGCTGAAAATTTTGTTATAGTGCCCATTCAACACCGCAAAAGGCCGATAGAATGGGCGTCAGAGCGCAACAGAAAGAACGTACACGACGTACACTGATTGAAGCAGCCTTCAGTCAGCTCAGCGCCGAACGCAGTTTTACCAGTTTGAGTTTGCGTGAGGTTGCCCGCGAAGCCGGCATTGCGCCGACCTCCTTTTATCGCCACTTTAAAGATGTCGATGAACTCGGTTTAACCATGGTTGATGAGAGCGGATTAATGCTACGTCAGCTGATGCGCCAGGCGCGACAGCGCATTGCCAAAGGCGGCAGCATCATTAAAACCTCGGTCGCCACCTTTATGGAGTTTATCGGGAACAACCCCAATGCATTCCGCCTGTTACTGCGCGAACGTTCTGGCACTTCTGCCGCTTTCCGTGCTGCGGTTGCGCGCGAAATTCAGCATTTTATCGCTGAACTGGCTGATTATCTTGAGGTCGAAAATCGCATGCCGCGCAGCTTTACTGAAGCCCAGGCTGAAGCAATGGTCACCATTGTATTTAGTGCGGGCGCGGAAGCGCTGGATATCGATGCCGATCAGCGCAGCAAGCTGGAAGATCGCCTGGTGCTGCAATTACGCATGATCGCTAAAGGCGCCTATTACTGGTACCGCCGTGAACAAGAACGTCTGGCGGTCACATTGGATAAAACTGAAGAGTAATCAAACAAGGATAATGCCATGACCCAACAGGTTCCCCGCGATAAAGGCACACTGTTATTGGCTTTTATTACCGGTTTAGCGATTAACGGCTCGTTTTCGGTGCTGTTCAGCGCTTTTGTGCCGTTCTCTATATTTCCCATTATTGCGTTGGGTTTAGCGGCGTGGTGTTTGCATCAGCGCTATCTGAACTGCAATATGCCGGATGGCATGCCCGGCTTAGCGGCCGCGTTTTTTCTGTTGGGAATTTTGGTTTACAGCGCATTAGTACGGGCTGAATATCCTGATATGGGATCGAACTTTATCCCGACTATTTTGATGGTCGCGCTGGTGTTCTGGATTGCCACGCGTATCAAGCGGAAGCGCAATCAGTAAAAGTAAAAGCGGGAACCCAGCGGTTCCCGTTTTTTTAGGCTTTGCGCGTGAGCAGCACGCCGCATTCCATATGATGGGTATAGGGAAACTGGTCAAACAGCGCTAAACGCGTAACAACATGGGTTTGCGCCAAAATGTGCAGATTGTCGCTCAGCGTTTGCGGATTACAGGATATATAAAGGATGCGCGGATAAGCCTGCACCATCTTCACTGTTTCATCATCTAATCCGCTGCGCGGCGGATCGACAAAAATTGTCTCGCATTCATAGCTTTTCAGATCGATACCTTCCAGACGATTAAAACTGCGTACACCGTTCATCGCCTGCGTAAATTCTTCCGCCGCCATGCGAATGATCTGCACGTTGTCAATCTGGTTGGCCGCAATATTGAATTGCGCAGAGGCTACAGAGGGTTTAGCAATCTCAGTGGCTAGCACCCGACGGAAATTGCGCGCCAGCGCCAGCGAGAAGTTGCCGTTGCCGCAGTAAAGTTCCAGCAAATCGCCTTGCGATTCTTTTGTGACATCCAGCGCCCATTCCAGCATTTGAATATTCATCGCCGCGTTGGGTTGGGTGAAGCTATTTTCAACCTGACGGTAGATGAGTTCGCGGCCTGCGACCGGCAAGCGCTCATCAACGTAATCGTGGTCGAGGCAAATTTTGGTTTTGGTTGCGCGGCCAATGAGCTGAACATCAATACCTTCTGCGCGCAATTGATCGCGGAGTTCGCTTGCCGCCTGCTGCCAGACATCATCCAGCTTGCGATGGTAAAGCAGTGAAATCACGATCTGATGACTCATTGTCGACAGGTAATCGATCTGAAACAGCTTGTGGCGAAGCGTACGATTGTCACGGATCGCGGCGATCATTTTTGGCATGACCAGATTGATTAATTCGCTGGCCGCCGGAAACTGATCGACACGGATACGTTCGCGCGTCTGTTGATCAAAGATGATGTGATAGATGTCATCACCATCGTGCCACAAGCGAAATTCTGCGCGCATGCGATAGTGGCTGACCGGCGAACGGAACACCTCCACTTCGGGCGCAGCAAAAGGCGTCATCATCGTGGTTAAACGGCTGACTTTTTCCGCCAGTTGCGCGTCATATTCTTCAATGGGGAGATGTTCGGGCGTCATGATCAATCCTGGTTAATAGCAAACTTGCCGGGCGATTGTAGGCATTCAATATCTGTTGTCCAGTGTTGTGCTGATAAGATGTTTGGAAGTCTGGACTTCCGTATCGCCACTCCGTAGACTGCGTGCGCCGGCCTCAACCTGAGTTAATAGGGAATCCAGTGGAAATCTGGAGCTGACGCGCAGCGGTAAGGAATGTCGTGGTGATTGCATTTGCAGACACTGTCCCGCGGGATGGGAAGTCTTCACCATTTATGGTTCCCAGCCCGAAGACCTGCCGGTGTGACGTCGCAACTCGTACGATCATCGCGTGCTATTGATTGTATGCCTGCGGCATCCTGCTTGGTCTTTTGGATGCTATTAAAAATGAATAAAACTACAGCATCGCTGTTCGCCTTCAGTGCAACGGCGATTTCTCTCTGGGCGCAAAACGGTTTCGCTCAGGAGAATGATGATACGCAAATTGTGACCGCAAACCGTTTTGCACAGCCGGTATCTTCGGTACTGGCTTCAACCACCGTAGTAACGCGTGAAGAAATTGAGCAGTGGCAATCTAAGAACCTTGTCGAGGTGATGCGTCGCTTGCCGGGCGTAGATATTGCGCAAAGTGGTGGCATTGGGCAAAGCGCTTCTATGTATGTACGCGGTTCTGAAGCTCGTCATACGCTGGTGCTGATTGACGGTGTTCCGATTGCAAAGCCGGGAATTACCGGTGTCTCTGATTTTAATCAGATCCCAATTTCTATTATTCAACGTATTGAGTTTATCCGGGGCCCGCGCTCGGCAGTATATGGTGCCGATGCTATTGGCGGTGTCGTCAACGTTATTACGCAAAACCCAGAAAATCAAAACACCCTTTCAGCTGGCTTGGGGTCTAAGCAATATCAAGAATACAGCGGCAGCGTGAATCAGAACATTACTGATAGCACACGTATCACGGTTGCCGGTTCCTATCAGGGAACAAACGGCTACAACGTTCAACCGGATTCTGGCTATTCTATTGATCGCGATCGCGATGGTTGGCGTAATAAAGCGTTTTGGGCGGGTGTGGAACATCAGTTCAACGACATGTTTTCTGGCTTTGCTCGTGGCTATGGTTATTCGGCAAATTCGGATTACGATGCGAATTATAGTGGCGGCCAGGATGAGCAGCAGATCTATAATCACTCGTTTGACACGGGCCTACGCTTTAATAAAGACGACTTCTCATCGCAACTCTCCGCCAGTTACCAAAAGTACAAAAGCTATAACTATGCCAGCATTGATGGCCGCTACGCCGACTCCAACAGTTTGGATGATATGGAGCAGCGAAATCTTCAGTGGGGTAATACCTTAGCGGTTGGGCATGGAACGGTTAGCGCCGGGCTGGACTGGCAGCAGCAGCAGCTGGTATCGACTGGGCAGCTTTATTCAGGTGCGCCACGTGAGTCGGATAGCTATAAACAAGATAATACCGGTGCTTACGTTACTGCTCAGCAGCAGTTGGGTACGGTAACGCTTGAAGGCTCTGTGCGCGGAGACGACAACGAAGATTATGGCCGTCATGGCACCTGGCAAACTGCAGCCGGATGGGAATTTGTTCCTGGTTATAAAGCTACCCTGTCTTATGGTACAGGCTTCCAGGCGCCTACGCTTGGTCAACTCTACGGGCAAAAACGCTTTGGTATCAGTTCAAACCCAGATTTAGCACCTGAAAAATCGAAGCAATGGGAAGCTGGACTCGAAGGTCTGACAGGCCCAGTTAATTGGCGCATTGCTGCATATCATAATCAGATCAATGACCTGATTGATTATGCCAGCGATCCTGTTACTTATGAGGGCGGTTATTACAATGTAAAAGCTGCGACGCTGAAAGGGATTGAGGCAACAGCAGATTTTGATACCAGTTTTGTTCACCATCAAATTACGTTGGGCTACCTTGATGCACGTCGTGATTCAGACGGTGAAACACTGGCTCGACGCGCTCGTGAGCAGGCAAAATATCAGTTAGGTGCGACAGTGTATGATTTCGATGTTGATGTCATATACCAATACTTCGGTAAGCGTTATGACAATAACACCAGTGAATACGCAAATGTGCAGCGTCGTCTATCAAGCTACAGCACAGTAGATCTTGCTGTGTCGTATCCGGTCACTTCGCATCTCACCGTTCGTGGTAGAATTGCCAATCTGTTCGATAAAGACTACGAGACAGCGTATGGCTATCAAACTCCAGGACGAGAGTATTACCTCAACGGGAGCTACAGCTTCTAATCTGCGTCCCACCGTGCTGGTATTTGACTCTGGCGTCGGTGGGCTTTCCGTCTATGATGAGGTTCGGCAGCTTTTGCCGGATCTTCATTATCTCTACGCCTTCGACAATGCGGGCTTTCCTTATGGCGAGAAAACCGAAACGTTCATTATTGAACGTGTCGTTGCTATCGTCGAAGCGATCACTCAGCGATATCCTCTTTCTTTAGTGATCATCGCCTGCAATACAGCGAGTACCATCTCTCTACCGGCGTTACGTGAGCGTTTTGCCTTTCCGGTTGTTGGCGTCGTGCCAGCGATTAAACCGGCGGCGCGTTTAACGCGTAATGGTGTGGTGGGCTTACTGGCTACGCGAGCGACAGTACGCCGTCCTTATACACATGAGTTGGTGCAGCAATTTGCGACCTCATGCAAAATCGAAATGTTGGGGTCGGCGGAGCTGGTGGAGTTGGCTGAAGCGAAGCTGCATGGTGATGAAGTATCTTTAGACGAGGTGCGACATATTGTTCAGCCTTGGCTAAGAATGTCTGAACCGCCAGATACGGTTGTGTTGGGATGTACGCACTTTCCTTTATTGCGTGAAGAGCTTCAGCAAGTATTACCAGAAGGAACACGTCTTATCGATTCTGGTGCTGCTATCGCACGTAGAACGGCTTGGTTGCTGGAGCATGAAGCACCCGTGGTACGTTCTTCCCAGGAAAATGCAGCATTTTGTACGCAAATGGACAGCGAGGCGGTGCAATTATCGCCCGTTCTACAACGATATGGCTTCCCTTTGCTTGAAAAACTAGCGGTTTAACGCGTTTGAGTAGAAAAAAACAGCAGTCAGAAAATTAATTGAAAATAGCACTTGTCAGCCCGGAAGAACTCCCTATAATGCGCCTCCACTGACACGGCAAACCGGCAACGGGATGGCGGTTCAGGAGACACAGGAAACTGGGTCGC
>NZ_JAWUEB010000018.1:0-5275 GCF_036663535.1 Pantoea sp. T14
CTTGGCGTCTTTTTGGCGTCTTTTTGGCGTCTTTTTGGCGTTTTCATGCCTATATCGGTTTTTTATGGCGTTTTTTTGACGTTTTTTTGACGCTCATGGCTCAGGTTAAGTAAACGCTGAGGCACGTTAGCGATGTATACATCGCCGCGCCGCAAGGGTGCCCCTTCCGAATCCCATTCATCTCTACGAGCTGATAACCCTTCGTTAAATTCAACCCAGCTCCTCAGCATATTTCTACCGAGTCTGATGACTTGACCAGCATCTCACGAACGCGAAAGAATTCCGCGCTCGTTCACCGTTATCGGGGGCGTTTTGCGCAGCAAATCCGCCCTTAGTGACAACATCCCCCCAAAACTGTCCGCCATTCACTTCCGTGCATAGCCATGCACACGCACAAAATTTATCAGAGCGGATTTCGGCGTTTTCAGGCGGGAAAGGGCCGGGTTTTGGTCCGCTTGTCGCAGAACGGCGCTGAGGTCGTTTTCGCGGTGCGCCCAAGAAATGTTATGTTAAATGCCGCGAATAAGAAAGTGGCCGCCTATCGGCTGGCCACTTTATATGGTCATACTTTCTCCGGTTCTAGGTTTTTAATTATTATTTTTCATCAGAAAAAACGCCGGCATTCAAACTGCTCTGAGCTAAAAGCAGGGCATCCGAATAGTTATTATTCGCCATTTTTATAGTTTCCTCTCTATTTTTCTTTTCCTGATCTATAAATTTAGCGATTTTATCTTGTAGTTCCAAGTCAGGAACTGGGATTTGGGTTTTCATTACATCACTATCTAATATAGCAGGATAGCTTGAGCCGGTGGAGAATTTCCTGAACTGCTCTAGCGTGCTCTCCATTTTCAAAACAAATTGCAAGTACAGCGGGTTTATTTTTTCTTTTTTGCAACGAATAACACTAAAACCTGTAGAAGCTATCTGATCATTTAGTTCAGAAGGAACAATAGCTATCGCTCCCCTAGTAGGGCGACAAGTCGAAATAATTATATCTTCTTTCATAACTACTTTTCGTGCTCGCGATGGTGCCTCTTCACCAGTTAACTCTTGGGGGGATATTATTGTGCCTGATGTAACGTCCACGCATGAAATGTCAATGTATTGGAAAACGTTATCAGGGTTTTTAGTTGGGTCTCTCTTTTCTTTCACAACAAAAGCAACGTCAGAAATTTTTTTTATTAACCCATTGTTAAATTTGCTTATTTCTTCTGGCGGTAAGTGGTAATCAATATCCCAACGACCTTCCCGACCAAGATTATTCTGAGTCTCTATTTTTATTTTCATTTCCATCCCCCCATTTTATGGAAGGCTTCAATGGCGTTATGTATTTCGCTCCCTTGCTTAGCTCGCCCGGTAGCATCAAATCCTATGTTTTCTATCTCGCAAAGGAAAACATTGTTTTCAGTTTCAGTTTCATTTTCATTTTTCTTTCTTTTTTGAAAAATACACAAAGATGTTTTTACCATTGCGCCATATGGCTGGAAAGTTTCTTCTGGTAAGCTAATTATGGCTTTTAACTTTGCCTTATTTAAAACCCAATCCCTTACAAATAAGGAAGTTTTATTTTTTAGAAGCCCATCAGGAAGAACTATAGCTAATTTCCCACCAGGTTTAAGAAATTGAAAGCATCTTTCTAAGCCTATTATTTCTAAGGGTAATGATTTTTTCTTATTTCCTAGTTCGAATCTACCAACCATACCCATAACTTCTTGTCGCATAATAGAACCAAATGGTGGGTTTGTCATGATTATATCAAACACTTCAGGAGAATGATTATTATCTCCGCCTATAGAAACAATATCAGGATAATTATCGAAGCTTAATAGAGAGTCAAGGTTTCTGATGTTAGTATGTCCATCATCATGCAGCATCATATCAGTCATTGCTATACGAACCATACGATCTGATTTTTCTATTCCATGTAAATGAAAGAATTTAAATTGATGAATACCATAATCATCTAGAGTTTCACGCTGATTATCCATAACATAATCTAAGCATTTGCTAAGGAAGTGACCTGATCCACAGAATGGATCTAAAATCACATCGGACGCCGTGGGCTTGACTAAACCTATAGCTAACTCAACAATAGGGTCTGGTGTGAAGTATTGGCCCATGCCGGCTCGTATAGCTGATCCAAGGACCTTCTGAAAAGCAGTTCCTTTTATGTCTGCTCTACTATCAACAAATGAAAAATCTTGTATTTTCTCTACGACCTTGAAAAGGGCTATATCGCTGAGTTTTATAGGAGCTTTAAACACTCCTCTTGAACGCTCATATCCGGGTATTCTTTGGCTATAAACTTCTATTTCTTTTCGTTTAGCCTCTTCATAAAGCTCCCTAATATTAGAGGCTGCTTCTGAAGGGTTGGCTGCGCCATATGTTTGAAAACCAAAATCTGTTCCTAAAGGTTTTTCTATTGTTTTTCTTTCATCAAAGATTTTAACATAAATTATCTTTGATAACTCATCTAAAGCTTCATCATCATGAAGACCATCAATATCTCGTAGGATATTATGGCACTCTACTAATAATCTATTGTATTCCTCTGTTATAGGGGTCAAGCCTGTTTTTCGGCCATCCTTTAAATGATTTAATTCTCTTGATAGCTTTACTTTGACTGATAAGTCACCACCATATAATGGTATATCAGATATATAGTCAAAATCATTCGGGTCTATTTTTTTTCTTACGCTTTTTGTTGTTATGCCATCCGTTACCATTCCGATGGTCGCGGTATGTGTAGAAGCCAAATATGATTCTAATTGACGCTCCGCCTCCTTATACTCTATTGGGGTAGAGTTCCTAGATTTGGTTTCAATAATTAAAAATGGCCGCCTATTGTCATTTTTAATTGTAATATCAGCCTGCTTTTCTGATGAGCCCATTTTAATTGATTCTTCAATGGTTATCTTTTCACCTAGCCAGCCGCGAGGATATTTATAGACTGTCAGTAAACGATGTAAAACCCATTGACGAACAAATTCTTCAATTACATCTGGAGCTCCATCAAGCGAACCATGATTCGCTTCCCAATCGATAGCTCTTCTTCTGGCTGATGCTACATCTCCATGGCTTTGAAATAACCAATTGTCCGGATGAATAAGTTCAAACTCACCTAAGCTCGCCATGTGTTACCTTCAATAAAGTTAAAGTTCTAAGAAAAAGGCCTTTAAAAGCCGAAATCACATATTACACTTCATGTGTGATTTTTTCACTAGGTTTGAATTCACTGGCTTGTGGATGCTTGATGAAAGATGAGGCAACAGAAAAGTTTCTTGAGATCGGGATAGGCCCAAGGTAATCTCGTTGGCAAGAAACGAAAAAACCGCCTTGGCGGGCGGTTTTTCGAAGGTTCTCGAGAGTTGGCGCTCTTTTGAACCGTGGTAACTGGCTTTAACGGAGCGCAGTAACCAAATTTGTCCTTTCAGTGTAGCCGTAGTTGGGCTGATACTTCAAGGCTCTTAGCATACTTAGCACATACTTCTCCGCTCCGTAAATCAGTTACCGTTGGCTACCGCCAATGGCGATTTGTCGTGTCTGTCAGGGTTGGACTCAAGAGAACAGTTACCTGAACAAGACGTGGTAGTCGGGCTGAACGGGGAGTTCGTGCATACAGCCCAGCTTGGAGCGAACCACCTAAGCAGCACCCAGTGTCAGGCGTGGTATGAGAAAACGCGGCCATAACAGCGGAAAGACACGGGCTAAGCTGTAAGGTGGGAACAGGAGAGCGCACGAGGGAGCCACCGGAGGGAAACGTCCGGTATCTTTAAGTCCTGTCGGGTTTCGCCCCTTCTGATTTGAGCGCCGGGAATCGCCAGATTTCTGTGATGTTCGTCAGGAGGGCGAAGCCTATGGAAAACCGGGGTGTCGGGGATCTGGCTCGGGGGGAAAGGGGGGCGCTGTTGACGTTAAACTGGAAGATTTATGGCTGGTCGTCTGCATGTTGTATCTAAAAAGGAAAAGCATTTTCTCGATGATGCTGTCTTTGCAGTGGAACGGGAAAAAGGCAAAAAGCTGTCAGGGCCGGAAAAAAAGGAGTGCTGCGGGTTGCCCGTGAACAGTTGATGGGACAGCGTGAAGCTGAAGCAGCTAAACAGGCACGGGCTGAAGAACGTCAGTCCGCTGAGTTTGCCTGGAGCAAGCCTAAGCCCTTTCGTCGTTAATCAGCCACGCTTGCCGCAGCGTTCGTCTGGCGTAGCCAGTGGAGCCGCGGAAGTAGAATTTCACCAGATTTCAGTATAGGGCACGTACGCACCGGACAGTCTGATGACTAAACAGCAAAAAACTGCACTGAACATGGCAAAATTCATTCAGGACCAGAGCCTGCTTTTACTGGAAAAGCTCAATGAGCTGGATTTAGACGGTGAAGCGGATATGTGCGAAAAGCTTCATGAAGATGCTGAACGCCTTTATGACAAACTTCTGGCAACGTTAACTCAAGAATAGCGAAATCTGCATGGCAAAAGTGTCAATCAGTGAAGCAGCAAGGCTTGCCGGCATCAGTCGCCCTACCATTTACAAGATGTTGAACAGCGGACAACTTAATTTTACGTCTGTTGTAAAGGCCGGAAAGAATGTAAAAGTCATTGATACTTCTGAGCTTATCAGGGTTTTTGGCGCTATTGAAAACCTCCCGGAAGTAACAGCCTTTACAGTAAAGCCGGAGCAGGAAATTACACAGGTTAACAGTCCTGATTTACATCATTTACAGCATAAGCTTGAGTTGTTACAGAAGGAAAACGAAGGTTTAAAAGAGGCTGTAGCCTCCCGGGATGACCATATTAATTCCCTTCGACAGGCAATGCTGCTTCTTGAATATAAACAGAACGCGCAGCAACCCTTACGAACCCCGGCTAAATGGTGGCAATTTTGGAAATAACAGGTTCGCAAAGCCTGTTACCTTACCAATTATCCAATGTTCTAGTCCCGATAACACGGCTATTTCTGTGCTTCCTGCGTCTCAGCTGGATCGGGATGACAGGCAGTTAGATTCTTGTGAGGTTTCGCCTGCTAACCTGTTCGCGGCTTTCTGAGCACGCAGAAACTGAAGCCGGTAAGGGCGCGTTCAGCCAGAAAGGCTTAATACCGGGACAAGAAGTGTTTTGTGGCCATCGCCGCTGCGCCAGCTTCACAAAACGGCAGGAAAAGATGTGTCTTTGGAGCGGTTAAGCTTCGCCTAACGCCATTCCAAACTTGGCGTCTTTTTGGCGTCTTTTTGGCGTCTTTTTGGCGTTTTCATGCCTATATCGGTTTTTTATGGCGTTTTTTT
>NZ_JAWUEB010000019.1:0-66310 GCF_036663535.1 Pantoea sp. T14
GTGCATCCAGGAGGATTCGAACCTCCGACCGCTCGGTTCGTAGCCGAGTACTCTATCCAGCTGAGCTATGGATGCATCGGAAATGGCGGTGAGGGAGGGATTCGAACCCTCGATGCAGCTTTTGACCGCATACTCCCTTAGCAGGGGAGCGCCTTCAGCCTCTCGGCCACCTCACCAAACGCGTTCTTCCGAACTGTGCTTCTGAACTTTACAACTGCTCATCGGCACTGCGTGGCGCACATATTACTTTCTGGGACTTATAAGTCAAACAAATTTTTCCCACTGCTTGTTCGATTGAACAAATGACAGGCAATTGGCGCAAAATGACGGCAAAAAGAGTGAATAATCAACAAAGAAAGCATGCTGAAGTTAAAAAAGAGGGGAATATTGGGATAAAGAAAAAGGTAGGGATTGGGGTGAAATCGGTAGCGCCTCGCAAAATGCGAGACGCTGAATCCGTTAAACGCTCGTTTGCTGAGTTTTTTCGGCCTGGATACGCTGATAGATCTCTTCGCGATGCACAGACACTTCTTTCGGTGCATTAACACCGATACGAACCTGGTTACCTTTAACACCCAGCACCGTTACGGTCACCTCATCACCAATCATGAGGGTTTCACCAACTCGACGAGTTAGAATAAGCATTCTTTGCTCCTTGAAAGATTAAAAGAGTCGGGCCTGTTCGGACTCCCGGCATTATCCATCATTAAACGCTGAACATAGACTATGACAATTACACCAATGTAGATCGATGCGCCAATACATTCTGCTGATAGTTAGTTTAGCCGAAATACACTACATCAACCTGACTTTGTCATTACCTACTGTACATCGCATGAAAAAGCGCCGGAACAACCGTTCTGACGCTTGCTGCGATGCATTGTTTTATTTCATTACAAACGGCTGGAAACCCATGCTTCAACGCCTGCCAACGCACCATTCAGTGCTGCGGCATCAGTACCACCAGCTTGCGCCATATCGGGTCGACCGCCACCTTTACCACCTACCTGCTGCGCTAACTCTGCGACAAGTTCGCCAGCCTTTACACGATCGGTTAAGTCTTTGGTAACACCGGCAATAAGAGATACTTTCCCTTCGACTACTGTAGCCAACACAATCACCGCTGACCCCAGTTGATTCTTCAGGTCATCAACCATTGTGCGCAGCATTTTTGGCTCTACGTTGCTGAGTTCACTTACTAATAGCTTCGTCCCTTTAACGCTTATCGCATTGCTGCTCAGTGAAGCACTTTCCTGAGCCGCCTGCTGATCGCGTAATTGCTGCAACTCTTTTTCCAGTGCGCGGACATGATCAACCAAACCGCGGACTTTTTCATTCAGGTTGCTGCTATTCGCTTTTACCAGCTGTGCAATGTCGTGCAACTGGGTACTTTGAGCATTGACCTGAGCCAATGCGCCCTCGCCCGTTATCGCCTCAATACGACGAATACCTGCAGCTGTTCCGGATTCAGCCTGAATACGGAACAGGCCGATATCTCCGGTGCGTGCTGCGTGCGTGCCACCACAAAGCTCAACAGAGAAATCACCCATCGTCAGTACACGAACGCGCTGGTCATACTTCTCGCCAAAAAGCGCCATTGCGCCTTTAGTTTTCGCAGCATCAAGATCCATGACTTCAGTTTCGACTGGCAGGTTACGTCGAATCTGGGTGTTAACGATATCTTCTACCTGACGAATTTCATCCGGTTTCATCGCTTCAAAATGTGAAAAATCGAAACGAAGATATTTGTCATTTACCAGCGAACCTTTCTGAGCAACATGGTCGCCCAATACCTGACGTAGTGCTGCATGTAACAGGTGCGTCGCGGAGTGATTCAGACGAATTCGCGCACGGCGCGCTGCATCCACTTCGGCATGAAGACGATCGCCTACGCGTAACTGACCTGAAGCCAGCTTACCGATATGACCAATAGCCTGACCATACTTTTGTGTATCGTGAACATTAAATTCAGCATTATTCCCTGTCAGCTTTCCGGTATCACCTACCTGGCCGCCAGACTCACCATAGAAAGGTGTTTCGTCCAAAACCACAACGGCATCTTGCCCAGCGCTAATTTCTTCAACCGCTTCGCCAGCGACATAAAGCGCTTTGACAGTCGCGGCTAAGTCGAGATGGTCGTAACCCTTAAAAGAGGACGCTGCGTCAATACGAATCACATTACTGTAATCTGAGCCAAACCCGCTCGCTTCACGAGCGCGTTGGCGCTGCTGTTCCATCGCCTTTTCGAAGCCGGCTTCATCAATTTTCAGATTGCGCTCACGGCAGACGTCAGCGGTAAGATCAGCCGGAAAGCCAAAGGTGTCATACAGGCGGAAAACGGTTTCACCATCAAGCGTATCACCTTGCAGTTTTGCCAACTCTTCATCCAACAGCATTAATCCACGCTCAAGCGTCTTAGCAAACTGCTCTTCTTCGCTTTTAAGAATGTTTTCAACCTGTGTCTGCTGACGAGCCAGCTCTTCCCCCGCCGTGCCCATCACTTCAATCAATGGTGCGACAAGCTGGTAGAAGAATGCATCTTTGGCACCCAGCATGTTTCCATGACGTACGGCACGACGAATGATACGGCGCAATACATAGCCACGGTTTTCATTAGACGGGATGACGCCATCGGCGATCAGGAAAGCACAAGAACGGATATGGTCAGCAATGACACGCAAAGATTTATTATTAAGATCGGTTGCGCCGGTGACTTTTGCTACTGCTTGAATCAATTTCTGGAACAGATCGATTTCATAGTTGGAATTAACATGCTGAAGAACCGCCGAGATGCGCTCCAGTCCCATACCCGTATCAACGGAGGGTTTCGGCAGCGGCAACATGGTGCCGTCAGCCTGCCGATTGAATTGCATAAAGACGATGTTCCAGATTTCAATGTAGCGATCGCCATCTTCTTCGGCACTGCCTGGCGGCCCGCCCCAAATATGATCACCATGATCATAAAAAATCTCGCTGCATGGGCCGCAAGGACCGGTATCACCCATTTGCCAGAAGTTATCTGATGCGTAAGCGCTACCTTTATTATCGCCAATACGGATTATACGCTCATGAGGAACGCCGATATCATTGGCCCAAATACTGTAAGCCTCATCATCGGTCTCATAAATGGTTACCCATAAACGCTCTTTCGGCAGTTTGAACCACTGCTCGCTCGTTAACAGTTCCCAGGCAAACGCAATCGCTTCTTTTTTGAAATAGTCACCAAAACTAAAGTTACCCAGCATCTCAAAGAAGGTGTGATGGCGCGCAGTGTAGCCCACGTTTTCAAGGTCATTATGTTTACCACCCGCACGCACGCAGCGCTGCGACGTCGTTGCACGTGAATAATCACGTTTATCCTGACCGAGGAAAACATCTTTAAACTGGTTCATCCCAGCGTTCGTGAACAGCAACGTTGGGTCGTTATTCGGTACGAGGGAGCTGCTGTCTACAACCTGATGTCCCTTGCTATTAAAAAAGTCGAGAAACGCTTGACGGATCTCAGCAGTGCTCTTGCTCATAAATATCCTGAATCACGCTAACGAACGTTCCGCCTCTTCAGGCAAGCCGTAACCGTACGGCTTACATGTTCAGAGGAACAAAAAAGTGGGAATAAGATAAATTTTCTTCAGTGGGAAGTAAAATTACATCGGCTTTTAGCCATCAATATTTCTAAAAATGGATTGAATATCTTCTGATAAAAAGCCTTTCGACTGTAGAAAGCGCTGCACTTTCGCCTTCTCTTTCCATTCTTTCGGTAAGGGGAGGCCAAATTTACGCTCAGCCAGTTGCGCAGCACACTCAGCCCAATCGATATTTGTTTCCTCCATTGCTATATCAATGGCATCACGATCGATTCCTTTTTGCGTCAACTCCATGCGTATGCGTTGCGGGCCATAACCTTTGCGACTACGACTTTGGATAAAGCGCTCAGTAAAGCGCTCATCATTTAGCCAGCCATTCTCTTGACACCAATCCAGCACCTTCTCCATTTGCTCTTCAGTGATGGTTTCGGGCGTTTTTTGCTGCATGTAGGCTGTTCGCTGTACTGACTGCTGCAGCTTGCGTTTTAGCTCTTCACGGCTGTGATCGCGCATGCCAAGTACGCGCATCGCACGATCGAGGAGACGAGGAAAAGAGATGATTTGTGGTTGAGGTTGTTCAGACATACTGCTCACCTTATACAAACGGAGTGAAATTATGGCGGCAGAGCAAAGCAGATGGAAGATAAAGAAAAGAAAGGCAGGAAAAACAAACGGGAGTGAATTTCTTCACTCCCGTAAACGCATTAGAAATCTTCGTTAGCTTCGCTCGCAACGTTTTCAGCGTCATCAACAGACTCAGTTGCTGGCGCAGATTCACCGCTATTATTAAGCAGCATATCACGCAGTTTCTGATCGATTTCGTTTGCGATTGCTGGATTCTCTTTCAAGAAGTTACCCGCATTCGCTTTACCTTGACCAATCTTATCGCCGTTATAGCTGTACCACGCACCCGCTTTTTCAATCAGCTTATGCTTCACGCCCAAATCGACCAGTTCGCCAAAGATGTTAATGCCTTCGCCATACATGATCTGGAATTCGGCCTGTTTAAATGGCGCAGCGATTTTGTTTTTAACCACTTTAACGCGCGTCTCACTACCGACGACGTTGTCGCCATCTTTAATCGCACCAATACGGCGGATGTCCAGACGAACAGAAGCATAAAATTTCAGTGCGTTACCACCGGTAGTGGTTTCCGGGTTACCGAACATCACACCAATTTTCATACGGATCTGGTTGATGAAAATCAGCAGAGTGTTGGACTGCTTAAGGTTACCAGCAAGCTTACGCATCGCCTGGCTCATCATACGTGCTGCAAGGCCCATATGTGAGTCACCGATTTCACCTTCGATTTCCGCTTTTGGTGTCAGTGCAGCAACGGAGTCAACAATGATAACGTCAACAGCACCTGAACGTGCTAACGCATCACAGATCTCTAACGCTTGCTCACCTGTATCTGGCTGAGAACACAGCAGGTTATCAATATCGACACCAAGCTTTTTAGCGTAAACCGGATCCAGTGCATGCTCTGCATCGATAAAGGCACAGGTTTTACCTTTACGCTGTGCTGAGGCAATAACCTGCAATGTCAGCGTCGTTTTACCTGATGACTCTGGTCCGTAGATTTCCACCATACGTCCCATCGGTAAACCGCCTGCACCCAATGCGATATCCAGAGAAAGCGAACCGGTAGAGATGGTTTCCACGTCCATTGAGCGGTCTTCACCCAGGCGCATGATAGTGCCTTTACCAAATTGCTTCTCAATCTGGCCCAGCGCGGCAGCTAAAGCCTTCTGTTTGTTTTCGTCAATTGCCATTTCTACTCCTAATCATGCCGGGTAAACACGCACTCTGGGTGCCTGCTCTCTTTCTGTTGCCGATAATTATACTGTATAGTCATACAGTATCAAGTTTAATTTACCAGAAATTCGCTATACAACGTTTGCAGTGCCCAAGCCACTGATTGGCGTCTTACGGCTTCACGATCGCCAGAGAAATGCTGACAAAAAGCCTTCACTTTTCCTTGCGGCGCCGCAAAACCAAACCAGACAGTACCGACCGGTTTTTCATCACTGCCGCCGTCCGGGCCAGCAATACCGCTAACCGAAACCGCAAACTCCGCCTGTGCTTCACGTTGCGCGCCCAAAGCCATTTCAGTCACTACAGCTTCACTTACCGCCCCATGCTGCGCCAATGAATCTGCCTTAACGCCAACAAGTTGCTGTTTCGCATCATTACTGTAGGTAACAAACCCACGCTCAAACCACGCTGAACTACCGCTGATGTCTGTTAATACTTTGGCAATCCACCCTCCAGTGCATGATTCCGCACAGGTTACTGTTGCTCCAATTTGCTTTAATCGTTCCCCAACTTGCGTACTCAGTATTAGCAGTTGTTGATCATTCATCGCTTATCTCCGTTTAGCTGTTAGCAAAATGGTGGAATGCACCCTTTTTTTCAAGCGCAGCGGCTCAAGGAATAATCAATTTGCGCACTGCTCCCCATAATGTTTAACGTATTTTCATCGCTACGATAAAAAGTCGTGGAAAGGCCAGCAAAACTTGGCCATCAGCGTGCTTAGGATAAGCCCGGCTCAATTGCTCATGATAATCTTTAAGAAACGCGTCCCGCTGAGTCTCATTAAGCGGTTGCAGAAAGGGGCGCAATCCCGTCGCTTGTAACCATGTGATAATAGCTTGAGCATCCGACATAACGTGATAATAAGTAGTACGCCAAATGTTGACCTCACATCCTGCCTTGGTCAGCAAATCATAATAATCATCGCTGGTAAGCAACTGCTTACGCTCTACAGCGTGCGCACTCATTAAGGCATTCCAGGACGCTTTTTCGGCAACTTTTCGCATCAATTGATGCGAAGGTTCATTAAGATTGTCTGGCATCTGAATCGCCAAAGTACCACCAGCGGCAAGCTGTTTAACCAAATGCGGTAATAAGGTTGAGTGTTCGCTTAACCATTGCAGTGATGCATTAGCATAGATAACGTTCTGCGGCACATCAGGCTGCCAGGTCTCAATATCAGCATTGAAAAACTCACATTGCGGTAAACGTATACGCGCTTGAGCGAGCATCGCCTCAGAAGTATCGATGCCCGTAACCAAAGCCAAAGGCCAAGAATCGACAAGTAGTTCAGTGCTGTTTCCGGGGCCGCAACCTAAATCGGTAACCTGTGAGACCTCATCTGCGTTGATTTGTGCCAGTAACTCTCTGGCAGGACGGGTTCTTTCTACTTCAAACTTGCGATATAGCTCTGGGTTCCAATCGTGCACGGCTCACCTCTCTCTTATCAGCTGATGCGCTCAAAAACGAGATGCTTAAAAAATGAAAAGTGCGATGCATACTCCATTTTTGCATTGAGCGCTGGCAGGAAATTTTTTACTTCTTTAAATTAAAACATCGTTTCATTTATAACCCTGATTCAGGAGTAGATCGTGACTACACCTTCAGAATTTGCTGGCGTCTGGTGCCCTTCCGTAACCCCTTTTGATGAAAAAGGCGCTGTAGACATTGAGGCGTTAGGCCGCCATTTTTCACGCCTGAATGCCTCAGGAATCGATACTCTATTACTGATGGGAAGTATTGGGGAATTTGCCTCATTAACACAGCAAGAAAGGCTTTTTTTGATTCGTGAAGCTCGCCAACTTTCTCCGCTAAAAATGGTGGCTAATGTCTCCAGCACTTGCATGGCCGATATTGTTGAGTTGGCTGATGCAGCCTGGAAAAGCGGATTTGATGCGGTAATGGTCTTACCGCCCTACTATTATGGGCAAACGCAGAATCAGCTAATGCACTACTTTGAAGCGCTTGATCAGCAGTTAGGGGGAAAATGGTTTGCTTATAACTTCCCTGCCCGCACAGGCTGCGATCTTACACCAGCATTGATCAGCGAGCTGGCATCAAAGTTACCCAATTTTGTAGGTATAAAGGATACAGTGGACTGTTTGTCGCACAACCGAGCCTTGATAGAGGAAACAAAAAAGGTGCGCGGCGATTTTGCTGTGCTTTCTGGCTATGACGAATATTTGTTACCGAATCTACTGGCGGGGGGTTCCGGCGTCATTTCTGGATTAAATAACATAGTGCCAGAACTTTTTGCCAGCGCTAAACAAGCTTGGCGTAGCGGTGATCTTGCCGAACTGGTACGTATCCAACAACGTATTGGCAAACTCATGGCGATTTATACGGTTGGGGATGATTTTGTGACAACCATTAAAACAGCGGTTTCACGCCGTTTCGACTCGATGACAAGTCACTCACGTAACTATGGTGGTGCGCTGAGTATTGAGCAATGCGCTGCGATTGATCGTCTGTTTGAATGACTATCTGAACGGGCGCATAACTGCGCCCACTCAATTTAGTTCTTTTTAACAAACTCTGATTTCAGTTTCATTGGTCCGAACCCGTCGATTTTACAATCGATGTTATGGTCGCCCTCAACCAACCGAATTCCTTTCACTTTGGTGCCGATTTTAAGCGGCACAGAACTGCCTTTTACTTTTAAATCTTTGATCACAGTAACATTATCACCATCGGCAAGAAGATTTCCGTTGGCATCTCGCACCACTAATTCATCGTTGCTATTTTGGTCTTCAGTTTGACTCCAGACGTGTCCGCACGAAGGGCAGTTGAGATTATCACCGTCCTGCCAAGTGTAATCGGCGTGGCAAAGGGGGCAAGCGGGTAAAGACATAACAACTCCTGAAAACATTGAGGCAATAAAGATGAAATTAAAGGCGCGCCATCATATAACCTTACGGTTACTAAGGACAGCCTTTACAACATCGAACCCTGCCGTGCTTTACTTACCGCTTCACCTAATTGCCATACCGCCATTGCATAATGTGTGCTGTGGTTATAGCGCGTTATGACGTAAAAGTTAGGCAAACCGTACCAATATTGATAGCTTGTCCCTAAGTCAAGTCGCAGCAAACTAACTTGATTATTGCCATTTAGCGATCCCTGTGGAGAAAGGCCGGATGCGGCAAGCATGCTCACGCTGTAACTGGTTTTGAAACCATCCTGAAGTAGAGGTGCCTGACCACTTGCCGGAACAGCAATGTTTTCGCCACTCCGCCAGCCATGCTGCTGGAAGTAATGCGCCACGCTACCAATCGCATCAACCGGATCCCAGAGATTGGCATGCCCATCGCCATTAAAATCAACCGCATATTGCTTATAAGATGATGGCATAAACTGACCATATCCCATTGCACCGGCAAAAGATCCGCGTAAATCTAACGGATCATCTTGTTCATTACGCGCCATCAGTAAAAAGGTCTCAAGCTCGCTGCTGAAGTAAGCTGCTCGACGCGGATAATTAAATGACAGCGTTGCTAAGGCATCCAAAATGCGCGTTTTTCCCATCACCCGGCCCCAGCGTGTCTCTACGCCAATAATACCGACAATGATCTCTGGGGGCACACCATAAACCTGCTGCGCCCGCTGTAACGCTTCTTGATATTGATCCCAAAACGCGACGCCATTTTGAACGTTATCCGGCGTTATGAATTTATTCCGATAACGAATCCATGCGCCGTTTGGTCCACTCGGTGGCGTATAGGAAGGGGCTTGACGATCCATAAGGCGCAAAACATAGTCCAGTCGCTTAGCCTGACCAATTACCGCATGAAGCTGTTGGCGGTCAAAACCATGTTTATCCACCATTTGGTTGATGAACTGCTCTGCTGCAGGATTGCCGGCAAAGTCACCAAACATGGGTTGAACCGCATGGGAAGGCTCAAGTAAAAATCCGCCTTTAGGCGCTTTTTCAACGGCCATTTCCTGTGGTGTTTGGGGCTTACTGCTACAGGCAGCAAGCAGAGCGATAAGCGGTAGATAAGCAACCTTAAAACGCATTCGACATCCATAAGCAGGCTCAAAAGGAACCGTCATGGTAATCGTTAGAACCAGCGACATACAGGCCAAATCGCTAAAAAAAGCGGATTTTCTATCATCTTTACGTATCACATGACGCTTTTGTGAGACATCTCGGCACGTTGTATATCTGTATCAAAAAAGCGTATTCCCACGTAACGTCCTTTGTTAAGTTCTTCGCTGAAAAGGGATGTCAGATGAAGCGCTGGCGTGAATAGTGGTAACATTCACAATTTGCACTCGACCAACCGGTTGTTGCACACATCCCCATAGAAACACTTTTTCAAGCGTGGCGGGAAAGAGGAAGAGGCAACTTTGAGTAAAAATGAGATGAAAGGAGCAGAGCAAATGGACTTCAGCACCCATACGCCAATGATGCAGCAATATCTACGCCTCAAGGCTGAGCATCCCGACATCCTGCTGTTTTATCGCATGGGCGATTTCTATGAGCTGTTTTTCGACGATGCAAAACGCGCTTCGCAACTGCTGGAAATCTCATTAACCAAACGTGGCGCTTCAGCAGGTGAACCCATTCCTATGGCTGGCGTGCCCTACCACGCCGTAGAAAACTATCTTGCAAAATTGGTGCAATTGGGTGAGTCAGTCGCTATTTGTGAACAGATTGGCGATCCCGCTTTAAGTAAAGGACCCGTTGAACGCAAAGTAGTCCGTATTGTGACGCCAGGTACGATCAGTGACGAGGCGCTATTACAAGAACGTCACGATAATTTGTTGGCCGCTATTGTGCAGAGCGCGCGAGGCTATGGTTTCGCTACGCTGGACATCAGTTCAGGTCGTTTTCGCCTGAGCGAACCCGCTGACCTGGAAACGATGGCTGCGGAGTTACAACGCACAAATCCGGCTGAACTGCTCTACCCTGAAGATTTCCAGGCAATGTCTTTGATTGAGCAACGTCGTGGCTTGCGTCGTCGCCCATTATGGGAATTTGAAATTGATACCGCCCGTCAGCAGCTCAATATGCAATTCGGTACGCGCGATCTCAGCGGTTTCGGTGTTGAGCAGGCCCATTTAGGTTTACGCGCTGCCGGATGCTTGTTGCAGTATGTCAAAGATACACAGCGTACCACTCTGCCCCATATTCGTTCGCTTAGCATGGAACGACAACAAGATAGCGTCATCATGGATGCTGCTACGCGTCGCAATTTAGAAATTACGCAGAATCTAGCGGGTGGCACAGAAAACACCTTGGCTGCGGTGTTAGACAAAACCGTTACGCCAATGGGTAGCCGCATGCTAAAGCGCTGGCTACATATGCCACTACGCGATGCTCGGATTATTAATCAACGTCAGGAATCTATCGCTGAATTGCAGGATCTCTGTGAATCCCTGCAGCCTGTATTACGTCAGGTTGGCGATTTGGAGCGTATTTTAGCCCGTCTGGCTTTGCGCACAGCACGCCCACGCGACTTGGCACGTATGCGCCATGCATTTCAACAACTGCCTGAACTTAACGTTCTGTTAGGTAGCGTAGAAACTACGCAGTTAAACACGCTACGTGAGCAAATGGGTGAATTTACCGCGCTACGAGAATTGCTCGAGCAAGCGGTCATTGAATCACCACCGGTGTTGATTAGAGACGGTGGCGTCATAGCACCTGGTTATAACGCTGAGCTCGACGAGTGGCGAGCACTGGCTGATGGCGCTACCGACTATCTCGACAAGCTAGAGATTCGTGAGCGAGAAAAGCTTGGGCTGGACACATTGAAAGTAGGATTCAATGCCGTTCACGGTTATTACATTCAGGTCAGTCGCGGGCAAAGCCACCAAGTGCCAATGCACTACGTACGCCGCCAAACGCTCAAAAATGCTGAGCGCTACATTATTCCCGAACTGAAAGAGTACGAAGACAAAGTCCTCACGTCAAAAGGCAAAGCGCTAGCATTGGAAAAAGGGCTATATGAAGCTTTGTTTGACCAGTTACTGCCCCACCTTGAAGCGCTGCAGCTCAGTGCTTCCGCATTAGCCGAACTGGATGTGCTCAGTAATCTGGCCGAACGCGCCTGGACGCTGAATTACTGTCGCCCAACGTTACAAGATAAGCCGGGAATTAAAATTACAGGCGGACGACATCCAGTGGTTGAGCAGGTGCTGAAAGAACCTTTTATCGCTAACCCACTCTCTTTAGCACCGCAGCGCCGTATGTTGATCATTACCGGACCCAATATGGGCGGTAAAAGTACCTATATGCGCCAGGCTGCACTTATTGCGTTGATGGCCTGGATTGGTAGCTTCGTACCCGCTGAAGAGACTGTAATCGGTCCGTTAGATCGTATTTTTACGCGCGTAGGTGCAGCAGATGATCTCGCCTCGGGCCGATCAACCTTCATGGTGGAAATGACCGAAACGGCTAATATCTTGCACAATGCCACCGAACACAGTTTGGTTCTGATGGATGAAATCGGGCGAGGTACTTCAACCTATGATGGCTTATCACTTGCATGGGCTTGTGCCGAAAATCTGGCAAACAGAATCAAAGCTATGACGCTGTTTGCAACCCATTATTTCGAGCTAACAACGTTGCCAGAAAAAATGGAAGGCGTCGTCAATGTGCACCTTGATGCAGTGGAGCACGGCGATACGATTGCATTTATGCACAGTGTTCAGGAAGGCGCGGCAAGCAAGAGTTACGGCCTTGCTGTGGCTGCGCTGGCAGGCGTTCCTAAAGAAGTGATTAAACGTGCAAGAAACAAACTAAAAGAGTTAGAAACGACATCGACACTAACGGCATCATCAACAGTTGATGGCTCTCAGCTCCCATTATTAGTTGAGGAAACCTCCCCAGCGGTAGAAGCACTTGAAGCACTTGATCCTGATACGCTGACACCGCGTCAGGCACTTGACTGGATTTATCGTCTGAAATCGTTGGTTTAATTTTTCCCGCACACGAGCATTATCGTGTGCGGGTACTTGTTATTCCGGGTTCTTTCTCTGGTGGATTTACTGCTTTTCTCAAATTCTGTCGTGACACTATTTACACGCACTAAACGACGCTTTATCCACCATCAACGACTCAATTTTGCCCAATGATGTGTCTGCTTCCGAACTGCGGGGATATAAAACCGCGCTGACTATTTATTCAGGTAAAGCAAAACGATGTGCGGGATTTTTAACTTCATTTGCTCGGCACGCCAGTAACGCTGACTACGTTCCGTTTCAATGTTTTTTGGCGAAATCGCATGGGCGGTAATACCGAACGGCCCAAGTTCAGTAGCCATTTCACGTATGAAAAAAATCATCCCCGCCTTATTGGTGTAATAAGCCGTATGTTCGCTCAAAGCAATCATGCTCGCCTGAGGGACAATGTAACGATTCTACCGAAACCGCATACTTTCAGCTTATTGACGCAACGCTGTACAAGGAAAAAAACAGGTAGGTTTTATGCTGCCATGTGAAATATGAGCATAAAAAAAGCGGTGATTAACATCACCGCTTTTCGCATTAAAACAGTACTAATTATTCATGAAACCGTTATTCACGAAAAAGTGCTTCAATGTTGAGGCCCTGCGCCTGCAGGATTTCACGCAGACGGCGTAAACCTTCAACCTGAATCTGACGTACACGCTCACGGGTTAAGCCGATCTCACGGCCTACATCCTCAAGCGTTGCCGCTTCATAGCCCAACAGGCCGAAACGACGCGCCAACACTTCACGCTGCTTGGCGTTCAGTTCGAACAACCATTTGACGATGCTTTGCTTCATATCGTCATCTTGCGTGGTATCTTCTGGACCGTTGTCTTTTTCATCGGCCAGAATGTCCAGCAGCGCTTTTTCAGAATCTCCGCCCAGTGGCGTATCAACTGATGTAATGCGTTCATTGAGACGCAACATACGGCTTACGTCATCAACAGGTTTATCCAGTTGCTCCGCAATTTCTTCCGCACTTGGCTCATGATCAAGCTTGTGGGAAAGTTCACGCGCGGTGCGCAGGTAAACATTCAGTTCTTTAACAATGTGAATCGGCAGACGAATCGTACGGGTTTGGTTCATGATTGCCCGTTCAATGGTCTGACGAATCCACCAGGTGGCGTATGTTGAGAAACGGAACCCACGTTCTGGGTCAAACTTCTCTACGGCACGAATCAGGCCAAGATTACCCTCTTCAATCAGGTCCAGCAAAGCCAGTCCACGATTGCTATAACGGCGGGCAATCTTTACCACCAGGCGCAAGTTACTTTCGATCATGCGGCGACGAGAAGCAATGTCACCTCGTAATGCACGGCGGGCGAAGAAAACTTCCTCCTCAGCCGTTAACAAAGGAGAATAGCCAATCTCCCCGAGATAGAGCTGCGTCGCATCTAAAACGCGCTGCGTCGCACCTTGTGACAATAACTCTTCTTCCGCTACGTCATTATCACTAGGTTCGTTTTCAACGAGAGCTTTCTCATCAAAAACCTCAGCTCCGTTCTCCTCGAATTCCGCATTCTCATGTAACTCGTTTACTTTCAGCGTATTCTGGCTCATAAGCGGCTCCTACCCGTGATTCCAAGGCAGAACACCATAGGTTCTGCCGGATTATCGCTGCGGTAAATAACGCAACGGGTTTACGGATTTCCCCTTGTAACGAATTTCAAAATGTAATCTTACTGAACTGGTACCGGTGCTACCCATGGTAGCGATCTTTTGCCCCGCCTTAACTTCCTGTTGTTCCCGGACCAGCATTGTATCGTTGTGGGCGTAGGCACTCAGGTAATCATCATTGTGTTTGATGATGATTAAATTACCGTAACCCCGGAGAGCGTTACCTGCGTAAACCACCCTTCCCGATGCGGTGGCGA
Source organism: Pantoea sp. T14 (assembly GCF_036663535.1). Classification (NCBI taxonomy): domain Bacteria; kingdom Pseudomonadati; phylum Pseudomonadota; class Gammaproteobacteria; order Enterobacterales; family Erwiniaceae; genus Pantoea; species Pantoea sp. T14. The sequence continues at coordinate 14,231 of NZ_JAWUEB010000019.1, forward strand.
CAACAGATTGTCCGCGCGATCCAGCGATATCGATACCTTTATTGCCACCTTCCGCAGCAGAGAAGTTATCGATAATCTTCCCATCAGTCGGCCAACGCCAGCTTCCCACCGGCGTTGAACTGTTGGTCGTACTACTGACCGTGGGTGGTGCGGTAACGGCAGGAGCTGTTGTCGTTGCAACATTTGCTCCTTTCGATGGCAGAAGTTTACTGCCGCTCGAATTACCCGAATCATCAGAATACGTAATAACAGGTTGCTGTGCAACAGCGGCAGATTTAATTTGTGGCGATGTTGGGACGCCCCCCTGCGTTGCATCGGCGACGGTAATGGCATTGCCACCCGTGATCGGCTGACCAGAGGCATCACCGATCTGCAAAGTCTGCCCTACATTCAGGCCATACGGGGCTGAAACGTTGTTACGTTGGGCTAAATCGCGGAAATCGTTACCGGTAATCCAGGCAATGTAAAACAGTGTATCACCGCGTTTAACGGTGTAAGTTTCACCTGAATAGCTACCTTTCGGAATGTTCTGATAACTGCGATTGTAAACAATTCGCCCATTTTGCGTCTGTACAGCGTTATCTGCGCTAATCATTCCACTATTGCTTTGTTGGGAAGCTGTATTATTGCTTAACATTCCTCCCTGACTTGGCATTGCGGGTACACCGCCAGAAGGGGTGTTTGGCTGATCAGAAGCCGTGTTCATACCGCCGCCATCACCAATTTGGCTAATGGGTGCTTGTGAGTTATCGCCTGAGCTACAGCCCGCCAGCCAAAAACCTACCAGTGAAAGCGCCGCCAAACGGCGTAATTGAAAAATAGTGCTTCCCGTGCTCATTGATCCCCCGTGATGGCAACCCTGCTGTACCTGTCCTACTCTACTCGCCAGCACAATACTCTGTGCGGCGCGTTAAAATCTGATTTTTCATTGATGAAAAGGGATAGTAACAAGATCAAGTACGTGGTGCTATGAAACAGTTGTGAAGAAATACGTAGCAGAGGCCTTAAGCTAAATCGCCCTGAACTAAAGGAACAAACCGGACCGGTTCAATTATCTCTTCAACAAATTCCTCTCCCTTACGACGCAGGCGTTTCAGCACTTGCTGATCCTCGCCGACCGGGAGCACCATAATGCCGCCATCTGCTAATTGCGCCATCAGCGCAATCGGAATTTCGGGTGGGGCAGCCGTCACTATGATGGCGTCATAGGGGCCACGTGATGGCCAGCCTTGCCAACCATCGCCGTGACGTGTGGAGACGTTGTGCAGATCAAGTTGCTTTAAGCGGCGTTTGGCCTGCCATTGCAGACCTTTAATGCGTTCGACCGAATAAACATGATCGACGAGATGAGCGAGAATTGCAGTTTGATAGCCAGAGCCAGTGCCAATTTCCAGCACGCGAGAGTGCGGCTGTAGCTCAAGCAGCGCAGTCATGCGAGCTACCATGTAAGGCTGAGAAATGGTTTGTCCTGAGCCAATCGGCAGTGCCACGTTATCCCAGGCTTTATGTTCAAACGCTTCGTCGATGAATCGCTCACGCGGCACATCAGCAATGGCTTTGAGCAGGCATTCATCGTCAATGCCCTGCTGACGAAGTTGTGTCAACAACGTTTCGATGCGCCGGTTCACCATGCCAGATTTACCTCAGCGTTAACCAGCCAGTCAGAAAGAATATCCTGAGCCGCGTGTGCGGTAAGATCAACATGTAATGCAGTGACAGAGACGTAACCTTGATCCACCGCCGCGAAATCTGTATCAGGGCCTGCATCTAATTTTTTCCCCGGCGGTCCAATCCAGTAGAGCGTATTACCCCGCGGATCTTGCTGAGGAATAACCTGATCGGCCGGATGACGACTGCCACAACGCGTCACACGAATACCTTTGATCTGATCAAGCGGTAAATCGGGTACGTTGATATTGAGGATGCGGCCGGTCCGCAGCGGCTCACGCGTTAATGCTTTGAGCAGCGCGCAGGTTACCGCAGCGGCAGTGTCATAATGCTGATGACCATCCAGTGAAACCGCCAATGCTGGCAGTCCCAAATGTCGCCCTTCCATTGCCGCCGCGACAGTGCCGGAATAAATCACATCATCACCGAGATTAGGACCCGCATTAATACCCGAAACTACAATCTCAGGACGCGGTTGCATTAATGCGTTTACGCCAAGAAATACGCAATCCGTTGGCGTTCCCATTTGCACCGCAATATCCCCATTTTCATGGGTAAAGGTGCGCAGCGGCGTTTCCAGCGTCAGGGAGTTTGATGCACCACTGCGATTACGATCGGGTGCGACGACCTGAACGTCGGCAAATTCCCGTAATGCCCTGGCAAGCGTTTGAATGCCCGGCGCATGAATTCCGTCATCGTTGCTGAGGAGTATCCGCATTTCACCCTGACCTTTTTTGATTCAATCCAACCTCGCGGGCAGACAAGCAGAGATGCCTGTCAGCGAAAAAAGCCCATGTGGGGGTCTTTGCATTCTAGCGGCGGGAGAGGGGAAGTGGTAGACGTAAATAGTCCCATAACAGCGCTTTGCCGCAACATTACCCGATGAACGAACAATGTTACGGCAATCACCAAAGACGTTTAGCAGGACTTATGCGGCAAGCTGGCAACATAAAAACACCCAACACAATGCGGTAGGTCGCTCTTACGTTCAGCAATCGGCTAACTTTATTCGTCCAGGTTGGTGTTGTCAGCCGTATTGTTCAACAGCTCGCGTACCACGCTGGTGGCAAAGCTTCCGGCAGGAAGCCAGAACTGCATTTCCAGCGTTACGTCATCCCACCACGCCCAGCGCAGGTCGCGTGGCACCACTAACATTGCGCGACGGCCCGCATCAACGCGTTCACGATCGAGCAGAGAAATCAGCATCGATGAGTCCGCCAACGCTTGCTGCTCAAAGGCTAACGCTTCTGCTTGCGGACCCGGTTCACCGCGTCCTGGCATTGGCGCGGTAACGCGCAATTCATGCTGATCAACGCGCGCCTGCAATGCTTCAAGTTCGTCTGCCTGGGCGACAAACCAACTGCCGCGCCCGGCTAGCTGCAGTGCGTCGCCAGTCAATACATGGCTCAATCCGCCCTGCTGTTGCATGCGGGCGCTAGTGACCTGATTGAACAGCGCACTGCGAGCAGCAGAAAGAATCAGGCTGCGCTTATTACGATCGCGTAAGCGGATTTCATCGCGCGCCCATTGCTGCGCTATCGTCAGGTTATTACCGTTGTGACCAAAGCGCTGTTCGCCAAAATAGTTAGGCACGCCGGCATCGCGGATTAAAGCCAGCCGATGTTCAACCGCTTCGCGCTGGCTGACCTGACGGATCACAAGACGAAATGCATTACCCGCCAGCGCACCAATACGCAGTTTGCGCTTATGGCGCACAACCTGAAGAATTTCAACGCCTTCAAGCTCAAAGCCACGCAAGTCGGGCATGGCATTACCTGGCAGGCGGAAACAGAGCGTTTGTTCGGTAACAGCATGGCGATCTTTCATGCCCGCATAGCTCAGATCGCGCAGATGAATGCCGAGATATTTCGCCAGAGCCTCGGCAACAAAGCGGGTATTCGCGCCTGTTTTACGAATACGCACCAGCAGATGCTCACCTTCACCGTCTGGGCTATAACCGAGATCTTCCACCACCACAAAATCTTCTGGGTTGGCTTTAATCACACCGGTAGCGGTTGGCGTGCCGTGTAAATAGTGCAGCGTCATGCGGGCTCCGCTTTCAGCAGCAGCGCCACCGCTTCACACGCGATGCCTTCACCGCGTCCAGTAAAACCCAGTTTTTCAGTGGTGGTGGCTTTTACGTTAACCTGATCCATATGACACCCCAGATCTTCGGCAATATTTACCCGCATCTGCGGCACGTGCGGCAGCATTTTCGGCGCTTGGGCGATGAGAGTGACGTCAACATTGCCTATCTGATAACCCTTGGCCGCAATGCGACGCCAGGCCTCACGTAGCAAACCACGACTGTCAGCGCCTTTGAATGCTGGATCGGTGTCAGGGAATAGCTTACCAATATCACCCATTGCTACCGCGCCTAACAGCGCGTCGGTTAACGCATGCAGCGCCACGTCGCCATCGGAATGGGCAATAAAACCGTGCTCAAACGGAATTCGCACGCCGCCAATCACCAGCGGACCTTCTCCACCAAAAGCGTGAACGTCAAAACCGTGACCGATACGCATCATGCGCTCTCCTTTAATTGAATCTGACTGAGATAAAAAGCTGCCAGCGCCAGATCTTCTGGCCGGGTAACTTTGATGTTATCACTGCGTCCACTGACCAATACCGGATGATAGCCGCAATATTCCAGCGCCGAGGCTTCATCAGTAATGTTGGCATTTTCATTCAAAGCCCGCGTCAGGCAAGCGGTCAGCAGCGCGTGAGGAAAGTATTGTGGGGTTAATGCATGCCAGAGGTCTTCGCGTTCCACGGTATGAGCAATGGCTACTTTACCGGGTTCGCCGCGCTTCATGGTGTCGCGCACCGGTGCGGCCAGAATGCCGCCAACACGGCTTTGCTCACGAATTTGCAACAGACGCGAAAGGTCATCCAGGTGCAAACATGGACGTGCCGCATCGTGCACCAGCACCCAACTCGCGCCCTGCGCAGCCTCTAATCCTGCCAGCACCGACTCAGCACGCGTCTCTCCGCCCACCACGCGAATAACGCGTGGATCACTTGCCAGCGGCAGCGAAGCAAAGTGTTGGTCATCCGGGCTTACTGCAATGATGACCTGCTTGATAGCAGGATGCGAAAACAGGCGTGCAATGCTGTGTTCCAGAAGGGTGTGCTGACCAATCGTCAGATACTGCTTAGGACAAGTCGCCTGCATGCGGCTGCCGATACCGGCCGCCGGCACCACGGCAATCACATCCGCAAAAGAGGACACAGTGTTCATGTTTTATCGTTGTTGGTTTTGCGCAGCTTGCGCGTTACGTTTGTTCTGATCAGGAACCAGACGAAAGAAGGTTTCACCGGGTTTAATCATGCCCAACTCATTACGTGCGCGTTCTTCGATCGCTTCGGAGCCACCATTGAGATCGTCAATTTCGGCGAACAGCTGATCGTTACGCGACTTAAGTTTGGCGTTATTCGCCTGTTGAACCGCGACGTCATCATCAACGCGCGTATAATCATGGACACCGTTTTTCCCCAGCCACAATGAGTATTGCAGCCAGCCTAACAGCACCAATAGCAGTAACGTCAGTTTTCCCATCCCGCCCCCTAAAAACGGCCCAATCATCCCATAACTTTGCGCAGGACTCCACAACAGCAACGAAAATGGTCCGCTTTGCTGCATGTGTGTACAAAAGTGACGTCAAAGAAGTGAAATTAGCGGGTAAAGTTTTGTAACCAGCCGATGCGTTTGCACATCAACGTAATCACCAGCCGGAGAGGAAAGTGAACAATAGCCAGAACAGGCAGATAACAGAAATGACGGTAGCAAGTAAGGTCCACAGCAATTGACCCCGTAGCAACATGCTATACACGATCCCCATAATCACCGATACCGGCAGCAGCGCGAGAAAGAATGGCCAAGTATAGAGAAAGAAGAATAGCGTGTTGGAACCGTAGAGCAGGAAAGGGATTGCCAGCGCGCACCAGTAAGAAAGGAAGCCGATAATACCGCCTGGCAGTGACGAGCGAGGCTCATCATCAGGGCGTTCATCTTTGCGAGCCAACATAGGGGTAATATTCTGCATAAAAATCCTGGTGACCGAATGCGGCAAATCACAGGCGATTTGCCGCTCTCTTTTCAGGATCTGATGATATCGCGGTCACGCAGCAGGTCTAACAATTGGGCGGCGAGTTTTGTAACCAATTGTTCGCCATCAAGCTGAATTTCTGGCTGTTCTGGCGCTTCATATACGCTATCAATGCCAGTGAAGTTACGTAACTCACCGGCACGCGCTTTTTTGTACAATCCTTTCGGATCGCGCGATTCGCATACTGACAAAGGCGTATCAACAAACACTTCAACAAACTGACCTTTATCTAACAGATCGCGCACCATTTGCCGCTCGGCACGGTGGGGTGAAATAAAGGCAGTTAACACCACTAAACCCGCATCGACCATCAGCTTCGCCACTTCGCCAACCCGACGAATATTCTCTTTGCGGTCGTCATCACTAAAACCGAGATCGCGACACAAGCCGTGACGCACATTATCGCCATCGAGCAGATAAGTGCTGACACCAATACGATGCAGCGCCTGCTCAAGTGCCCCTGCCACGGTGGATTTTCCCGAGCCCGAAAGCCCGGTAAACCACAGCACCACGCCTTGATGGCCGTGCTGCTGCTCTCGCGATTCACGCGTTACCGGATGATCGTGCCACACCACGTTATCATCGTGTTGCGCCATTATTGACCACCCAACAGATCGCGGGCGTTCCAGTGTGGGAAATGACGGCGCACCAGCGCATTCAGTTCCAGCTCAAACGCACTGAACTCGCCAGTCGCGCGTGGCGCATCGACTTGCGGTTCATGGATCATGCCTGCGCCCACAGTGACGTTGCTGAGGCGATCGATAAAGATCATCCCGCCTGTCACCGGATTCTGCTGATACTTATCCAGTACCATCGGCTCATCAAACGTCATCTCAACTAAACCAATACCGTTCAGCGGCAGGCGGTCGACATCGCGTTTTTCCAACGAGTTGATCTCAACCTGATGAATCACTTTTTCTACGCGACCGCGCGCTTTCTTACCGGCGATTTTAATGTCGTAACTTTGGCCAGCCTGCAGCGGCTGTTCAGCCATCCACACCACGTCAATAGTGGCGGCTTGCACTACATTTAGTTCAGCGCTGGCATCCACCAGCAGATCGCCACGGCTGATATCAATTTCATTTTCCAACACCAACGTGATCGCTTCACCCGCGCCCGCTTCTTGCAAATCGCCATCAAAAGTCACAATGCGCGAGATGTTCGACTCAACGCCAGACGGCAGCACTTTTACACGCTGGCCCACTTTCACCACGCCAGACGCCAGCGTACCGGCGTAGCCGCGGAAATCCAGGTTGGGGCGATTAACATACTGCACCGGGAAACGCATCGGTTGATGATCGACCACGCGATTTAGCTCAACCGTTTCCAGCACGTCCAGCAGCGTGGGCCCGCTGTACCACGGCATGGTTTGGCTCGGTGACGCAACGTTGTCCCCTTCCAGCGCCGACATCGGTACAAAACGGATATCCAAATCTTCCGGCAGCTGCGCGGCAAAATCGAGGTAATCCTGTTTGATCTGCTCGAATACCTCTTGCTTGTATTCCACCAAATCCATTTTATTGATCGCCACTACCAGATGTTTAATCCCCAGCAGCGTAGAAATAAAGCTGTGACGGCGGGTTTGATCCAGCACGCCTTTACGCGCATCGATCAACAAAATTGCCAAATCACAGGTTGAGGCGCCGGTTGCCATATTACGCGTGTACTGTTCGTGTCCAGGCGTGTCGGCAATGATGAACTTGCGCTTTTCCGTAGAGAAATAGCGATAGGCTACGTCAATGGTGATGCCTTGCTCACGCTCAGCTTGCAGGCCATCCACTAGCAGCGCAAGGTCGAGTTTTTCGCCTTGGGTGCCGTGACGTTTGCTGTCATTGTGCAGCGATGAAAGCTGATCTTCGTAAATCTGTCGCGTGTCATGCAGCAGGCGGCCAATCAGCGTACTTTTACCGTCATCAACGCTGCCGCAGGTCAGAAAACGCAGCAGGCTTTTATGTTGTTGTGTGGTCAGCCAGGCTTCAACGCCGCCCTGGTCGGCAATTTGTTGTGCAATTACAGTATTCATCTGGCGTCTCCTTAGAAATAACCCTGACGTTTTTTCAGTTCCATCGAACCGGATTGATCGCGGTCAATCATGCGGCCCTGACGCTCGCTGGTAGTAGAAACCAACATCTCTTCGATGATCTCCGGCAGCGTTTGCGCTTGCGATTCAACAGCACCGGTCAGCGGCCAGCAACCAAGAGTACGGAAACGCACCATGCGCTGCTTGATCACTTCGCCAGGTTGCAGGTCAATACGATCGTCATCCACCATCATCAACATACCGTCGCGTTCCAACACCGGACGCGGCGCGGCCAAATACAACGGAACAATGTCGATGTTTTCCAGAAAGATGTACTGCCAGATATCCAGCTCGGTCCAGTTCGACAGGGGGAAGACTCGAATGCTTTCGCCTTTGTTGATCTGGCCGTTGTAGTTGTGCCACAGCTCAGGACGCTGATTTTTCGGGTCCCAGCGATGGAAGCGGTCGCGGAAGGAGTAGATACGCTCTTTAGCACGCGACTTCTCTTCGTCACGACGAGCGCCACCGAAGGCCGCATCAAAGCCGTACTTATTCAGCGCCTGCTTTAAGCCTTCGGTTTTCATGATATCGGTATGCTTTGCGCTGCCGTGAACAAAGGGGTTGATGCCCATTGCCACGCCTTCCGGGTTACGGTGAACCAGCAATTCAGCACCCATCGCTTTCACGGTACGATCGCGGAACGCGTACATTTCCTGGAATTTCCAGCCGGTATCCACGTGCAACAGCGGGAACGGCAGCGTGCCCGGAAAGAACGCTTTGCGTGCCAGATGCAGCATCACTGAAGAGTCTTTACCGATGGAATACATCATCACCGGATTGCCGAACTCCGCCGCAACTTCGCGAATGATATGGATACTCTCTGCCTCTAACTGACGCAGATGAGTGAGTCGTTTTTGGTCCATCGTTTTTCCTCTCAAGCCAGATTGACAACGGCGGACTCGCGAGTCCCCTGCTGTGCTGAATGTTGAAACCAGGCGAGCTGCCCGTGCAAATTGACCACTTCTCCAATCACTAACAGTGCCGGAGTGGGCGCAGATGCAGCCAGCGCCTCAAGCTGTTCTAAGGTACCGGTCAGCACCTGTTGATCTTGTCGCGTGCCGCGGCTGATGACCGCGACCGGCGTAGACGCGGCGCGCCCATGCTGAATCAACCCTTCGCTGATTTCAGCAGCCTTCACCGTGCCCATATAAATTGCCAATGTCTGACGCGCACGCGCCAAAGATGGCCAGTCGATGCCATCACCATCGGGACGGCAATGCCCGGTGATAAACAGCACGCTCTGCGCATAATCACGGTGCGTTAACGGAATGCCTGCATAGGCTGTCGCGCCTGCCGCCGCAGTAATGCCAGGCACCACCTGAAACGGAATGCCTGCCTGCTGCGCCGCCTGTAACTCTTCGCCGCCCCGACCAAAAATAAACGGGTCGCCGCCTTTCAGGCGCACCACGCGCTTGCCTTGCAGTGCCAGTTTGACCAGCATCTGATTGGTCTCTTCCTGCGGCACCGAATGCGCACCCGCGCGCTTGCCAACACAGATACGATCGGCATCACGGCGAACCAGTTCCAGCACTTCATCGCTGACCAGATGGTCATAAAGCACGACATCTGCCAACTGCATCACCTGCAAGCCGCGTAAGGTCAACAGACCGCTGTCGCCAGGCCCCGCGCCGACCAAAATAATTTCGCCCTGCTGATTCGGCTCGTCGTTGAGTTCACGATCAAGCGTCAGCTTCGCTTCATTCACATTGCCTGCTGCCATTTGGCTGGCGAACAAACCGTTAAAAGCGCGCTCCCAGAAACGACGGCGATCGGACATCCGCGTAAAGCGCTGTTTCACTTTATCCCGCCACTGTCCCGCAACCTCTGCCATTTGGCCTAAGTTAGCGGGCAATAATGCTTCGAGTTTTTCACGGAGCATACGCGCCAGCACTGGCGCGGTGCCGCTGGACGAGATCGCTACCACCAGCGGTGAGCGATCAACGATAGAAGGAAAAATAAAGCTGCACTTCGGTTGGTCATCGACCACATTGACCAGTTTTTGCCGTGCATTAGCCGTTTCGAATACCTGTGCATTTAGCGTATTGTCGTCAGTTGCCGCGATCACCAGAAACACGCCATCGAGCTGGGCGGGATCAAAATGCGTCGCCAGCCATTCCAGCTGTTGCATTTCCAACAGTTCATGAAGCTCGGGGCAAAGTTCGCGAGCAGCAATCTGCACGCGCGCACCCGCGCGACGAAGCAGTTCAATTTTCCGCGCCGCGATATCTCCACCGCCGACAACCAAAACCGGGCGGCCTTTGAGATCGGCAAAAAGAGGCAAATAATCCACGTTAACCTTAGTGTTGTAACTTTGCGTTAACGCGACTATACGTCCCGGTGTTAATCCAGATGAAATTACGAATTGGAATGAGTAGTTACTGAATGGAATAACGAATGCGAAAAGCTCAGAACAAAATGTGCTTAGCAAATGATCTTACTGGGCTTTCAGAGCGATTGAAATTGTGTAATCGGGGTCACAGTTTCATACTAAGCACAGAAAATTTTCGCTAATTTCTGTCATGAGATGAATTACAAGGAACGCCGTATGTTTGCCTCTTTCCGCCTGACCGCGCTCACTGCGCTGCTCTGTTGCGGTTTTATTTTTTCTGCCCAGGCTGCGACTGACGCGCCGGGTCAATTTGCTGAACAGCAAGTCCGTCATATCGCCACCTATTTCCCCGGTCGCATGAGCGGCAGTCCGGCCGAATTAATGGCCGCCGATTATTTAAAACAGCAGTTCACCTCGCTGGGTTTTCAGACTAATACTCGTCAGTTCAATACGGGTTACGACTGGCACGACGCTGACGGGAAAGCGCGTTGGCATAAACTCACCGCAACCTCGGTGATTGCGGCCCGTACAGGCAGCGAGCCGCAGGAAATTTTAATCGTCGCCCACCTTGATACATGGACACCACAAAACAGCAGCCAGGCGAATCAAAATATGGGCGGCCTGCGCCTGCAAGGTGTAGACGACAACGCTTCAGGTTTAGGCGTCATGCTGGAACTGGCGGAAAAGCTAAGCAAAAAACCCCTGCATTATGGAGTGCGTTTTGTGGCGCTTAGCGCTGGTGAAGTTGGTCTGCACGGCATGGATGATTACGTTGCGCGCATGAGCAATAAAGAGAAGAAAAATACGCTGCTGGTTATCGACCTTAATAGCCTGATAACCGGTGATCACCTTTATTTCAACAGCGGCCTGAATACACCACGCGCGGTGCGCAAGCAAACCAGCGAGCGAGCACTTTATCTGGCGCGTGAATTTGGTATTTCGGCAGCGAGTCATCAGTTAAACCGTAAAGATTACCCCGGCATCAATGCATTCGATAAAGCGGGCTTTCCGCTAATGGATGTTACCGCCAGCAACTGGGCATTAGGGGCTAAAGATGGTACTCAGCAGCGCAGCCGCACACACCACTTCCCAGACGGCACCACACGCCATCAGACCGAGCGTGATAATCTGGCTTATCTGGACCGCTGGTTACCGGGCCGCATTACTCTGCGCACCCGAGACAGCGTAAAAGTACTGCTGCCGCTGCTCAGCGAACTCACCAATCCCAAAGTATGAGGATCTGATATGTACGTGGTTTATCTGACCTATTTTCGCCCGGTAGAAGAAGTAGAAGCGTTGCTTGAGCCGCATATTCAGTGGCTGGATCGCTATTTTGATGCTGACGTCTTTATTGCAGCCGGAAGAAAAGATCCGCGTACCGGTGGCATGGTACTCGTTAAGGATATCGATCGTGCCCGACTGGATACTATCCTGGCGGAGGATCCGTTTGTCGCGGTGGCGAATTATGATGTCACAAAGATCAATGTAACGCGCGCAGCAGAGGCATTTGCTGCGTTAAAAGGAATTTAAGTTAAGGCGCTGGCTGTGGATTTTTGGATCTGTGCTGGCTTTTCCCCTCCCTGCCTTCCCCCCGCTTGCGGGGGAAGGAGACGCTGCCACATGCCGCTTCATCACTAACATATGGCAGCATCGCCCTCCGCCATTTATGGGGGAGGAGCGAGGAGGGAAGCAAATGACTATTAGCCTTCGTGCAATCCGCACTCACGCTTTAAACCAAAGAAACGCGTCTCTTCCTCAGCCATGCCGGGTTCCCACTTGCGCGTGGTATGCGTATCGCCAACCGAAAGATAACCCTGATCCCACAGCGGATGATATTTAAGATTATTATCCTGCAAATATTGGTGAATCTGTCGGTTATCCCAGTCGATGATCGGCAGCACTTTGAACACGCCGCGCTGCACGCCCAGCACGGGAAGATTCGCTCGGCTGCCTGACTGATCGCGACGCAGACCTGCAAACCAGGTTTGCGCGCCCAGCGTATCCAGACCGCGATTCATCGGCTCAACTTTGTTGATCTCGTTGTACTTCTCAATTCCTTCAACACCCTGCTCCCACAGCTTGCCGTAACGCGCTTCCTGCCAGGCAGGCGAAGTCTCTGCGCGAAACACTTTCAGGTTCAGGTTGAGCTGGTCAGCCAGCTCATCAATAAAACGATACGTTTCCGGGAACAGATAACCGGTGTCGGTCAGGATAACCGGTATATCCGGCTGTTGACGCGTAACTAAGTGCAGCGACACCGCCGCCTGAATACCGAAGCTGGATGAGAGCACGTAAGCGCCCGGTAAATTCTCCAGCGCCCAACTCACGCGCTCTTCAGCAGAAGATTTTTCCAGCTGAGCGTTGGTTGCGGCCAGCGCCATTGAGCGCTGTACCTTGGACATCTCATTCAGTGCTGCGAGGTCTAACTGACTCATTTTGCCTCCTGATCCCAAAAATCACGTGCTGGGTCCACTACCGGCGTCACAATCCCGGCGCGGATAACGAAGTCGCCAAAACCTTCTTCGCCCTGACGCTCTTTCGCCCAGCGTCCAACCAGCTCATCGATACTGCCAAGGATTTCACCCTCAGTAATATTTTCGCGATACATACGCGGGATGCGCGTACCTATGCGATTACCGCCGATGTGCAGGTTATAACGGCCTGGCGCTTTGCCCACTAAGCCGATTTCAGCCAGCATGGCACGGCCACAACCGTTGGGACAACCGGTAACGCGTAACACTATGTGCTCTTGGCCAACACCGTGTCCGTGCATGATCTCTTCGACTTTAGTGACGAAAGAAGGCAGGAAACGTTCAGCCTCAGCCATCGCCAGCGGACAGGTCGGGAAAGCCACGCAGGCCATGGAGTTTTCACGCTGTGGCGTGACGTTTTCCATTAAGCCATGTGCACGGGCAATCGCTTCGATCGCTGCTTTTTCGCTTTCCGGCACACCTGCCACAATCAGGTTTTGGTTCGCGGTCAAACGGAAATCGCCCACGTGTACTTTGGCAATTTCGGCGATGCCACTTTTCAGCGGACGGCCTGGATAATCGAGCAGACGGCCGTTTTCAATAAACAGCGTTAGATGCCATTTGTTGTCGATGCCTTTGATCCAGCCAATACGATCGCCGCGTGTAGTGAATTCGTAAGGACGAATCGGTTCGAAAGTTAAACCGGCACGCTTTTCCACTTCCGCTTTAAAAGTCTCAACACCAACGCGTTCCAGGGTGTATTTGGTTTTCGCATTTTTGCGATCGGTACGATTACCCCAGTCACGCTGGGTCGTTACCACCGCTTCCGCCACGTCGAGAATCTTCTCAACCGGCAGATAACCAAACTCACTGGCGGTGCGCGCGTAAGTGGCTTTGTTACCGTGCTCAATCGACAAACCGCCGCCGACCAGCAGGTTGAAACCAATCAGTTTGCCTTTCTCTGCCACAGCAACAAAGTTCAGATCGTTGGCATGCAGATCCACATCGTTATTCGGCGGGATCACCACAGTGGTTTTGAATTTACGCGGCAAGTAAGTTTCACCGAGGATCGGCTCTTCGTCGGTGGTCGCCACTTTTTCCTGATCCCACCAGATCTCCGCATAAGCGCGGGTACGTGGCAGCAAATGCTCAGAAAGTTTCTTCGCCCATTCGTACGCTTCCTGATGCAGCTCCGATTCAACCGGGTTTGAAGTGCAAAGCACGTTACGGTTCACATCGTTAGCGGTTGCCAGCGCATCAAGACCCACTTCATGCAGCATCTGATGCGTCGGCTTAACATTTTTCTTCAGGATGCCGTGAAACTGAAAAGTCTGACGGTTGGTTAAACGGATGCTGCCGTAAAGGGTTTTATCGGTGGCAAACTTATCGATAGCCAGCCACTGCGACGGCGTAATTATGCCGCCAGGCAAACGGCAGCGCAGCATCATAGCGTGACGCGCTTCCAGCTTTTGCTCAGCACGTTCGGCACGAATATCGCGGTCATCCTGCTGGTACATGCCGTGAAAACGGATCAGCAGAAAGTTGTCGCCAGTAAAACCGCCGGTCAGGCCATTGTCGAGATCGTCGAGGATGGTGCCACGCAGATAATTACTCTGCTTTTTCAGACGCTCGGCGTCCGCTAATTTGCCTTCGACAACCAGCGGTCCAGGGTGTTTTTCGCTCATTAGTAAACGTCTCGCTGATAACGGCGCTCAATGCGCAGCTCACTTAAAAATTCGTCGGCCGTTTCACGATCCATTCCACCGTGTTCGACCACCACATCCAGCAATGCCTGCTCGACGTCTTTTGCCATTCGGTTAGCGTCGCCGCAGACATAAAGGTGCGCGCCCTCTTCAATCCAGCGCCACACTTCCGCCCCTTTGGCGCGGATTTTATCTTGTACGTAAATCTTTTCCGCCTGATCGCGTGACCATGCCAGATCGATATTGGTCAACAGGCCATCTTTCACATATTTCTGCCATTCAACCTGATACAGGAAGTCTTCGGTAAAATGGGGATTACCAAAGAACAGCCAGTTCTTACCCGAAGCATCTTCATTCTCACGCTGCTGCATAAAGGCGCGGAACGGTGCAATACCGGTACCTGGCCCAATCATGATCACCGGCGCATCCGGGTTGGCTGGCAGACGGAAGTTATCGTTGTGTTCGATAAAGACGCGAATCTCGCCATCTTCTTCAATGCGATCAGCAAGCCAGGTTGAAGCTCCGCCGCCACGCTGGCGCTCTTCGATATCGAAGCGCACTGCACTGACGGTGATATGCACTTCCGTCTCTGTTTCGGCCTGTGAAGAGGCAATTGAGTAAAGGCGCGGCGTCAGCGGACGCAGCAGCGTAGTTAGCTGCTCGGCACTCAGCTCAGCCGGTGCCAAACGAATCATGTCGACAATTGGATAACACTGCGCGTATTTCTGCAGTTTAGCTTTGTCATCCACCAGCGACAGCAGCTCTTCGTTGCGCGACAGCGCCGCGTACTGCGCCACAATCTGCGCGGTATTCACCGTCAGTTCGAAATGTTTTTGTAATGCTTCTGCCAGTGGCAAAGATTTCCCGTTAACGTCAACCGGTTCATCGCCTTTCAGCCACACCAGCTCAAGCAGTTCCTTAACCAATTCCGCATCGTTTTCAAACCATACGCCAAGCGCATCGCCCGGCTGATAGCGCAAGCCAGAATCACCCAGATCAATTTCAATGTGGCGAACGTCTTTGTCAGAATCACGGCCCGTGATTTTCTGGTTTACCGCAAAGCTGGCGGTAAGCGGCGCTTCTTTAGTATAGGGACTGCTGGAAACTTCATTTACGCTGCCTGCGGCTGTGGCAGCAGCTTGCGCTGGCGACTCAGTAGGGACACGTTTTTTCAGAATTTCTGTCAACGCGCTGCGCCAGGCCGTGGCCTGATCTGCGTATTCAACATCAGCATCTACGCGATCCAGCAGCCGCTCCGCACCCAGCTCCGCCAGGCGGCTATCAAAATCTTTACCGGCCTGGCTAAAGAATTCGTAAGAGGTATCACCCAGACCAAACACCGCAAATACGGTACCGTCCATTTTCGGGGCTTTTTTCGACATCAGGAATTTATGCAACGCCACCGCTTCTTCTGGCGGCTCGCCTTCACCTTGAGTCGACGTCACGACCACCAACAGTTTTTCCTGACCGATCTGCTTGAATTTATAATCGCCCGCGTTCACAAGGTTGACGTTCAGTTTGGCAGCCAGCAAGTCGTCACGCAGTTGCTCCGCCAGTCGGCGTGCATTACCGGTTTGCGAGGCTGAAAGCAGTGTAATAGCTGGAATTTCAGCCTGCACAGGCGCCGCGCTGACGGCTACGCTGCCAGGCGTTTGATTGACCATTCCCCAGAAATAACCTGAGAGCCATGCCATTTGGGTAGTGGAAAAATCCGTCGTCGCCGCTTGTAAGCGAGCGAGTTGCTCCGGCGAAAGTGGGAGCATTGAACCTGGTGCCTGAGTCGTCATCGCGTTAAAAATTCCAGTATCAGAAGTCCGAACCGTAAAATGGCGGAAGAGTGGGTAGGTTACCGGGCCGTATATTAACGATTAAATACGCCTTCGACATAATAAATAACCAAAATGACTAAGTGGTTTTTCAGGTAAAGATAATCGGCAAAAGTGGTAAAAAAAGCGCTTATTTATCAGGCTATTAAACAAGCAGATGCAGAGAGAATTGAGCGAAAAAAGCGGCTTTGCGCTTTGCGGGTGCGAAAAATCTGCCTTTCAGGTAGAATTCAGCGGTTTTTAAAGTCTGAGAACCCTTATGTCTACCACGCTATTTAAAGAATTCCAGTTCGAAGCTGCACATCACTTACCGAATGTGCCTGAAGGACACAAATGCGGCCGTTTACATGGTCATTCCTTCCTGGTTCGTCTGGAAATTACCGGTGAAGTGGATGCGCATACCGGCTGGGTAATGGATTTTGCCGAACTTAAAGCGGCGTTTAAGCCGATCTACGATCGCCTTGATCACTACAATCTCAATGATATTCCCGGTCTGGAAAATCCTACCAGTGAAGTGCTGGCAAAATGGATTTGGGATCAAATGAAGCCGCGCTTGCCGCTGCTGAGTGCGGTGATGATCAAAGAGACCTGTACCGCAGGCTGCGTCTACCGCGGCTGATAAACGCTTTGCCTTTCACACTGCAGGTGCGCTAACCGCATTAATCGCGAGTTCG
This sequence comes from Pantoea sp. T14, assembly GCF_036663535.1. NCBI lineage: Bacteria > Pseudomonadati > Pseudomonadota > Gammaproteobacteria > Enterobacterales > Erwiniaceae > Pantoea > Pantoea sp. T14. Next base: position 31,091 of record NZ_JAWUEB010000019.1, read on the forward strand.
ATAGGTTCTACTCGATTTACCGCCCGGTTGCCGCTTTCCTGCAGTTTGAAACGTCTGATCTCTGATTAAATGACTGCCTTCATCTTACTGTCATCTTTGCCCTCTACGTTGTGGTCTCTTTCATTAAAGATCAAGAGAATCAACGATGAATCTGGTAAAACGCCTTTCAATTATTGCTCTGCTTGTTTCAACCTCTGCCGCCGTCCAGGCGGAAAACGTGCTTCATTTCCCGCAGCCTGACAATGTACCGGAAGAGTTTTTCGCGGTAACCGAAATCCCGGCGGGTGGAATAATCAAATATGAAACCGATGCGAAAACCGGTTTTATTGTTGCCGATCGTTTTCAGTCGATGCCTGTTGCCTATCCCGCCAATTACGGTTCGCTGACGCAATCATTGGGCGGCGATAACGATCCACTGGATGTAATCTTTTACACTCGCGCGCCCTTGCAGCCAGGCACGTTGATCAAACTGCGTCCGATTGGTGTGTTGAAGATGATCGACGGTGGCGAAGAAGACGATAAAATCGTTGCGGTACCTGCCAGCAAAATCGATCCCACTTATGATGAGATCCAATCGCTAAGTGATCTGCCGAAGGTTGAAGTGCAGCGTTTAGAAGCGTTTTTCCGCGTCTATAAGCAGTTGCCGGATGGCCGCAAGAAAGTGGAGTTAAATGGTTTTCAAGATGCCGCAGCGGCGAAAACCGAGATTAAGAAAGCGTATGACGCCTGGAAGGCAAAACAGTAACGGTCAGGGCGGCGCATTGCCGCCCTATCCACATCAGGCAATATTCAGATATTTGTGCGTTTGCATCGACAAGCGCCAGTTGCGCGCTATGCACGTTTCGATACAGAGCTTGGTCGCTTCGTCTTTGCGGCTAATAGGCTGCAACGCAATGATGCGCGCCTTGCTGTCTTGCAGACCCGCCAGCAATTCATCTAATGCTTCCACATCGCGCTCACGTGCCACAGGATGTTTGATCTCATCGGCTCGGCTCAGCGCCTGCGCCAATACATCATAACCACCCCGCATGTTCACCTTCGGTGAAACGGTCACCCAGGTTTTTTCAGAGCACTGAATCTCATGCGTGCCGCTGGTTTCAATCTGACAATTAAAACCGGCTGATTCCAGCGCTTCAGTTAAGGGCCGCAGATCGAAAATTGCCGGTTCGCCGCCGGTAATCACCACGTGGCGGGCCGTCCAACCTTGCTGCTCAATGGCATTTAACAAAGTAGCCGCGTCAGCGTCGCCCCAGGCATCGCTTTCCACGGTTTTCACTAAAATATCGCCCAGCGACGTTTCCCGATCCGCCCGCTTTTCCCAGGTATGCTTGGTATCACACCAACTGCAGCCCACTGGACATCCTTGTAGACGGATGAAGATGGCTGGCACACCGGTGTAATAGCCTTCGCCCTGCAGCGTCTGGAACATTTCGTTAATCGGGTAGAACATTTTTTACTCGCTCGGAAAAATCAGGGCGCTGATTATGGCAGATTTACGCCTCACAACAACAGCTGCTGATGCTAAAAAAACAAAAGCCCCGCTCGCTGGCGGGGCTTTATCATCAGGCGTTGCCGCTTTTATGCGGCATCAGCAGCCGATTACTGACCTTTAACTTCTTTCAGGCCATTGAACGGTGCTTTTGAACCCAGCGCTTCTTCGATACGAATCAGCTGGTTGTACTTAGCAACGCGGTCAGAACGGCTCATTGAACCGGTTTTGATCTGGCCCGCTGCAGTACCTACCGCCAGGTCAGCGATGGTTGCATCTTCGGTTTCACCTGAACGGTGTGAAATCACCGCGGTGTAGCCTGCGTCTTTTGCCATTTTGATTGCAGCCAGGGTTTCGGTCAGAGAACCGATCTGGTTGAATTTGATCAGAATGGAGTTCGCGATGCCTTTATCGATACCTTCTTTCAGGATTTTGGTGTTAGTAACGAACAAGTCGTCGCCCACCAACTGAATTTTGTCGCCCAGCACTTTGGTCTGGTAAGCGAAGCCAGCCCAGTCAGATTCGTCCAGGCCATCTTCGATTGAAACAATCGGATATTGCTTGGTCAGATCTTCCAGGAAGTGGGTGAATTCTTCAGAGGTGTAAGCTTTGCCGCCTTCACCTTCCAGCACATATTTGCCGTCTTTGTAGAATTCTGATGCTGCGCAGTCCATCGCCAGAGTGATATCTTCACCCAGTTTGTAACCTGCTGCTGCTACCGCTTCAGCGATAACTGCCAGCGCTTCGGCGTTAGAACCCAGGTTTGGCGCGTAGCCACCTTCGTCACCTACCGCAGTGCTCATGCCTTTGCTTTTCAGCACTTTTGCCAGATGATGGAAAACTTCAGAACCCATACGGATGGCTTCTTTCAGCGTTTTCGCGCCAACCGGCTGGATCATGAACTCTTGAATATCAACGTTGTTATCTGCGTGCTCACCACCGTTGATGATGTTCATCATTGGCAGCGGCATAGAGAATTTGCCTGGCGTGCCGTTCAGTTCAGCGATGTGCTCATACAGCGGCTGACCTTTAGAGGCAGCAGCAGCTTTAGCAGCAGCCAGTGAAACAGCCAGAATGGCGTTTGCACCGAAGTTGGATTTGTTCTCAGTACCGTCCAGGTCGATCATGATTTTATCGATGTTCGCCTGATCTTTCGCGTCTTTGCCTTTTACCGCTTCAGCAATCGGACCGTTTACCGCAGCAACAGCTTTGGTTACGCCTTTGCCCAGGAAACGAGATTTGTCACCGTCACGCAGTTCCAGCGCTTCGCGTGAACCGGTAGAAGCCCCTGATGGCGCTGCTGCCAGACCTACGAAACCGCCTTCCAGATGCACTTCTGCTTCAACAGTCGGGTTACCACGTGAGTCGATAATTTCGCGACCGATGACTTTTACGATTTTGGACATTACGATTTTCCTCAGTACAAGTTAGTCAATCCTAAGACAAGCAACGCGCGAAAAGTTCGCGCGTTGCTCGTGAAACTTACTTCGCTAAACGCTTCTGGTACTCATGCGCGGCTTTTACAAAGCCAGCAAACAGCGGGTGACCATCACGTGGGGTCGACGTGAATTCCGGGTGGAACTGACAAGCTACAAACCATGGGTGATTCGGGATCTCAATGATCTCCACCAGCTGGTCGTCGCCAGAACGTCCCGCAATACGCAGACCTGCAGCCTCAATCGGCTTCAACAACATATTGTTGACTTCATAGCGATGGCGATGGCGCTCAACAATGGTGTCAGTACCGTACAGCTGACGTACTTTGCTGTCTGGCGTTAACTGACAAGGCTGGCTGCCAAGACGCATGGTGCCGCCGAGATCGCTCTGCTCAGTACGGACTTCAACGTTGCCGTTTTCATCACGCCATTCGGTAATTAACGCAACCACCGGATATTTACAGTCTGGCACAAATTCCGTGGAGTTGGCGCCTTCGAGGCCAGCAACGTTACGGGCAAACTCCATCAGCGCAACCTGCATGCCAAGACAAATACCTAAATACGGTACGTTGTTTTCGCGCGCATATTGCGCGGTCATCAACTTGCCTTCGACGCCACGGTAACCAAAGCCACCCGGGATCAGAATCGCATCTAAATCTTTCAGAATTTCGACACCGCGTGATTCAACATCCTGCGAGTCGATCAATTTGATATTTACAGTGACGCGATTTTTCAGGCCACCGTGTTTCAACGCTTCAATAACAGATTTATACGCATCCGGCAGTTCAACGTACTTGCCAACCATACCAATGTTGACTTCGCCGCCTGGATTCGCTTCTTCATAAATTACCTGCTCCCACTCAGCCAGATTGGCTTCCGGTGCGTTCAGGTTGAAGCGCTTACAGATGTAATCATCCAGGCCCTGCGATTTCAGCATGCCCGGAATCTTGTAAATGGAGTCAACATCTTTCAGCGAGATAACGGCTTTTTCCGGCACGTTACAGAACAGCGCAATTTTAGCGCGTTCGTTGGCAGGCACAGCGCGGTCGGAACGACAGATCAACACGTCCGGCTGAATACCAATGGAAAGCAATTCTTTCACTGAGTGCTGCGTCGGTTTGGTTTTCACTTCACCGGCTGCTGCCATGTAAGGTACCAGCGTCAGGTGCATGTACATGGTGTGTTCACGGCCCACATCAACTGCCATCTGACGAATGGCTTCAAGGAATGGCAATGATTCGATGTCACCGACGGTACCGCCGATTTCAACCAGAACCACGTCATGGCCTTCGCCGCCTTCAATAATGCGTTCTTTGATGGCGTTAGTGATGTGCGGAATGACCTGAATCGTCGCACCCAGATAGTCGCCACGGCGCTCTTTGCGCAAGACTTCTGAGTAGATTCGGCCTGTAGTGAAGTTGTTGCGACGCGACATGTGCGTGCGAATAAAACGCTCGTAGTGACCCAAATCCAGATCGGTTTCGGCCCCATCGTCGGTAACGAAGACTTCACCGTGCTGCGTTGGGCTCATGGTACCCGGATCCACGTTGATGTACGGGTCCAGTTTCATGATGGTCACGTTCAGACCACGTGCTTCGAGAATGGCTGCGAGGGAGGCTGCGGCAATGCCTTTACCCAGAGAGGATACAACCCCGCCGGTCACAAAAATATAATTCGTTGTCATGCTGAACCTGAGAGTTTAGGTTTAAAGACGGTGGAATAACCAGGACGGGAAAACAGTATACTGGAAACCGCTATCAGCCACAATTGATGAATCACTGCCATCCTCCAACGCAATGCTGCGGCTAACATAACGGATAGCAGTAAATGAAAGTTTGATGTATGTCACAAAGTTACTGTGACGCTGAATCGTGTAAGCTTAATTGGCTATTTTATGCGCAGAGGTGGAATAATCAGCTTTTCTCTCGCGTTTTAACCTGTTGCCAGGCTTCTTCCATTTGTTCCAGCGTTGCACCCGGCATGCTCAGACCTTGCTCAGCAATGATTGATTCAACCTGACGAAAACGACGTTCGAATTTATCATTGGCTTTTTGCAGGGCGGTTTCTGCTTTACTGCCCAAATGCCGTGAAAGATTCACCGTAGCAAACAGCAGGTCACCAATCTCCTCTTCCAGCTTTTGCTCATCAATCACCGATTGCTGCGCTTCATGCATCACTTCGTCGATCTCTTCATGCACTTTATCGACGACCGGGCCTAATGTCGTCCAGTCGAACCCAACGTTGTGACAACGCTTCTGAATTTTGTGCGCGCGCATTAACGCCGGCAGCGCTTTGGGAATGTCGTCGAGCGCGGAATGCTGCGCTTTTTCTGCACGCTCGGCGGTTTTGATGGCTTCCCAGTTTTTCAAAACTTCAGCGCTGTTATCCGCTTTGACATCAGCAAAAATATGCGGGTGGCGACGCTCCAGTTTATCGCTGATGGCGTGGCAAATATCGTCAAAGTTAAAGCGATCTTGCTCGTTGGCCATTTGCGCGTAGAACACAACCTGAAACAGCAGATCGCCCAACTCGCCACGCAGATCATCAAAATCTTCACGCTGGATGGCATCGACGACTTCGTACGTCTCTTCTAATGTGTAAGGCGCAATGCTGGTAAAGGTCTGTTCGCGATCCCACGGACAGCCGTGTTGCGGATCGCGCAGGGTTTTCATAATGCCCAGCAGGCGATCAATTGAATTCATGGGGAAGATCCTTTGGGGAATGATTTTGAGTTGGATTTTATGCGTTTTATTACGCTGTCTGTCTTCTGAAGTGCGAGGTTGTTTGTCCCCCACCTCGGTCCTCCCCCATAAATGGGGGAGGAAGATGCTGCAATATGTCTGCTCTATACCTGCATGTGGCAGCGTCTCCTTCCCCCGCTACGCGGGGGAAGGTCGGGATGGGGGGCAGCACGCAGATGAGGTTGTTTGTCCCCCACCTCGGTCCTCCCCCATAAATGGGGGAGGAAGATGCTGCAATATGCCCGCTCTGTAGCTGCATGTGGCAGCGTCTCCTTCCCCCGCTGCGCGGGAGAAGGTCGGGATGGGGGACAGCCAGCATGCTCTTTCCTGCTAGCACGCTCTTTCCTGACAGCACACTCTTTCTGACAGCAAACTAAACGCGCATCATCAATGCAAACGGCGGGCATCAATGATATCGGAGACCTGATTCAGGCGCGCCAACACGCGGCCCAGCACCTGCTGGTTATAAATCTCAATATCCATATCAATCGTTGCCAGCTGCTTTTTAGTATCGCTGCGGCTGGAGACGCCCAACACATTCACTTTTTCGTTGGCGAGAATGGTGGTGATGTCACGCAGCAACCCGCTGCGATCGTTGGCCGTCACGCGCACCACCAGCGAGTAGCCGCTGGAATAGCTTTCTCCCCACACAGCATCAACGATGCGCTCTGGTGCATGGGAAATTAGCTCAGCAAGCTGATCGCAGTCGGCGCGATGAATCGAAATACCGCGTCCGTGAGTAATAAAGCCCACAATGTCATCGCCAGGAATCGGCTGGCAGCAGCGTGCAATGTGATGCATTAAATTGCCGACGCCTTCCACCACCACGCGTCCGCTCTCTTTACGCGACGGCGCTGAGTAGGATTTTTGCGTCAGCTGGCGCAGCGCTTCACGATCCTGCTCTTCAGCACTCGGCTTGTTAAGCTTGGCCTGCAGGAAGTTTGCCATCTGATTAAGACGAATATCGCCCCCGCCAATCGCGGCGAGCAGCTCTTCTAGCGAGGTGACGTTATAGCGCGGCAGCAGCAGTTTTTCAGCTTCTTTCAGGCTGATATCCATCTGGCTCAGTTCGTTGTCCAGAATCTGCCGTCCGGCGAGAATATTCTTGTCGCGATCCTGCTTGCGGAACCAGTTATGAATCTTAGAGCGACCGCGGCTGGTGGTGATAAAACCCAGATTAGGGTTGAGCCAGTCGCGGCTTGGATTCGGCTGTTTCTGGGTGATTACTTCAACCTGATCACCCATCTGCAATTGATACGTAAACGGCACAATACGACCGCCAATCTTCGCGCCAATGCAGCGATGACCGATATCACTGTGTATGTGATAAGCGAAGTCCAGCGGCGTTGAACCCGCTGGCAGATCAACCACGTCGCCTTTGGGTGTAAAGACATAAACGCGATCGTCAAAGACCTGGCTGCGCACCTCTTCCAACAGCTCGCCAGAGTCAGCCATCTCTTCCTGCCAGCCGATCAGTTTACGCAGCCATGCAATGCGCTCTTCGTGGCCCGCTGAGCCGCGCGCATTGCTGGAAGAAGGCCCTTCTTTATATTTCCAGTGCGCCGCAACGCCCAGTTCGGCATCTTCATGCATCTGGCGGGTACGTATCTGAATTTCAACCGTTTTGCCTTTCGGGCCCAGCACTACGGTGTGAATGGATTGATAGCCGTTGGGCTTTGGATTGGCGACGTAATCATCGAACTCGCTGGGCAGATGGCGATAAAGCGTATGCACCGTGCCTAATGCGCCATAACAGTCTTGCAGACGCTCAGCCACAATACGCACTGCACGCACATCAAACAGTTCATCAAACGCCAGCGACTTTTTCTGCATCTTACGCCAGATACTGTAGATATGTTTTGGGCGCCCGTACACTTCAGCGCGTACGCCCTCTTTTGCCATCTCTTTACGCAGATTATCGACGAAATTTTCGATGTACTGTTCGCGGTCAATGCGGCGTTCATGCAACAGTTTGGCGATGCGCTTGTATTCATCAGGATGCAGATAGCGGAAGCAATAATCCTCCAGCTCCCACTTCAGTTGACCAATGCCGAGTCGGTTGGCCAACGGCGCATAAATATTGGTGCTCTCTTTTGCTGCCAGCACGCGCTCATCTTCCGGCGCGTCTTTCATTTCGCGCAGGTTCATGATGCGTTCGGCTAATTTCAACACCACGCAGCGGAAATCTTCTACCATCGCCAGCAACATGCGGCGAACATTATCCACCTGCTCGGAGGCCATTGAGTCATTATGAATGGCTTTGAGCTGGCGTATCGCATCCATGTCGCGTACGCCGTGTACCAGCGAGACAATGCCTTTGCCGACCGCTTGCTCAAGTTCCTCTTCACTCACCACTTCATCATTTGCGAGTGGGAAAATGAGCGCGGCACACAGGCTGTCGATATCCATACTGAGCATCGAGAGGATTTCGACCATCTCAATACCACGCCACAGCAGCAGAGATTGATCCGGATGGTTGTGCGTTTGGGCTTCACAATAGCGCCAGGTTTCGGCAAGTCGTTGACATGATTGCGGGTTGATCATGCCAAGACTGGCGATCCACTGGTCGAGGGCAAACTCCCCCGCCGTATTTAAATGCGCACTTCTAACCGCAACCATATCCTCTCCTGCACACCGATCTTAATGATCGCTTATGTTTTTTTGAACAGCACCATGGATTCGAGATGACGGGTATGTGGGAACATATCCAGCATCGCGACCCTTTCCAATTGGTAGCCCGCCAACAGCAATGTCTGGCTGTCGCGAGCGAGTGTCGTGGGATTACACGAAACATAGACCACACGTTGTGGTGCAAGTTTAACCACATGCGTCATCACGCCTGCGGCACCGGCACGCGCCGGATCGAGTAATACCTTGTTAAATCCTTGCGCCGCCCACGGCTGGCGCGAAACATCTTCCTCCAGGTTATGCTGGAAAAAGCTGACATTTTTAAGACTATTCAGGTCCGCATTATACGCTGCCTGCCGTACTAATGCTGCAACGCCCTCCACACCAACCGCATTTTGTACGACTTTTCCTATCGGAAGTGTGAAGTTTCCCATGCCGCAAAACAGATCTAATACGCGATCGTCTGGTTGCAGATCCAGCCAGTCAATTGCCCGGGCTACCATCTGTTGATTGACCGCATCGTTTACCTGAATAAAATCTTGCGGACTGAAGGTTAACTTAAGTTTGTGTGATTGATAGAACGGTTGGTTATTACTTAGAGCCGTTAAGTTTTCGCTGCCGTCATCCAAAAACATCATCAACTGATGCTTATGCGAAAAGCGTTCCAGTTTTTCTCTGTCGTCGACATGCAGCGCATCAAGATGACGTAAAACCATCAGCGGGCCATTATCTGCCTGTACCAGCTCAACATGTCCCAGCCTTTTAACCGCTTTTAACTCACGCAGACACTGGCGTAACGGCGTGATCAACGCCTCAAGTTCGGGCGTCAAAATGGGGCATTGCTGAATATCGACCAGATCGTTACTGGCTTCCTGACGAAACCCCATTCGCAGCTGTTGGCTTTTGTTTTGCCATTGCAATCCCAGCCGTGCTCGGCGGCGATAGCCCCAAGGTTCTCCGGCAATAACTTCATCCACGGCCACTACGCGTTGCGCTTCTTTACTTAACATCCGGCTTAGCGCTTGCGCTTTACTCTGCTGCTGTAAAACAACATCAACATGCTGCTGTTGGCAGCCACCACAGGTATTAAAATGTGGGCAGCGCGGTGTAACGCGTGCCGGGCTGCTGCTTAACAAGCGCGTGACTTTCGCTCGGGCAAATTGGCGCTTATCCTCAGTTAAGGTAATTTCTGCCTGTTCGCCTGGCAACGCACCGCTGACAAATATCGTTTTGCCTTGGTGCCGTGCGACACCTTGTCCAAATGGATCAAGGTCTTCGATGGTGACGGTAATCCGTTGTTTGGTCGTCACGCGCTGTTTTGCGGTGTAAAATTGCGCCATAGTGTTGTTAATTCTCTTTCTCAAAAATCGGCGTGCATGGGTTTACCGACGGGATGCACAAGGATGTAAATGCCGGAGTCAGCCGTATTATGACGAAATACAGCCTGCGGGCGCGAATGATGATTTTAATATTGGCCCCAACCTTAATGGTGGGCCTGTTGCTCAGCTCTTTCTTTGTCGTGCACCGCTATAACGAACTGCAGCGACAAGTCATGGATGCTGGCGCGAATATCATTGAACCCCTGGCAATTTCCAGCGAATACAGCATGACGTGGCATAACCGCGACACGATGCGCGAGCTGGTTAGCCTGCTGCATCGGCGTCATTCCAATATTGTCCGTGCGATTTCGGTTTTCGACAATAATAACCAACTCTATGTCAGCTCAAATAACAAACAAAACCTCAGCCTGTTGCAGAAAGAAGATATCAACGCCCTGCCAGATGATGTCTCAATGGAACGGCACGGCAACGTCTTAATTTTACGCACACCCATAACGTCTGAACGTTATGCGGTAGATGAAATCCCCAGCGAAGATGCAAAACCTTCTGGCAATCCACTGGGATATGTCGCGATAGCGCTCGATCTGCAATCAGTGCGCTTGCAGCAATACAAAGAAGTCTTTGTTGCCACGCTGATGTTGCTGTTCTGTTTATGCATCGCCATGCTGTTTGCTTATCGTCTAATGCGTGACGTAACCGGCCCGATTCGCAATATGGTCAGCACCGTTGACCGCATTCGCCGCGGCCAACTCGACAGCCGCGTTGAAGGCTACATGCTGGGTGAGTTAAGCATTCTCAAAAATGGCATCAACGCGATGGCGATGTCGCTGACTGCTTACCACGAAGAGATGCAGCACAATATCGATCAGGCTACCTACGATCTGCGTGAAACGCTGGAACAATTAGAGATTCAGAACGTTGAGCTGGATCTTGCGAAGAAGCGTGCACAGGAAGCGGCACGCATCAAATCTGAATTTCTTGCCAATATGTCGCACGAGCTACGAACGCCGTTAAATGGCGTGCTCGGTTTTACCCGCCAGATGCTGAAAACCCCGCTGCGCACTACGCAACGCGACTACATGCAAACCATTGAGCGCTCTGCCAACAATTTGCTAAGCATCATCAACGACGTGCTCGATTTTTCAAAACTGGAAGCGGGCAAACTGGTACTGGAGTCTATTCCGTTCCCCCTTCGCGCCACGCTGGATGAAACGCTGGTGTTACTGGCACCTTCTGCGCATGACAAAGGGCTGGAATTAACAGTGGTGTGCGACAGCAGTGTGCCAGACAACGTGATTGGTGATGCGCTGCGCCTGCAGCAGATCCTGATTAACCTGATTGGCAATGCGATCAAATTCACCGAAAAAGGCACCATCGATCTCAAAGTAGCGCAACGCGCTATTACCCCTTCGCGTATCGAACTGGAAATTCAGGTACAGGATACGGGCATTGGTATTTCTGAGCAGCAGCAAATGCAGCTATTTCAGGCGTTTCGTCAGGCTGACGCCAGCATTTCACGTCGTCATGGCGGCACTGGCTTGGGTTTGGTCATTACGCAAAAGTTGGTGAATGAGATGGGTGGTGAAATCACCTTCCACAGCCAACCGGATCAAGGTTCCACCTTCCGAGTGAGAGTGCAGCTTGATCTCAATCCCAATGCCCCGAGCATGCCTCGCGTGTTAGACGCCTTGTCTCATTCGCGCATTGCTTATGTAGAAGCCAATACCCGTGTGGCGAAAACCGTGTTGAAGATGCTGAGTATGACGCCGTTGCAAATCGATTACAGCGAAACACTGGAAGGGCTGAGTGAAGATCACTACCCGCTGCTATTAATGGCGATGCCAGTGAATGTTACTCAACATCAGTTGCTGGCCGATGAGCTGATTAATGCGCTGCTGGATCGCGCTGACAACGTACTGCTGGCGCTGCCAAGCCCAATGATGCTGCTGGCCGACGAGCTAAAAGTACGCGGTATTGATGGCTGTATAGCCAAACCGATCTCGCAGACGCGCCTGCTGCCAATGCTACTGGATTTGCATACCCGCCAGTTAAACGAACTGCCCGCCTCACCGCGTTTGCCGCTGGCAGTAATGGCCGTGGATGATAATCCTGCCAACCTCAAATTGATCGGTGCACTGCTGGAAGAGCAGGTGCAAAAGATCGTGTTGTGTAACAGCGCAGAACAAGCGATTCATCAGGCGCGTTTACAGCCGTTAGATGTCATCTTGATGGATATTCAAATGCCGGATATTGATGGCATCCGCGCCAGTGAAATTATTCGTACCCTGCCTCAGCATGCGCATACACCGATTGTTGCCGTAACTGCGCATGCGATTGATGGCGAGCGTGAACAGCTTATCAAAGCGGGAATGAATGATTACCTTGCCAAGCCAATTGATGAGAGCAAGCTCAGTCAGCTGCTGGCGCGTTACACGCCAACGCCAACCGTGCAGACGCCAGAGCTGCCGCAAATTCTGCCCACGCTGGATTGGGCATTAGCGTTACGCCAGGCCGCCAATAAGCCCGATTTAGCCCGAGATATGCTGCGTATGCTGCTGGAGTTTTTACCGGAAGTGCACGAGAAGATTGCGCTGTTTATCGCTGCTAACGATGTGACTGGGTTGCGTGAAATTATTCATAAACTGCACGGTAGTGCCAGTTATAGCGGTGTGCCGCGCATGAAGCAGTTGTGTCATCAACTGGAAAAGGAGCTGCTGCAGGCCAGTGATATTGACGCGCTTGAGCCGGAGCTGCTGGAGTTGCAGGATGAGATGGAGAATGTTGCAAAAGAAGCGCGGCGAGTTCTGCATCTGGCGTAAAATAAGCGCGATTTCTTAAGCTTTGTTAGGTGCTGTTGATTTCGCTTCTCGGTCCGTTGAGTCTGAGGTCGTTTATCCCCCATCCCGGTCTTATCCGCTGAAGCGGAGGAAGGCGACACTGCCGCATGCAGGCATAAAATTGACAGGTTCAGCACAGGTACAAGTAAGTGCAGAGGTGACTTAGGGCAGCGTCCTCCTCCCCACGGGTAGGGGAGGATTAAAATTGGGGAGAGCGCACACCAGCAAAATACTTATTTAAACCCACCAATCTTCAACGTCGCCGCAACATTACGCGCTGTCAGGTGAACATTTTTTTCAGCATTCGCCAGCGCATCGTCCAGTGAACAGATGCTGTAAAGCACGCTAAACACCGCGTCTAGTCCGTGTTCATGCACCACACCCACGTCAGCCGTTAAACTGCCTGCAATGCCTATCACTGGCTTGCCAAAGCGTTTGGCTACACTCGCTACGCCAATGGGTACTTTACCGTTGATGCTTTGACTATCAATACGCCCTTCGCCGGTAATGACTAAATCAGCGTCTTTAACCTGCTCCGCCAGCCCCAACGCCTCTGTGACAATCTCAATGCCGCGTCGCAAATCAGCCTGACAAAATGCATGCAGTGCCGCACCCATACCGCCCGCCGCGCCGCCGCCGGGAATGTGCAGTACATCAATATCTAAATCCCGCAGAATGATCTGCGCGTAATGCGCCAGTGATTGATCGAGCTGTTTAACAAGTTCCGGCGTTGCCCCTTTCTGCGGACCAAAAATCGCGGATGCACCCGCATCACCGGTTAAGGGATTGGTGACATCGCAAGCCACTTCAAATCGGCACTGCTTGATTCGCGCATCTAATGCTTCAATATCAATGCTGGCTAATTCTGGCAGCGCTCCGCCGCCATAACCGATCTCTTTGCCTTGCTGATCCAGCAAGCGTGCACCCAGCGCCTGCATCATGCCGGAGCCACCGTCATTGGTAGCACTGCCGCCAATACCGATAATAATGTGCTCCACGCCCTTATCGAGCGCGTTTTTAATCAATTCGCCAGTACCAAATGAGGTCGTGGTCAGCGGATCGCGCTGCGCCGCAGGCACCAGCTCCAATCCGCTTGCCGCCGCCATCTCGATATACGCGGTACGCTCGTCACCAGAAAGGCCATAGAAAGCCTCAACCTGTTTGCCAAGCGGACCTGTAACCTTCAACCTGACGATTTTCCCTTCCGTCGCCGCCACCATCGCTTCAACCGTGCCTTCACCACCGTCGGCGACCGGTATTTTGACGTAATGCGCATCAGGAAAGATCTCACGGAAACCCGCTTCAATCGCTGATGCCACATCCAGGGCGGATAAACTCTCTTTATATGAATCCGGTGCGATAACGATTTTCATAGGCAATCCGAGCGCTGTTGATGGTCTGAAATGATTTCATAGCCAGCCCGGTATCCGCAGATACCGGAACCCCCTTTAGCGGGAAATCTCAACCTTCGCTAACTTCTCATAATAGCAGGCGAGCGCGCTGTGGTCGGAGGAGCCCTGTCCATCGTTGCGCAGCGCCTGCATCATTTCCATCACGGCGGCCGTCAGCGGCAAATGCGCGCCAATGCCGTGCGACGTATCGAGTGCATTGGCGAGATCTTTGATATGCAGATCGATACGGAAGCCCGGTTTGAAATTACGATCCATCACCATCGGTGCTTTAGCATCCAGCACCGTGCTGCCCGCCAACCCACCGCGAATGGCCTGATAAACCAGATCCGGGTTTACCCCCGCTTTGGTTGCCAGAGACAACGCTTCAGACATCGCCGCAATATTCAGGGCAACAATCACCTGATTCGCCAGCTTGGTTACATTACCCGCGCCAATATCGCCGGTATGCACCACCGAGCCCGCCATCGCTTTCATGATGTCGTAGCACTGATCAAACACCGCCTTGTCGCCCCCAACCATCACAGACAACGTGCCTTCAATGGCTTTGGGTTCCCCGCCGCTGACTGGCGCATCCAGCATTTTGATCTGTTTTTCTGCCAGCGCATCGTGAATCTCTCGGCTCGCCAGCGGTGCAATTGAACTCATGTCGATCACAATCAAGCCAGGTTTGGCGCCGTGAATAATGCCGTTTTCGCCAAGGCAGGCTTCTTTTACCTGCGGCGAGTTCGGCACCATGGTAATCACCACATCCACTTGTTCGGCGACCTCTTTTGGTGATTTCGCCACTGTCGCGCCTAACTCAACCAGTTCAGCTTCATTTTCTGGATGGTGATCGCGCACCACCAGCGAATAGCCCGCTTTCGCCAGGTTTTTACTCATTGGCTTGCCCATGATACCCAGGCCGATAAATCCAATTTTCATTATGTTGCCTCTTGGTTGATTACTTCTTAAATTTGTCGCACAGCGCCTGCGTTGCGTTGCGGAAAACACCTAAATCACTGCCGACCGCCACAAAGCTGGCGCCCCACTCCAGATAGCGCCGGGCATCGGCTTCAACCGGTGCCAGAATGCCGCTGGGTTTGCCCGCTGCTTTAGCGCGCTCGAAAACGTGCTTAATCACTTTCAGCACATCTGGATGCGCTGGCTGGCCGAGATAGCCCAGCGCCGCAGAAAGATCGCCAGGCCCAACAAAAATACCGTCCACGCCGTCAACCGCCGCGATAGCATCAATATTGTCTACTGCTTGCTGCGTTTCGATTTGTACCAGCACCGTGATGTTGTCATTGATGGTGCTGTTGTACTCCGGCAAGGTTCCGTACATGTTGCTGCGGTGCGATACCGATACGCCGCGAATACCCGCGGGTGGATAACGCGTAGAGGCAACAGCGCGGATCGCTTCTTCTTCGGTCTCAACAAACGGCACAAGGAAGTTATAAAAACCGATATCCAGCAGACGTTTGATGATCACCGGTTCATTACAGGGCGGACGCACGACGGGCGCGCTGTGGCTGCCTTTCAGCGCCATCAGTTGCGGCACAAAAGTGGTGATGTCGTTGGGCGCATGTTCCCCATCCAGCACCAGCCAGTCGAATCCGGCCAGTCCTAACACTTCGGTGCTTAATGGATTTGCCAGTGCACACCAACTGCCAATCAGGGTTTCACCTGCCAGCAAACGACGACGAAAGCTGTTCGGCCAGGCTGCATTACTCATGGTTTTACTCCTGTTGCATCGGCTCCCCTGCGGAAGCCAAAAAGGTTAGCGCACAAGGCACGGACGTTTATTGTCAAAGGTCCAGCCTGGCACCAGGAACTGCATTGCTTGCGCATCGTCGCGCGCGCCGAGACCGTGTTTTTGATACAACGCATTAGCCTGCATCACCTGATCCATATCCAGCTCAACGCCCAATCCCGGTTTTTGCGGCACCTGTACCATGCCGCCTTTGATCTGGAACGGTTCTTTTGTCAGGCGCTGATTGCCTTCCTGCCAGATCCAGTGCGTATCAATGGCGGTAATTGCGCCGGGCGCTGCCGCAGCAACGTGGGTGAACATCGCCAATGAGATATCGAAGTGGTTGTTGGAGTGCGAACCCCACGTCAGGCCAAAATCGTGGCACATTTGCGCCACGCGCACGGAACCTTGCATGGTCCAGAAATGCGGATCGGCCAGCGGAATATCCACTGATTGCAGCGAAATGGTGTGCCCCATCTGTCGCCAATCGGTGGCAATCATGTTGGTTGCGGTTTGCATGCCGGTTGCGCGACGGAACTCCGCCATGACTTCGCGTCCTGAATAGCCTTGCTCTGCGCCGCACGGATCTTCTGCATAGGCCAGCACATCTTTCAGCTGCTTACCCAGCAAAATAGCTTCATTGAGTGACCACGCGCCGTTGGGATCGAGCGTTATGCGCGCTTCGGGGAAACGCTTCGCCAGCGCGGTCACGGCTTCAGCTTCTTCGCCACCGCGCAGTACGCCGCCTTTCAGTTTGAAATCATTGAAGCCATATTTTTCATATGCGGCTTCAGCTAAACGCACCACGGTATCGGGCGTCAGCGCTTCTTCATGACGCAGGCGATACCAGTCGCACTTGTCGTTTTCCTGGCTTTGATAGGACAACGACGTTTTATTGCGATCGCCAATGTAGAACAGATAACCCAGCATTTCGACGCGATCGCGCTGCTGACCATCCCCTAACAAAGAGGCGACATTGACACCCAAATGCTGGCCCAGCAGATCCAGCAGTGAAGCTTCAATGCCGGTTACCACATGAATAGTGGTGCGCAAATCAAAGGTTTGGTTGCCGCGACCGCCTGAATCACGGTCAGCAAAGGTACTGCGCACCAAATTAAGAATATTTTTGTATTCACCCACCGTTTTGCCGATCACCAAAGAAGCGGCATCTTCCAGCGTTTGACGGATCTTTTCACCACCGGGAATTTCTCCCACCCCGGTATGGCCGGCGTTGTCTTTAATGATAACGATATTGCGGGTGAAAAAAGGGGAATGCGCCCCGCTCAGGTTAAGCAACATGCTGTCGTGACCGGCAACCGGGATGACCTGCATGGATGTGACTTTAGGGGTAGAACTCATCTGCTGCTCCTTAAGCTGTCGCACGGCCAAATGCCGGGCGTTTGCGGTCGAATGTCCAACCAGGAATCAGATACTGCATCGCCGTGGCATCGTTGCGCGCCCCGGCGGGCAGTGATTTATACAGTTCGTTGGCTTTGCGCAGTTGATCCCAGTCCAGCTCAATGCCCAGCCCAGGCGCATCCGGCACGGCGATTTTACCGTTGCGGATTTGCAGAGGATTTTTGGTCAGGCGCTGATCGCCCTCCTGCCAAATCCAGTGGGTATCAATTGCGGTAGGTTTACCCGGCACCGCCGCGCCAACGTGGGTAAACATGGCCAGTGAAATATCGAAATGGTTATTAGAGTGACAGCCCCACGTCAGGCCCCACTCGTCACAGAGTTGCGCCACGCGAACGGCCCCACTCAGCGTCCAGAAATGCGGATCGGCCAGCGGAATGTCTACCGCATTGAGCATCACGGCGTGGTTCATCTCACGCCAGTTGGTGGCAATCATGTTAGTGGCGACCGGTAAACCGGTGGCACGACGGAATTCCGCCATCACTTCGCGACCTGAATAACCTTGCTCTGCACCGCACGGATCTTCAGCGTAAGTCAGCACATCCTGCATGCCTTTACACAACCCGATGGCTTCGTCCAACAGCCAGGCACCGTTGGGATCGACGGTAATACGCGCATCCGGGAAGCGCTTTTTCAGTGCGGTTGCGGTTTCAATCTCCTGCTCGCCTGGCAGCACGCCGCCTTTGAGTTTGAAATCTTTGAAACCATATTTATCCTGCGCGGCTTCGGCTAAACGCACCACCGCGGCGCTGTCGAGCGCCTCCTGATGACGCAGGTGATACCAATCATGGCTGGCATTTTCGCCCGTCAGATAAGGCAAATCGGTTTTGCGTCGGTCGCCGAGGTAAAACAGATAACCGAGCACGGTAACTTCATCGCGCTGCTTGCCCGGTCCAAGTAATTCCGCGACCGGCACGCCAAGGCATTGCCCCAGCAGATCGAGTAGTGCGGCTTCCAGTGCAGCCACTGCATTGACGCGCAACTCGAAAGTCCATGCGCCTTTGCCGAAGGTATCGAAATCTGCCGACTGATTACCTTTGTGCACCTGCTGTACCAGCCGATTCATACGGGCAATCTGCTGGCCTTTGACCTGCGGAATGGCTTCTACCAGCGTCTGATAAATGGTTTCACCGCCCGGCGCTTCCCCTACGCCGGTATGTCCGGCGTTGTCGGTCAGCACCACGATGTTGCGGGTAAAGCAGGCGTTATGCGCACCACCAATGTTCAACAGCATGCTGTCGTAACCCGCGACCGGAATCACCTGCATATCAGTGATAATCGGCGAACTTTGCGTAGTCATGTTCCGTCCTTATGGCCTGGTTTTCAGTTCAACGCGTTTGATATCGCCCGCAATCACCAGGAAGCTAAATGCGGCGACAAAGGCATGGATACCGACATAAATCAACGCGCCTTCGAAGGAACCGCTGGTGGCAATGATGTAACCGATGGCGATAGGCGTCACGATGCCGGAGAAGTTACCGAACATATTGAATAAACCACCGCTCAGGCCGCTGATCTCTTTTGGTGCGGTATCTGCCATCACCGCCCAGCCCAGCGCACCGATGCCTTTACCGAAGAATGCCAGCGCCATGAAGAACACCACGACCCATTCGGTGTCGGTGTAGTTACACATCACCATCGAAATAGACAGCAGCATGCCGAGCACAATGGGCGTTTTACGCGCAATATTCAGTGAACCGGTTTTACGCATCAGCCAGTCCGAAATCACGCCACCTAACACCCCACCAAGGAAGCCGCAAATTGCCGGGATTGAGGCGATAAAACCGGCTTTCAAAATCGACATACCACGCGCCTGAACCAGATACACCGGGAACCAGGTAATAAAGAAGTAAGTTAAGGCGTTAACGCAATATTGGCCGAGATAAATCCCCAACATCATGCGCGAAGTCAGCAGTTGTTTGATTTGAAACCACTTCTCGTCCCAGCTCACTTTGTGCTCGGACTTTTTGGCATCCATATTGATCAATGCACCACCCTGCTCCATATACTCCAGCTCGGCTTTATTCACGCCCGGATGATCGGTGGGATCGTGGATCACTTTCAGCCAGATAAAGCTGAGGATGATGCCCAATCCACCCATGAACCAGAACACGTGTGCCCAACCAACCTCAGAGACCAGCCAACCCATGATAGGTGCGAAGATCACTGTGGCGAAATATTGCGCTGAGTTGAAGATAGCCACTGCCGTACCGCGCTCCTGTGCAGGGAACCAGGCGGCGACAATGCGGCTGTTGCCAGGGAAGGATGGCGCTTCAGCCAAGCCGACCAGGAATCGCAACATAAACAGCGAAACGATGATGCCAAAGCCGCTGAACACATCGACGAAACCCTGTAGCAAGGTAAACAACGACCAGGTAAAGATGCTCCAGAAGTAGACGCGTTTTGAGCCGAAGCGGTCGAGCAGCCAACCGCCAGGAATCTGGCCAATGACATAAGCCCATGAGAACGCAGAGAAGATGTAGCCCAGTCCGACCGAATCCAGACCGATATCTTTGGACATCGCCGAACCGGCAATCGAAATGGTGGCGCGGTCCCCGTAGTTGAATGAGGTGACAATAAATAACATCACCACAATCCAGTAACGCGCATGGGTACGTTTTTGTACCGACTCCGCGGTCTGGCTATAACTATTCATGATGCACTCCTGAATTGCATACCCTTAATAATTCGAGTCGCAGGAAGACGGCAAGCTCGTGAAACCCTGGAAACTTACTTGTTAAGTGCCCGGGGTGAGCAAGCGCAGGCAACACACCAGCGGCTCGAAGTGTGACGGATATAGCGTTCACGACTTTCGCTCTGACTGCATACACATCGCGTTGGGTATCAGAGAGAAGTTGGGTTAAACACGGCGATTTTTTTATTGGCAAATCGAAAGTACGTCGTGACAAATAACCTAACGTTGGATAACGGAAATCAGTATATGAACAGGATTTAGCGCTGACACTGGATAAACGCCTGAGAATAACGCGGCGTTAATATCAATTATCTGGCGTTTGCACATATGGCTGCGGCACGGCTCACGGAACCCGGAAATAACCTCCCGATTTGGTGCAAAACAGCGTTCAAAGAATGGGCTTTGTGAGATTCTTCACTTGCTTTTGGTTGTTCACACTAAATCAGCGTTTGAAAACGCCTCAAAGCCAGACAGTTGCACAATGCGTGGCCAGCAGCGTCTCCTTATACTGAAGTCGGCAAATACTGAGCGTGTGACAAGTAACATCATTACACCGCGCCGCAAAAGTACGGCGCGAATGACTGGAAGGTGAGCGATGACCCTGAATCCGACTGAACAACCGCTCTACATCAAAGTACATGAAGCGGACAACGTCGCCATTGTGGTGAACAATCAAGGTTTACCGGCAGGCACGACTTTTGCCGATGGCCTGACACTGACCGAGCATGTGCCGCAAGGTCACAAGGTGGCGCTGAGCGCGATTGCTAAAGATGGCGAGATACTGCGCTACGGCGAGGTGATTGGCTATGCGCTGCGAGACATTGCACAAGGGAGCTGGATTGATGAATCGCTGGTGGCGTTACCCGAAGCGCCACCGCTGGCCAGCTTGCCGCTAGCCAATAATATTCCCCCCGATCTTCCTGCACTCGAAGGTTATACCTTTGAAGGCTACCGCAACGCAGATGGCAGCGTCGGTACGCGCAATCTTTTGGGCATTACCACTAGCGTGCATTGTGTCGCGGGCGTGGTGGACTTTGTCGTGCAGCTGATAGAGCGCGATCTGTTGCCTAAATATCCCAATGTTGATGGCGTGGTGGCGTTGAATCACCTTTATGGTTGTGGCGTGGCGATCAACGCACCCGCTGCGGTGGTGCCGATCCGCACCATCCATAATCTGGCGTTAAACGCTAACTTCGGTGGCGAAGTAATGATTGTGAGTTTGGGCTGTGAGAAGTTGCAGCCGGAGCGCCTGCTGACCGGCACGCCTGATGTGCAGGCTATTTCATTAGATGACAATGACATTGTGCGTCTGCAAGATGAAAAGCTGGTGGGATTTGGTGCGATGGTCGATGAGATTTTGCAGGTCGCGGAACGCCATTTAAAACGTCTGAATCAGCGTCAGCGCGAAACGTGTCCCGCTTCTGAACTTGTTGTGGGTATGCAATGTGGCGGTAGCGATGCCTTTTCCGGCGTGACGGCTAATCCCGCCGTTGGATTTGCTTCTGATTTGCTGGTGCGCTGCGGTGCAACGGTGATGTTTTCTGAAGTGACTGAAGTGCGTGATGCCATTCATCTACTGACGCCACGCGTAATAAATGAAGAAGTTGGTAAGCGTCTGTTAGAAGAGATGGCCTGGTATGACAATTACCTCGATCAGGGACAAACCGATCGCAGCGCCAATCCTTCGCCAGGTAATAAAAAAGGCGGTCTGGCGAACGTGGTGGAGAAAGCGCTGGGGTCAATTGCTAAATCGGGTCGCAGCCCTATTGTTGAAGTGTTGTCAGCGGGTCAACGCCCGACGCGTCGGGGATTAATCTATGCGGCAACACCCGCCAGCGATTTCGTTTGCGGCACGCAACAATTGGCATCTGGCATTACGCTGCAAGTTTTTACCACCGGACGTGGAACGCCTTACGGTTTGGCGGCGATTCCGGTGATCAAAATGGCGACGCGTAATGCGCTGGCTGAGCGCTGGCACGATCTGATGGATATTAATGCTGGCACTATTGCGACCGGCGAAGAGTCCATTGAACAGGTTGGCTGGCGGTTATTCACGTTGATTCTGGAGATTGCCAGCGGCAGGAAACAGACATGGTCAGATCGTTGGGGAATTCGTAATCAGCTGGCGGTATTCAATCCTGCTCCGATAACCTGATGATAAAAGCGCGCTTTCCAGGGTGAAAGCGCGCATCTCATTACAGCAGTTTGCCCCAGCTTTCGACCCACGGTGATGTCACCGTTTCAGGCTCAGGATTCTCTGTGGCATCTACCAATAAAATCTCACCCACGCGTTGTGCACTTTGCTCTTGCAACAGTGCATCGAAGGTTTTACCTGCTCCACAGAAATGATCGTAGCTGCTGTCACCCAACGCAATCACGCCATAACGCAGCGTTGGCTGATAACCTAACTTCTCTTTCACCCCGTTGACCAGCTCGGCAATGCTGTCTGGAAAATCGCCCTGGCCTGTGGTGGAAGTAATCACCAACACCACATCATTGCTGTAATCATTCCACTCCGCCAGCGTTGGGTCCTCAAACACGTTTACGTTGTGGCCTTGCTCTTGCAAAATCGGTTCTGCTTCTTCTGCGACCAGCAGCGAATTACCGTAAACCGTGCCTACAAAAATGCCTATCTTTGCCATGAGCGCTCTCCTTATTCTGAACTGATATCCTGGCGTGGCTGCGGCTCAAACTCAACCCTCGGAACCTCAGGGATGAGATTCTGCCAGCCAAAGTGATTCATCAGGTTTTGCCACACTGAATCCAGTCCGGCGCGGATCATCAGCGGTTCACCCGTGATGGGATGTGTCAGCGATAAACTGCTGGCGTGCAGCATTAATCGGTTTGCACCAAAATGCGCAGCCGCACCGCGATTCTGCTTTAAATCTCCGTGCGCGCTGTCGCCGATGATCGGATGGCGCAGGTGCGACATATGGCGTCTTAGCTGATGTTTGCGCCCGGTTTTCGGCGATAACTCGACCAGACTGTAACGTGCGGTGGGGTAACGCCCTACCGGCAGCGGCATTTCTGCTGTTGCTAACGCCCTGTAATCGGTGACGGCTGGCTGCGCGATACGCTCTTCACTGGCAAACTTATCGGCGATTTTGTCCCGCTCTTCCATCAGCGGATAATCCAGCGTGTCGCTGCTTTCCAGCCAGCCTCGCAGTACCGCGTGATAGGTTTTTTGTATCTGATGATGTTCAAATTGCAGCGAAAGCAACCGCCCTACCTCGCTGGACAACCCCATCAGAAGCACACCGGAAGTAGGTCGATCAAGACGGTGAACAGTAAAGACGTGCTGGCCGATTTGATCGCGTACCGTCTGCATCACAAAGACTTTTTCATTGCGATCGAGCCAACTGCGGTGTACCAGCCAGCCTGCGGGTTTGTTAACCGCCACCAGCCACTCATCTTGATAAAGAATTTCTAACATCAGACGGCATCGTCCATAAACAACGCGTCGAGCTGACGCAGCGTAAGTAATAACAGCGGGCGGCCCGCCTGCGCAGGCGCTAACGCCATCTCAAAATAAGGGGCGATAGCGAAGTTCTTCGGCAGTGGTTGCTGTGCGGCGATTAAAGCGTGCATGTGGGGAATAAGCACCCATTGCAGCCATTCCAGTGGTTCCAGGGTGTCGAGACAAAAAGGTTCACGACTCTCGAAAGCGCTGGCCTGGGGCGACGTCGTTTGCCAGAGATCGTGCTCAAGCATTATCGCCTCAACCTGCTCCAGCCGTTGCGTAATCAATTGTTCCGGCGTCATGCGCCACCTCCAGCGAGCAGTAAAAAAAGGGGCGGCAAGCATATCACTTGTTAACGTAGGCACAAAAAAAGGGAGCACTGTATAAACAGTGCTCCCGGTTCGTTTGCAGCTTTCCTGCTACGTTTATGCTCCCTGCTCTTCCATGACAACTGGTCCACGTGCATTCCTGCCGCCCATCTTCTTGATGAATCCTTAGCATCCTGGCCCGCCACCTATTCTAAGAGGCTCTCATTCTCCATCCTGGAGGTGTCCCTGTCTCAATCCTGAGTGTCCTGCTTCATCCGGTGAAGCCTTCCTTGTGCCGTAAACTCCGTTACGTTCCCGCCTCATGGCTTAACATCATCCTGACGATATCTTTTGTCCTTAGCGTCCTGCTAGTGCGAAACATTCTGACAGAATGCTTCGCGTAAACAAGCTACTAAAAAACGTAACGCCATTAACTTATTGCTACTATTTCGGACTAATGCCATTAAGTCGATGATTCACAATCTTTTTACATTGGAGACATCTAGAAGTCTTATGCATTTTAAGATGATCTCTCACAGCGCCTGTAAGAGATATCTCACAAACAAAGCGGGCAATCTCTGCATCTCATAGACTAAACGGTTGTAAATGCTTAAGAAATATCTCAATATTTTCTGAAAGAATGCGATGATTTTTACGGCCAGGCTGTTCAAGAATAATTTCGCCGCTCAGATTACTCAGCGAGATGATTTCCTCTTCCGATTCTGTCGTGGCAATAAACAGCGTGGGCGGTAATTTCAGCCGGCGTTTCATAACCAAATGCCCGATCAAATTTTCCTGCAAACGCAGGAAGTCTTCTTCACTCCAGACCTGTAACAGGGTCAACTGTTGCTGTTCGAAACGCGCTTGCATATCTCCGGCAAACTGACTGGTGTAAAAGGCCGTGATGGCGGGCTGCAACTCAATATCCAACGCTCTTTCCACTGCATCAAGCGAAGGTGGCAGGCTGAATGGCTGAGGTTGCCACAGTACGCGATCGTTGCGTTCTTCAATAACGCACGGCGACGGAACACCAGTAAGCTCAGCACTGGCAGGAGCATGGCCATAAAGTTGTTGCCAAACCTGGCAATATCGGGTGGTAAAGTCGTGTAGCGCTTCAGCAGTTTGCTGCATCGTTCATATTCTCACTTCTGATGGGTTACACTTACCCACTTTGTTTAATTTTGATGGAAACCGTTATGTCTTCTCACGAACAGGATCAGGCGTTAAGCAACCTGACGCTGGGCAAACCCACAGCCTATCACGATCGCTATGACAACAGCTTGTTGCAGGCGGTTCCGCGTAGCCTGAACCGTGAACCGCTAGGCCTTTTTCCCGATAGCCTGCCGTTTTCTGGCTCAGACATCTGGACGCTGTATGAGCTGTCGTGGCTCAACAACAAAGGCCTACCGCAGGTTGCTGTCGGTGAAGTGGTGCTCAGTGCAAGCAGTCGCAATCTTATCGAGTCGAAAAGCTTCAAGCTTTATCTTAACAGCTTTAATCAGACCAAATTCGCCGACTGGGGCGAAGTCCGTCAAACGCTAGAGCGCGATCTGCGTGCCTGCGCAGAAGGTGATGTAACGGTCGCGCTGTTTCGACTCAGCGAAGTTGAGGGTCAGCCCATCGGTCATTTCGAGGGTTACTGCATTGATGAACAAGATATCGAAATCGACGATTATCGTTTCAATGCTGATTATTTGGCCGATGCAACCGGCAGCGAAGTGGTTGAAGAGACGCTGGTAAGCCATTTACTGAAATCCAACTGTTTGATCACCAACCAGCCTGATTGGGGTTCGGTGATGATTCACTATAAAGGCCCGCGCCTCGAACGTGAAAAGCTGTTGCGCTATCTGATCTCTTTCCGCCAGCACAACGAATTTCATGAACAATGCGTTGAACGCATTTTTAATGACATTCTGCGCTTCTGTCATCCAGAACAACTGACGGTCTATGCACGCTATACGCGACGCGGTGGATTAGATATCAATCCGTGGCGCAGCAACGTGCCTTTCTCTCCAGGTTATTCACGCCTGGTTCGTCAATAGTTTGCGAGATCACTCGCAGGCTGTGCTTAGCGCATACGGATCCGCTTGAGCTGTTCCTGCTGACAAGGCTACTCTGAACACGGCGGCGAACGTTGGGTTCGTCGTCCAGAGAGTTTTAATCAAAATAATTCGGGTTGCAGGGCGACAGCAAACGGGCACATCGCAGACGCTGAATCAAATCGGCAAATGGGAAAACAAGTGATGCTAGCGCCGCTGTGGCTTGAAGCGTGAAGGGTATTTCGTCACTGCATTTGCAGTGCCACCAATCACCCAGGCGGGTGTAAAGGAGTTTACATGATCACTCATATCAGCCCACTTGGCTCCATGGACCTGCTCTCTCAGTTAGAAGTCGACATGCTGAAACGCACGGCCAGCAGCGATCTTTACCAGCTGTTCCGTAACTGTTCTCTCGCCGTGCTCAACTCCGGTAGCCAGACTGACAGTAGCCATGAACTGCTTTCCCGCTTTGAAAACTTTGACATCAATGTGTTGCGCCGTGAGCGCGGCGTAAAACTTGAGCTGATCAACCCGCCGGAAGAGGCGTTTGTGGATGGGCGTATCATTCGGTCATTACAGGCCAACCTGTTTGCCGTATTGCGCGATATTTTGTTTGTGAGTGGCCAGCTTTCGGGTTCGGGACGCTTTCAAAATCTCGATGCGGATGACTCAGCCAATATCACCAACACGGTCTTTTCAATTCTGCGTAATGCGCGTGCGCTGCATATCGGTGAATATCCCAACACTGTGGTGTGCTGGGGCGGCCACTCGATTAACGCGGTCGAATATCAGTATTGCCGTAATGTCGGTACGCAACTCGGCTTGCGCGAACTGAATATTTGCACCGGCTGCGGTCCTGGCGTCATGGAAGCGCCGATGAAAGGCGCGGCGGTGGGCCACGCGCAGCAACGCTATCGCGACAGCCGTTTTATTGGGTTAACTGAACCCTCTATTATTGCCGCCGAACCGCCGAATCCGCTGGTGAACGAATTAATCATCATGCCGGACATTGAAAAACGCCTTGAAGCGTTTGTGCGAATGGCACATGGCATCATTATCTTTCCAGGTGGTGTGGGCACAGCGGAAGAACTGCTTTATCTGTTGGGTATCATGATGAATCCACAGAACAGCGATCAGGTGTTACCGCTGATTCTGACGGGACCGAAAGAGAGTGCTGACTACTTCCGTGTACTGGATGATTTCATTGTCAGCACCTTGGGCGAGCAGGCACGTAAGTATTATCAAATCATCATTGAAGACGCCCACGAAGTTGCGCGCCTGATGAAAAAAGCGATGCCAGAAGTGAAAGAATATCGCCGCGAAACCGGCGATGCCTATAGCTTCAACTGGTCCATTCGCATTGCGCAAGATTTACAGGTTCCGTTTATGCCGACGCATGAAAACATGGCCAATCTGAATCTTTACACTCATCAGCCGCCGGAAAAACTGGCTGCAGATTTGCGTCGCGCCTTCTCAGGCATTGTGGCCGGTAACGTTAAAGAGATGGGCATTCGTGAAATCCGTGAAAAAGGTCCCTACAAGCTTCATGGTGATGCGGATATCATGCACCGCATGGACGAGCTGCTACAGGGATTTGTCGCTCAGCAACGCATGAAACTGCCGGGCACCGCTTACATTCCTTGCTACGAAATCATCAAATAAATCAGGAGGCAGCTTTCGGGCTGCCCATATTCTCATGCCTCTTCATCTTCTCATTATTGATGCACTAAACCTTATCCGCCGTTTACATGCAGTACAGGGTTCGCCTTGTGTTGATGGCTGCGTAGCTGCACTACGACAGCTGCTCGGTCATACGCAACCCACCCATGTTGTTGCGGTTTTTGACGGAGAAACCCGACATCAAGGCTGGCGTCACGATTTATTACCGGACTACAAAAGTGGACGTCCGCCGATGCCGGAAGACTTACAGGCAGAAATGCCTGCACTGCAGGAGGCCTTTCGCGCTGCGGGAGTGAGCTGCTGGATTGCTGATCAGGACGAAGCTGACGATCTCGCCGCCACGCTGGCAGTAAAAATGGCTGAAGCTGGCCATCAGGCCACCATCGTTTCTACAGACAAAGGATATTGTCAGCTGCTGGCCCCGGCAATCCGCATTCGTGACTACTTCCAAAAACGCTGGCTGGATGTGCCTTTTATTGCAGCAGAATTTGGCGTTGCGCCACAGCTTTTGCCTGATTATTGGGGGTTGTGTGGAATCAGCAGCAGCAAAATTCCGGGCATTGCCGGTATTGGGCCCAAAAGTGCCAAAGAATTGTTACAGCAGTTTGGAACGCTGGAAGGAATTTATCAGCAACTGGATCAAGTCCCCACAAAGTGGCGCAAAAAATTGCAGGCAGAACAGCAAATGGCGCAAATCAGCCGGCAAGTTGCCACGCTCAAGCAGGATTTAGTACTACAAGGGAATTTAAAAACGCTGCGTTATGAAGGCTGAGTGCCGCAGCACTCAGCCTCATTAAATTACCGCTCGTCGCGACGCCCACCAACCGCAGCCCAGATGCGACGAATATGCACCGTCACTTCTTCGCGATCGTGATAGAGGTGACGTGCACGAATCTGCGCATTAATACCGTTCTCTTGAAAACGCTCTTCGATCATCGCCAGAATTTGCGTAACCTCTTCGTAACGCTTTTTCATTGGCAACTTCAGATTGAAGATCGCTTCGCGGCACCAGCCGTTTACCAGCCATTCTGTCATCAGGTTTGCCACGCGCACCGGTTTTTCGACCATATCGCAAACCAGCCAAGTGATATTGGTACGCGGCGGACGGAACTTAAAGCCGTCTGCTCGCTCATGCATTACCTGTCCGGTATCCATCAGGCTTGGTGCCATTGGACCGTTATCAACCGCATAAACCATCATGCTGCGTTGTACCAGTTGATAGGTCCAGCCCCCCGGACAAGCACCGAGATCAACGGCGTACATGCCGCCTGTTAAACGTTCATCCCATTCATCAGCAGGGATAAAGACATGAAAAGCCTCTTCCAGCTTCAGCGTTGAACGGCTCGGCGCATCAGAAGGGAACTTAAGCCGCGGAATGCCCATATAAAGCGGAGAATTGTTGTTCGGATAGGAATAGCCTACATAACAGGTGCCCGGAGCGATGAAAAAAACATGCACCACAGGACGCTTAGGACTTTCATAACCTAACAAAATTCCGTTTTCGCGCAGACTGGCCCGCAGCGGCACGGTAAATTTGCGACAGAACTTAGTCAGCTCTTTAGCTTCGTTGGTGTCTGGCACTTCTACACGCAGTTCACCCCCTTTCTCAACCACACCCGTCAGCATGCCGACTACCGGAGAAATACGATCTTCTTGCGGCAGGTTACGCAATAGCTCACCGACAACTAACATCTGACGCGCGAAGATAAGCTCCTCAAAAGGGAGTTCCTTTATCAGGCGATCGGCATCTTCATACTGGTAGCACTCGAACAGCACATAACCTGAATCTTCTTTAACGCGAGGAAATCCATAGATTTCGCGTTCCGCTGCTTTAGCGGCAATTTCAGCCGCACACTCTTTTTCAAAACCGGAACGGCAATACAGCAATACTTTATTCATGGCGATCTGCCTTTCGTTTAAGACGCAGCGCGCCAATCAACATCAAAAACCAACCGGCCAGGAAACAAAGCCCGCCAACTGGGGTGACAAAAACCCAAAACTTCAAATGCGACAGCGCCAGACAATAAAGGCTTCCGCTAAACAACACGATGCCAAGTGCCATCAATGCGCTGCTCCAGTAAAACCAGATATTGGCGCGACGCAACATCGCAGCGCCAAGGCCAATCACCGCTAAGGTGTGATAAGCCTGATATTCAAGACCGGTATGAATCCACGCCATCTCGGCTGGCCCGAGTGAACCGCTTAAAACATGGGCGCCGAAAGCACCAAAAGCCACCAGCAAAAACCCACTGATAGCAGCAAAAATCAACATGGCACGACTGGACATTAAACAATCCTCAAGGTGCATCTGCATTCATTCTGAATCAATCGCTTGTGCAGAAATCAATTAGGTAGAAATCAAACTTTGCAGAATCAAAACGTTACTGGTCATAGCGGAAGCGGAATTTTTCTTGTTCGGTTGCTGCTTTGGCCAGAATCCACTGTCGAAAGGCGGCTATTTTACCCAGTTCTGCCTGACTGTCATGACAAACCAGATAAAAAGCGTTTTTACTGACTAATACATCGTTAAAAGGACAAACCAATCGGCCTGCTTCAATTTCACTTTGCGCCATCACATTGTTGGCTAATGCCACACCCTGACCATGAATCGCGGCCTGTAAAACCATTGCGCTATGACTAAAAATCGGCCCTTGCTGGACGTTAATGTGCTGCACACCTAACTGACGAATGTAGGATTGCCAGTCACGACGCGAAGCATCATGTAGCAAGGTAAAGCGCGACAAATCCATTGGCGTTTTAAGTGGATTATCGCCCGTCATTAATGCAGGTGAGCAAACAGGCAGCAGATATTCAGCGTACAATTTTTCGACTCGAAGGCCCGGCCAGTTGCCGCGCCCATAGAAAATAGCCACATCAACATCATCAGCTAACTTCTCTTCATCACGGTCTACGGCCTGAATACGCACATCGATTCCCGGATAAGCCATATTAAAGCTGGAAAGACGCGGAACCAGCCATTGAATGGCAAAACTGGGTAGCAAACTGACCGTTAAAGCGCCCTTGGCGCTGCGTGCCTGTAATTTGCGTGTCGCTTCGTTAATCGCAGAGAAAATCTCTTTGATGTCTAAATAGTAGCTTTGCCCTTCTTCTGTCAGTAAAAGCGAACGATTTCTCCGGCGAAATAGCTTTAAGCCAAGGAAATCTTCCAGAGATTTTATCTGATGGCTTACAGCTGCCTGGGTGACGAAAAGCTCTTCAGCGGCTTTGGTAAAGCTTAAATGGCGTGCAGCGGCGTCAAAAACCCGCAGCGCATTAAGAGGAGGAAGACGTTTTGACATGGTTTTCCGTATCCGGATCGGCAACAAATACCAAAGCTTATACAAAGCCTTTACGTATTAGAAATTTTAATCCGAGACATTATAATTTGTCCGTTGAGGAAGCTCCAGCAAATACCTATAGTTGCCGCACTTCCTGAGCCGGAACGAAAAGTTTTAGGATTTGTGAGTGAGTTCGCAGATTTTCCGAAAGCTTTTGGCTTGTGGTCGTGATGTTGTGTTTGCATTTTTGATCTGACCTTTGCAGATCAAGCTTTTAATTCCTGTAGATTTACCCTGTCTGTCCATAGAAATTTTTTAAACAGCACCGCAAATTGCGGTGCTTTTTTTTGCCTGCTTACTGGCCCATCTCAACCATTTCTTTCACATCAGTACGGTTGATCTGCTGTTCGTTGCCATTGGCATCTTTATAGCTGATCATACCGGTTTCATCATCTACCTTGGGTTTACCATCAGCGACGATGGTGCGACCATCATTCGTGTGCATAACGTAGTTGCTTGAACAAGCAGTCAGGGTAAAAGCCATGGTACAAACGGCCAGCACTGCGGTGAGTTTATTCATCTTCTATCTCCTTGCAGATTGATTGCATTAAACCACCCGCGTTACGCTGACCAGAAGCAGCAGATAAGTGAGATCAACTAAATTAGGTCGCATCGTTATGCGGGTTTGGTTCAAACCTTGCAATATTCAGCATAACGCGCTTTTTCAGCTTTGCCAGGCGGAACCCTTTCTTTCGGTCTGGTCCTATTTATTATCATCATGAGTCATTATCAAGAGACGCGCATGACCGCATTTAATCCCAGTGCTTTTCGCCAACAGTTTCCTGCGCTAGACGACGCTGGCGTCTATCTCGATAGCGCAGCAACTACGCTGAAGCCGCAAGTCGTCATTGATACCACACAGCAGTTCTACAGCCTGAGCGCAGGCACCGTTCATCGCAGTCAGTTTGCAGCCGCACGCCAGCTTACCGAACGTTACGAGCAGGCCCGCAATCAGGTTGCTCATTGGTTGCACGCGGCCGATCCTCGGCAGATTATCTGGACACGCGGCACCACCGAAGCCATCAATTTAGTGGCCAACAGTTGGTTGCTGCCACGTTTACAGGCGGGTGACGAAATCGTGGTCAGTGAAGCCGAACACCACGCGAATCTGGTCCCGTGGTTAATGGTGGCGCAAGCGCGTGGCGCAAAAGTGGTGAAATGGCCGATTGGGGCTGATCGCCTGCCCGATATTTCGCTACTGCCTGCTTTGCTTAACAACCGCACGCGCTTGCTGGCAATTGGACAAATGTCGAACGTTACGGGCGGCTGTCCCGATTTGGCGCAGGCGATTCAGCTAGCACATGCGTTCGGCGCGAAAGTGATGGTTGATGGCGCGCAAGGCGTGGTGCATTGCCCGCCGAACATGCAGGCGCTGGATATCGACTTCTATGCATTTTCAGGACACAAGCTTTACGGCCCGATGGGCATTGGTGTGCTGTACGGTAAAGCTGAACTGCTGGAAGCGATGAGTCCCTGGCAAGGTGGCGGCAAAATGCTGACACAGGTTGACTTCAGTGGCTTTACGCCTCAACCGGTGCCGTGGCGTTTTGAAGCAGGAACGCCGAACGTGGCAGGCGTGGTGGGGTTAAGTGCAGCATTAACCTGGCTCAGTCAGCACGACCAAAGCAAAGCGGAGATGTGGAGCCAGCAGCTTGCCAGTCTCGCAGAAGAACAACTCGCCGAATTGCCCGGCTTTCGCAGTTTCCGCTGTGGTAACGCCAGTCTGCTGGCTTTTGACTTCGAAGGCATTCATCACAGCGACATCGTTACGCTGCTAGCGGAGCACGGCATTGCGCTGCGAGCCGGCCAACATTGTGCTCAACCGTTGCTGGCAGCGCTGGGTGTCAGCGGCACGCTGCGTGTTTCGTTTGCGCCCTATAATAATCTGCAAGATGTTGATGCGCTGTTACGCGCCATGCGTAGCGCCATCGCGTTGTTATCGGAGCCTTGATATGAGTTCATCAATGTTAGCGCCACACCCGTTTGGCGATCTGATCACCATTGAAAGTTTGAAAGATAAATTTGCGCATTTTCATCAGTGGGAAGATCGCTATCGTCAGCTGATTCAGCTCAGCCGCCAACTTCCCGCGTTAGAGGAAGCGTTGAAAACACCGGAGATTGAATTAAGCGGCTGTGAAAATCGCGTCTGGCTAAGCAGTCAGATGCGCCATGACGGCACTTTGCACTTTTACGGTGATAGCGAAGGCCGCATTGTGCGCGGCCTGCTGGCGGTTTTGCTGACCGCCGTTGAAGGTAAAACGCCACAAATGCTGGTAGATGAAGATCCTTTGCAGCTGTTTGAGGATTTAGGCTTACGCGCTCAGCTTAGCGCTTCACGCAGTAGCGGGTTACAGGCGCTAGCCGATGCAGTTAAGCATCAGGCACACGAAGCGTTGCGTTAAGCCTGACGTGCCGCACGCGCCATGAATTTCTTCAGCGCATGTGAAACAGCCACAAAACCAAAGCTCGCGGTCACCATCGTGGCCGCACCAAATCCTGAGGCGCAATCCATGCGTTTAGGGCCTTCCGCCGTACTGCGAGAGGCGCATACGCTGCCGTCCGGCTGCGGATAAACCAGCGCTTCGGTAGAAAAAACGCAATCAATGCCTAACTTGCCTTTGCTGCTCTTAACGACGCCAAGCTGTTTTAAACGCTCACGTAATTTTGCAGCCAGCGGATCCTGAATCGTTTTCGCCAGATCGGCGACTTGGATCTGGGTAGGATCGATCTGCCCACCCGCACCACCGGTAGTGATCAGCGGGATCTTGTTACGGCGGCACCATGCGATCAGCGCCGCTTTTGGACGCACGCTATCGATCGCATCAATCACATAGTCGTAACCTGCAGCCATCAGCTCAGCGGTATTTTCAGGCGTGATGAAGTCATCAATACAAATCACTTCGCAATCTGGATTGATAGCGCGCATGCGATCGGCCATGACTTCAGTTTTTGCTTTGCCCACATTGCCATTCAGCGCATGAATCTGCCGGTTGGTGTTGGTGATGCAGACATCATCCATATCAATCAGCGTAATTTTGCCGATGCCGGTTCGCACCAGCGCTTCCGCTGCCCATGAGCCAACGCCACCGATACCAATTACGCAGAAATGCGCATCAGCAAATTGTTGCAGCGCATCCTGACCATAAAGACGCGCAGTCCCTCCAAAGCGTTGGCGCCAGGCGTCGTTAACCCTACTCATAATTTAACCTGTAAAGTCGTGCGGGCCGATTGGCCCGCAGATAAGACATTAATTAGAACCCAATAACAGAGAACCATTATTACCATTTTGCGGGTTACTGAACACAGGCTGCCCAGTGCCTGGCGCGGCTTTCAATACCCATACGCGACCATAGTGATTATAGAAGCCAGCAAGGTGAGCAGCATCTGGGCCAATGCCTTGGTAAATATCAAAATGCTGGCCTTTGATTGCGCCACCCACATCCAGCGCCACCATCAAACGCATCTCATATTTGCCATTGAACTTACCCTTCTCGTTCAACTGCGGCACTTCTGCCAGCAATACTGTTCCGGCAGGAATAATTGAACGATCGGAGGCCACCGAGGCTTTCGCTATCAGCGGTACTGCGCTCGCACCGCGCACTGGCGTATATTCTTCTGCCTTGAAGAAGACAAACGAAGGGTTGGTTTCCAGCAGCGTGCGGACTTCCTGTGGAGAATGTTCCTGCGCCCATTGGCGGATCGCCTGCATCGACATATCTTCACGCTTCACTTCGCCGCGATCGATCAGTTCTTTACCAATGCTGTGATAGCCCCAGCCATTTTTGCCGGCATAGCCGAAGAAACGCATTGGTCGTCCATCACCAAAATCAACGTAGCCGCTGCCCTGCACATCCATCATGAAATTGTCGATTAGCGAATTGCTGTAAGCGATGATGTAACGATCGTCGATGCCACCACTATATATAGAGGCGCGGCTAGGTAATTTCTCGCCACGCTTGCGAGGAGGTAAGCGATAAATCGGGTACTGGAACTCACCCTGGCGGGTATAACGTGCTTCAACAACTGGCGTGTAGTAACCGGTGAATTGTACATTGCCGTAGTTATCGGTGCCTTCCATCTGGAATGCATTCAAACCGAACTGACGCAGCTGACGCGTATCGGCACCCGCCATTAGCCAGCTTTCAATGGCGCTGTAAGTGCCATTCTGGCGGCCAAACAGTCCAGAAGATGCATATTGAACCTGACGCACCTGCTCACCGAAATCTTTGCCGTTAACCGGGCGCCCTTTAGCGTTAGGCTGATTCACCAGCGCTAAAGGCTGTTCAAGCTTACCATCTTTATATTGCTGTCCACGATCGGTGGGTTTGGAACTACAGCCAGCCAGTAGCGCTAAAAATGCGCCAGTAAGTGCATACTTCGCCCAACATCCTTTCATCATCATCTCTTTTTATAAACTGTTCGCACGGCGACGATAGCAAAGCGCCCGTAAGAATGAAATCCATCCTCTCTGTCACTGCCTGCATCAGTTCACTATTTCAACAAATGGTCTATTCTTTCAGCAATCGACTGTAAATTTAAACTTTCCTTCCGAAAAGGGGTTGCAACAATCAGCACTCAGCGTATAGTGCGCTTCCACGGACGCGGGGTGGAGCAGCCTGGTAGCTCGTCGGGCTCATAACCCGAAGGTCGTCGGTTCAAATCCGGCCCCCGC